>NZ_JAMYLN010000001.1:0-367501 GCF_040318035.1 Mesorhizobium sp. M1329 | reverse complement strand
CCCAACAGCCAGATCGACGATCTCCTGCCTTGGGTCTACATCAACAAGCTCGAGCTCAAGGCCGTGGCCTGAGAACACCGCTTACGCTTGTCTGACGACTGAGCGCGTAGAGAAGCCGTGAACAGCCGGCAAGCTCTCTGCTGAATTCGCGTCGAACTTTCGGTTTCCACCCTGACGAGACCTACCGACGGTCCAGACAAATGTCGCCGTTGGGTCAGGTGAGGACAGACCTGCGCCGAGCTGAAGCCGCCAGCCAGCTTTCGGCCCGAAGTGGTCATTCCGGATGTCAATTGCGTAGAGCGGTCCGCATGGTGCAGGGTTGCCCAAGAAGGATGGTTCAGTCGAAGAAGCCCGCATCCTCTTCCCGGAGATACTTCCTGGCTGCTTCGGCGTCGATATCGAGGCCCAGCCCCGGCGCTTCCAGCAGGTCCACCATGCTGTCCTTCACGATCTGCGACGGCAGGCCGATTACAAGATCCTCCCACCAGGGATCGGAGGCGCTCGGGTATTCGAACGCGATGTAGTTGGCGGGCAGCGTGGCGCAGACATTGATCAGCGCGCCGAGGCCTAGAAGGCCGTTCGCGGTGCCGTGCGGTGCCATCAGGATCGAGTGCATATAGGCGTGCTCGGCGACCCATTTGAGCTCGGCAATGCCGCCAATATCGGCCGGATCGGGGCCGATGACGCGCACCGCCTGCGTTTCGATCAGCTCCTTGAAATTGTGCCGCAGGTAGATCTGCTCGCCGGTATGAATTGGCGTCGAGGTCGAGGTGGTCAGCTCCCGATAGGCCTGCGGATTGACCCACGGCACATAGTCGCCGGTCAGCATGTCCTCGAGCCACATCAAATTGTATTTCTCGACCGCGCGAGCGAACTTGATCGCATCGGGCAGCATCCAGCCCGGGCCGCAGTCGAGCGCCAGGCTGACCTTGTCGCCCAGCACTTCTTTCATCGCGATCACGCAGTCGAGCATGTGGTTGAAACCGCGCTCGCTGATCACGCCCTGATCCATGGCACCGTGATAGCCAGCCTTCTTCTGCGTCACGCCGTAATGGAAGCCCTCGATGGTGTCCTTCATGTTGGAGTGGAACGAGATCCCTTGCTTGATCATGAAAAAGTTCTGCGGCTGCTCCATCATCCATTTCACGTCAGCGGCGTAATCCTCCGGCCGGTCCCCCGTTCGCTTCTGGCGGATCGAGCCGTTGTAGACGCGCACCTTGTCGCGCACCTTGCCGCCGAGCAGTTTGTAGGCCGGCACGCCTGCGGCCCCGCCGGCAATGTCCCACAGCGCATGCTCGATAGCGCTTACCGCCGCGCCATAGGGCTTGAAAGAGCCGCGTTGGCGGATCTTCAGCATCACCCGCTCGACGTCGGTAGGGTCCTCGCCGATCAGCGCCTCACGGAAATGCAGCACCCAAGGCTTGAATAGGTCTTGGTGAACTCGACTTCGCCCAGGCCATAGAGGCCCTCGTCGGTAACGATGCGGACGATGGGATGTTTGCCGATGACGGCGCAGCGGAGATCGGTGATCTTCATCGTCGGTTCTTTTCGCCTCAGCTCCAGGTACGGTCCCAGGAATACTCGTTGTCCCAGTGATCCGTGGGCTGCCAGATGCCGGTGACACCCGGCTGCAGATGCTGCGAGATCAGCTCGTCGACGACGCCGTCGATCCCCAGGCCCGGTTTGTCCGGAACAGTGATAAAGCCGTCCTTCACGAGCGGCTTGGGAACGCCGGTGACAATATCGTCCCACCAGTCGACATCGGCAGAATGGTATTCGAGCGCCATGAAGTTTTCGGTCGCGGTCGCGACATGTGCCGCGGCCATTGCGGCGATTGGACTTTCGGCCATATGGATGGCCATTGCGACGCCGTGGTCCTGGGCCATGTCGCCGATCTTCTTGGTCTCGAGGATGCCCCCGCTGGTGAGCAGGTCCGGGTGGATAATGGAGAGGCCGCCGCTCTTGAGCAGGGGCTCGAAGCCCTCCTTAAGGTAGATGTCCTCGCCGGTGCAGATCGGCACCGTGGTGGCTGCCTGCAGTTGCCGGTACTGCTCGGTGTACTGCCATGGGATCACATCCTCGAGCCAGGCCGGCACGTATCTTTCAATCCGCCTGGCGAGCCGAATACCGTTCTGCAGCGAGATGTGGCCGACATGGTCAATGGCGAGCGGAATATCCATGCCGATAATTTCGCGAACCTCGGCAATGTACTGTTCAAGCAGGTCGAGGCCCTTGTCGGAAAAGTGGAGGCCGGTAAACGGGTGGGCAATGTTGTGCAAATCGTACGCGGCGTTGCGGGCGCGTCGCTCTTCAAGGGTCTTGACCGGACCGCGGCCGGGATGGACGCGGTACCCTTCAAGTGAGCCGGCAGGACACACGACCGCACCGGGGACATCCGCGATCTGCATCAGCCCCAGATCCATCTTGAGGAAGGTGAAGCCGAGCTCCATGCGCTGCTTGAGACGCTTGCCGGTCTCGGTGCCGCTCGGCACGGTCGCGTCCGTATCGCAATAGACGCGCACCTTCTCCCGATACCGGCCGCCGAGCATCTGGTAGATGGGCACGCCATAGGCCTTGCCGGCGAGATCCCACAACGCAATTTCGACCGCCGAGACGCCGCCGCCTTGCCGGCCGTGCCCACCGAACTGCTTGATCCGGCGAAATAGGCGGTCGATGTCGCAGGGGTTTTCGCCAAGCAGCCGGCTCTTCAGCATCAGCGCGTAGGTGGCACTAGCGCCGTCGCGCACCTCGCCAAGCCCGACGATACCCTGGTTGGTGTAAATCTTGAGCAGGGTCGATGTGAACGGCGCGCCAACGATTTCGGCCACCCGCATGTCGGTGATGCGAAGCTGGGATGGCTTGGAGTTCGCGTTCACTCGATTGAGCGCTTCGTCGGCGCCACCTGTCTTTGCCATGACCTATCCTCGTTTCGGCTTGTCGCCCGCACTCTGGCGGGCACAGCGTGTTGTTAGCCCAGCTCAATCTCGTGGGCCTGCAGGTAGTCGCGGTCCATCTCAATACCGAGACCAGGCTTCGACGTCAGCTTCAGGCTGCCGTTCGAAATGTCGAGCGGTCTGTCGATCAGGTGATCGTATTTGCCCAGGTTCCACTCCGATGTTTCGAGTTTGTAGAAGTTGGGAACGGTCATCATCACCTGCGCTCCCGCAACCACGTTGATCGGTCCCGCGGCGTCATGTGGCGAGACCGGGACGTAGTAGGCTTCGCACAGCGCAGAAATCTTCTTGAGTTCGGTAATGCCGCCGGTCCAGGTAACGTCGGGCATGATGTAGTCGGCGAGCTTGTTCTCGAGTACCGGCACGAAATCCCACTTCGTGTGGCCGCGCTCGCCCCATGAGATGGCGGTATTGACCTTCTCACGCACTTGCTTGAGGGCGTTAAGGCTCTCGGGCGGGCAGGGCTCCTCAAACCAGTCGATCTGGCCGGCCTCCTCGAGGCTCCGACAGAGGCGAATGGCGGTGGGGACATCGAAGCGGCCATGCGCATCGATGAGAATGTCAACATCGGGTCCTGCCGTTTCGCGGATCAGAGCCGCGAGTTCGGCGGCTTCGCGCTCGTCCTTGCGGGTCATGCTGCCATCGAGGTAGCCGTCCCGCTGTTCGCGGGGCAGGCCATCGGCGCTGCGGCCCTGGTGGGGATAAGGATCGAACTTGAGCGCAGTGTGTCCGGACTCGACAATGTCTAGAATTTCGCGGACCACAGCCTCCTTGCTGGTGAATTTGGACTGGTTGGGATGGGTGTAGAGCGCGATTTCATCGCGTACTGGTCCGCCCAGCAGCTCGTAAATCGGCTTGCCGAGGACTTTGCCCTGGATGTCCCAGAGGGCAATATCGATGGCGCTCACGCATTCGACGGCGGCGCCGCGGCTTCCCATGTAGGTGAAGCTGCGGAAGATCTTGTGCCAGAGATGCTCGATACGCGCCGGATTCTCACCTGTCACGGCGACGCCGATCTGCCGTAGGATCGTGCAGAGAGCGCGGTTGGCGAGCCTTGTCGTGGTGGTGATCTCTCCCCAGCCACTCACTCCCTCGTCGGTCGTCACTTCGACGAACAGGAACTCTCCCCAGTAAGAAGCATCGGATTTGATCAGCCACGGCCGAATGCTCGTGATTTTCATCTCAACTACCTTTGCCTGAAAATGGTCAGCTAACGATGTTCTGGACTGAACGTTCTATCCGGCCCGAGCGGCGTTGCGCGCTCTCATCTGTTCGAGAATATGCCGGCCCGAACCCTCGACATGGCGGGAAACGAGTTCGGCCGCCTTGTCAGCCTCACCCGCCTTCACAAGTGCGATGAGTTCGCGGTGCTCGCGCATGATCGCGGCACGTCGCGCCAGCGTGAAATTGAAACGACGGCTCACGGCTCGCAGCACTTCGCGATGTTTCCACCAAAGCTCGGCGGCGTGGCGGTTGTAGTGCCGCTGGTACATCACGGTGTGGAAAGCAGTATCCAGCTCACTGTGCCTGAATGTGTCGGCGAAGTTGTTCTCTTCGATCAGGCCTTGGAGACGTTCGAGTTCGGCGATGTCCTCGCCGGTAGCCATATTCACAAACCATCGTGTCAGGGCTGGCTCGATCAGAACACCGATCTCATAGATATCCCGGACAAAATCCTGATCAATGGGTCGGACGCGCGCCCCGCGGTTGGCGACAAAGGTGACAAAGCCTTCGCCACGCAACAGCTGCAGGGCCTCGCGCACAGGATTGGTCGAGGTGCCGTGACGCCGGGCGAGATCGGTGACCACAAGCCGTTCGTTGGCGGCAAGCCGTCCTTCGATGATGTCTTCCCTGATCAGTTCATAGAGCGAGGCGCCCTCGCTCGAGGCCCCGATGGGATCAGTCCCGACCGGTGGCATCGCTTTGAAATCGCTTATTTCGGCCAAGGCCGGCTCCCCAATTTAATACATACTTTTGCCCGATATCACACACGGCTTTGGCAAACAATGTACGATTCTGCGCGTTGACAGGCAATCCATGATCTGAAAACGTACTAAGCGATCGAGAGGATACACTGAGCTGAAAGAAGCATCCTCGCGATCGAAACGAGCAAGGACCGCTTTGCTTTGGCGCAGGGCGGATGGGAGAACCAGGGAGGATACCTATGACGAGAATTGCGCTCGGCAGTGCCGTCCTGCGCGGCACTGTCGCCACTGCTTTGATGGCATCCCTGACGTCTACATCGGCGCTGGGTGCACCGCCGGTCGACCTGAGCAAGTGGTCGCCGGAATATGTTCGCTCGATTGCGGGCACACAGGATTTTGACACGGCGGCCGATTGCGCCAAGGTCACACCGCTCGACTACAAGGGGCGACTGACTTTCTGGTATCAGGGCGTGTTCGAAGGCGACCCCGACCTCCTGCGTCAGTACTACAAGGACTTCTTCGAGACCTTCCGCAAGACATATCCGAACATCCAGCTCGAGGAACAAGCCCTCACCTATAACGACCTTCTCGACAAGTTCCGCACGGCGCTCCTGGGCAACGCCGCGCCGATGGCGGTCCGCCTGCAAATCCTGGGTGGTACCGAGTTCGCCTCAAAGGGCTATCTGCAGCCGCTCAAGCCAGAGGACGTGGGGTATTCGACCGAGGATTTCTGGCCCGGCGCCATGAAGGCTGTGACCTGGGAGGGCGTGACCTACGGCATACCGACCAACAACGAGACGATGGCGTTCATCTGGAACGCCGACATCTTCAAGCGTGCGGGCCTCGATCCGGACAAGCCTCCGGCAACCTGGGAAGACGTCGTCAAATATTCCAAGCAGATCCATGACAAGCTAGGCATTGCCGGCTACGGCCTCGTGGCTCGCAAGAACGCCGGCAATACGCCGTACCGCTTCATGCCACAGCTATGGGCCTATGGCGGCGGCGTCTTCGACGAAGCCACCGCAAACCCGACATATGAGCAGGTCCAGCTCGATAGTCCGCAGAGCAAGGCAGCGCTGCAAGCTTCCTACGACATGTATGTTCGCGACAAGTCGGTGCCGGTCTCGGCACTCACCAACCAGCAGGCCGACAACCAGCCCCTGTTCGTCGCCGGCCAGCTCGGCATGATGATCTCGCACCCGTCCGATTACAACGTCATGCTCGACCTGCAGAAAAAGGCGACGGGCACCGACAAGGACAAGGCGCAGACGGTCATCGACAACATGCGCTACGGCCTGATCCCGACTGGTCCCGACGGCAAGCGCGCCGTCGTGTTCGGCGGCTCGAACATTCACATCCTGAAGCCCGAATATGTCGAGGGCGGCAAGGTAGACGAGCCGGCTGCGAAAGCTATGATCTGTATGTGGACGAGCCCTGAATGGTCGCTGAAGATGGCCTATGCCGGATCAAACCCGGGCAATCTCAACGGCTTCAAGACCAAGTGGATGAAGGAACGTCTGGACAACATCAAGTTCCTCGACGTCACCACCTCGATGCTGCCATACGGCATTCCGTTCCCAGCGCTGCCGCAGGCCCCCGAGATCATGAACATCATCATCCCGGACATGCTGCAGAATGCCCTGACCGGAGCGATGACCGTCGACGAGGCAGCGGACGACGCGGCCAAGAAGGTAAAAGACCTGATGGGCGGACTCTAGTCCAGGCCTGACCTACGACCTGACCGGCTGCGCCCCTGGCGCAGCCGCCTCGTTCCGAAGAAAAAGGGCACGCCACAAGTGACGATCGTGACCGGCAAGGCCGAGGCTCGCCGAAGATTGCAACCCGGTACATCCGGCACGCTGCGGAAGATCTGGGCGCATCGCGCGGACTACGCGTACGTGCTCCCAGCGATCGCCGTGATGCTCATCGTCATCGCCTATCCGATCTACTACACGGTCGAGCTGTCGTTCTTTAAGACACCGCCTGGCCTGCAGCTCCGTGACAAGACGTTCATTGGCTTCGACAATTACACGACCATCCTGACCAGTCAGGTGTTCTGGAAAGTCACCTGGAACACACTGATCTGGACACTGGGGTCAACTCTCATCTCCTTTGTCCTGGGGTTTGCCACAGCGCTGGCGCTCCACCGCGACTTCATCGGCCGTGGTGTCTTGCGCGCTGTCCTGATTATCCCTTGGGTCATCAGCGCCGTCGCCGCCTCCTATATCTGGAAGTGGATCTACCATTCGGACTTCGGGATCATCGGCGCGGTGCTGGTCGGCCTCGGATTGGCCGACCAGCCGCCGAATTTCATCGACAATGTCAACACGGTGCTGCCCTCCCTGATCGTCGTCAATATCTGGCGCGAGTTTCCGTTTGCCATGATCATGATGATGGCCGGCCTGCAGACAGTCCCCGACCAATTGCTGCGTGCCGCAAAAGTCGACGGTGCCAATGCATGGCAGCGCTTTTGGCACGTCACCTTCCCGCACTTGCGCAACGTCTCGGTGGTGACGATGCTGCTGCTCGCGGTGGCCAACTTCAATTCCTTCATCATCCCCTGGATCATGACCGGCGGCGGGCCGTCGAACGCATCACACATCTGGATAACCCACATTTATGAGCTCGCCTTCGGACGGCAGCGCTGGGGCGTGGCATCGGCCTATTCGGTGCTCCTGTTCCTCACACTGATGACGCTGGGCTACTTCTACGTCCGTGCGTTGAGCGGCAACGAGCGGAAAGAGGGGAGCGCATGAGCACGATTGCCGAGACAGCCCCTCGAGCTCAGACCCGTCGCCGCATGCGCGTCGACGGATGGCGGTGGGCGGGGCGCATATTCCTCGTGTTCATGCTGCTTTATACCGCGTTGCCGATGATCTGGATGCTGATCACCTCGATCAAGTCCGGATTCGCGGCGACGCAATTCCCGCCGCAATGGTGGCCGGACGAACCCACCCTCGCCAGCTACCAGAAGCTGCTCGATCCGCAGAACAGCGTTGGCCAGGACTTCCTCCGCTTCTTCTGGAACAGCCTTTTCGTGTCGACCGTTACGACAATCCTTTCGGTGATCGTGGCTGTCCCTGCGGCCTACGCGTTTTCGCGCTTCAGTTTCCCCGGCCGCAACTTCCTGTTGTTTGCCGTGCTGCTGCGCAACATGTTCCCGGCGGTGATCTTCCTCGTGCCACTCTTCATCCTGATGCGCGCGATCGGTCTGATAAACACGCATGGCTCGCTGATACTCACCTATCTCACCTTCGGCCTGCCGCTGGCGATCTGGCTGCTCAAGGGCTTTTACGACAACATCCCGGTGCAGCTTGAGCAGGCGGCGCGCATCGATGGCGCAACACGGTTCCAGGCCTTCATCATGATCGTGATGCCGCTCTCGACGCCGGGGATCATCGCCACCGCAATCTATTCCTTCATCGGCGCGTGGAACGAGTACATCTACGCCTACACCTTCCTCTCCAAGAACGAGCAGTTGACGCTGCCGGTCGGCATCCAGCGCTTCTTCTCGGAAAATACGACGGACTTTCCGGGCCTGATGGCAGCCAGCTTCATGATGAGTGTGCCCGTCGTGGTGCTGTTCCTGGTCCTGCAACGATACTTCGTACGCGCCCTTACAGAAGGCGCGGTCAAGCACTAGGGAGTTGCCGATGGCCCACGTGGTCCTCCAAGATCTCGTCAAGAGCTATGGCAGCTTCAAAGCTGTCAACCACGTCTCGCTGACGGTCAATGACGGCGAGTTCGTTGCGCTCGTCGGCCCTTCAGGCTGCGGCAAGACAACCACGCTCAATCTCGTCGCCGGGCTGACCCCGATCACATCGGGCGACATCATCATCGGCGAGCGGGTGGTCAACGACCTCGACCCCAAGGACCGGGACATCGCAATGGTGTTCCAGAACTATGCGCTCTACCCGCAGAAATCGGTCTACAAGAACCTGGCATTCCCGCTTCAGATGCGCAAACTCCCCAGGGACGAGATCGACAGGAAGGTCAAGGAAGCGGCACGAGTGCTCGATATGACGCACCTGCTCGAGCGCAAGCCGCGCGAACTTTCAGGCGGGCAGCAGCAGCGTGTGGCCCTTGGCCGTGCCCTCGTTCGCGACCCCGCCGTGTTCCTCATGGACGAGCCACTGTCCAACCTCGATGCCAAACTGCGCGTGCAGATGCGGTCGGAAATCAAGCGTTTCCACCAGGACCTAAAGGCGACGATCATCTATGTGACGCACGACCAGCTCGAAGCCGTGACCATGGCTGACAAAATGGCGGTGATGAATGGCGGCTACCTGCAGCAATACGATTCACCGGCGCAGGTCTTTGCCCATCCGGTAAACATGTTCGTGGCCAGCTTCATCGGCAGCCCGGCGATGAGCCTTATTCCGCTGCAGGCCTCCACGGCAAACGGCAACACGGTGTTGACCGGCGCCGAGGGCTGGCGCCTTGAGCTCTCACCGCGCAATGCCCAGAAGGTGGCGAAAGCGACGACCAGGAAAGTCGTGCTCGGCGCACGTCACTCGACGATCAAACTCCACAAGAGTGCGCTGCCAGGCGGCGTCCCGGCCAAAGCCTACACGGTGGAGCCGACAGGAGACGTCACCTTCGTGCAGGCGTTCCTGTCCGGCGCCATCGTCAACGTCAGCGTGCCGCCGAACATTGCCGTCGCGCCCGACGAGCAGATCTGGCTCGAGTTCGACCAGGAGCGGATGCATCTGTTCGATGGCGAAACTGAGATGGCCCTCAAGGCCAACTGAGATAGGGCGAATGCGCGTGAAACGTGGGCGGGGATGACTGAGAAGCTTAAGATCACCGCGATCAAGCCCTATCCGGTGTGGGTAGGAACGCGCAACCAGATGCTCGTCAAGGTCGAGACCGACCAAGGCATCTTCGGCTGGGGCGAGAGCGGCTTGAGCGGTCGCGAGAGGGCCGTGGCCGGCGCGGTCGAGCACTATCGCGAGTTTCTCATCGGCCGCGACGCGATGCAGATCGGGCGGATCTGGCAGGAGGTTTACCGCAGCCAGTACTTCGAAGGCGGGCGAGTCCTTCAGGCGGCGATTTCCGCCATCGACATCGCCCTTCATGACATCAAGGGCAAGGCGCTGGGCGTGCCGGTCTACGAGCTGCTGGGCGGCAAGCAGCGCGACCGGATTCCCACCTTTGCCTCGACCGGCGACGAGACCGAGGGCGATTTTGCCATCGAACGCGCCCGCGAACTCCGCGCGCAGGGATGGCAGGCGATCCGCTTCTTCCCATTCGGGCAAAACAGCAAGGACATCTTCGAGCCGCGCGAATCCATCGGCGCTACCGCGAGTATGCTGAACAAGGCGCGCGGGGCGCTGGGCGACGACGTGGTCCTCGGCCTCGACTATCATCATCGGCTGTCCGTGGCAGAGGCCGCGAGCTTCTGCAACAAGCTCGGCCGCGGCGTGCTTGATTTCCTCGAGGAGCCGATACGGGACGAGACGCCGGAGGCCTATGAATCGCTGCGCACAATGACCGAAATCCCCTTTGCAATCGGCGAGGAATTTGCCAGCAAGTGGCAGTTCCTGCCCTACATCGAGCGCGGCATCCATCAGTTCAACCGGATCGATGTTTGCAATGTCGGCGGGCTCACCGAGGCGATGAAAATCGCTGGCTGGAGCGAGGCGCACTATGTGGACCTGATGCCGCACAATCCGCTTGGTCCAGTGTGCACGGCCGCGACCGTGCATCTCGCCGCCGCGGTACCCAACTTCGCGTGGCTAGAGACCAGGGCGCCCGAAACAAAGCTGGGCTTCGACAATTCCGACTTCTTCCCCGTACAACCACGGCTCGACGGGACCGACTACCCGGTCGGCGATCTCCCGGGGCTCGGCGTCGAGGTCAACGAAGTTGCGGTCCAGGCGCAGAGTTTGCGTTTCTGGGAAGCGCCTCACCTTAAGCGCCGCGACGGTTCTGTTACGAACTGGTAGTTCCATTCAATCGGAGTCCACAATGACGCATACTTCCGACATCGTGCGGCCGCCTAAAGACCTGATCGACGCACTCAGGGAGATCGGCGCCGCGACGGTTGCCGGCACGCTTGGCCACATGGGCTTCCGCAATCCGCACATGGTCGGTCCGGTGGCGCAAAACCACGGGAAGTCGATCGTCGGGCCGGCGCTGACGCTGCAGTTTCTGCCGCAGCGGCCGGACCTGTTCACCGAAGGAGAATATGCCGACCCGGAGACGCAGCTGCACCGGCACGTGCTCTATCACGCGCAGGAAGGCGATGTGGTCGTGGTCGACGCGCGCGGCGACATGAGCTCGGGCGTCTTCGGCGATATGATGTCGACCTATTTCAAGGGCAGGGGCGGGGCGGGTATCGTCATCGATGGGTGCATGCGCGACCGGCCCAATGTCGAAAAGCTCGACCTGCCCCTATGGCTGCGCGGCTGGACGCCAAATTATCACGTGCAGACCAGCATCTATCCCAATGCCGTCAACGTTCCGATTGCCTGCGGCGGTGTCACGGTGATCCCCGGCGACATCATCGTCGCCGATGACGACGGGGTGGTGGTGCTTCCCGTCGTGATGGCCCCGAAGGTGATCGAAGAATCACAGAAGCATCACGATTGGGAGGAGTTTTCGCGAGTGAAGCTCATGGAGGGTGGGCCGTTGCAACGCTACTATCCGCTGCATGACGATGCCCGCGGGGAGTACGAGGAGTGGCGCAAAGCAAATCGCCTGGAGAACCCGAGTTAGCGCATGGATTACCTCGTGGCGGGCTGCGGAGTCGAGTTTCATCGTCGGGCGCCCACTGCACTGCACTGAACGGCCGAGACGGGTCCGGCTCCCACCATCTCGTGCGAGCACCAAGCGTTACACTATGCGGACCTCCCAAGGCGAACCGGAAGCATCATAAGCGCCTGGAAGCTGACGTAGCACCGGGTGTTCGGCAGCATCGGCGCGCTGCTTGACATCGGGCGAACCGCCGGTTTGTTTCAGCCGTAACCGATTGCCCGAATCCCGAAATCACCCCGTAACATGGCCAGCTGAGATTCGAACCAGCGCGGTCATTTTCGCGTGCGGTCCGACTGTCACGAGGAGTGAAATAATGCCGTATGGCACGGTGTCAGCAGCCTTGCTGGCCCGGCTGGCGGCGCGAACGATGGCGCGATTGTCTTCCCGCAGGGGCCTGTAATCGGCGTGCCGGACTGTCGGGACGATATCCAGGGCGGCGCAGGAGAAGCCTGCGCTGATTTCAGCAACTTGTCTGAACAGTCAAGCTGTCTCACGCGGTGACACCACACCGTGCTAACCGGAATTGCTGGATTGGTGCCGGCCGCGGCGCCATGAGACAGATATCCCGCAAGTTGATCGGGTTGCGGGGCCCAGCCTGGCGGTATTGGTTAACGAAGTCAGCGGAGAGCCTACCGACTAGTTGCTCAAGCCGGTTCGGCGTACGCGAGAACCGCCCGGTGGCCGGTTGGTCGATACCGGTGCTTCTAGGGCCACTGCGTGAGATGAGTGCCGGCGGTCGCTATGGCACTCCCCAGACGATGAAGTTGTGCTTCCCATTGGCAGCAGCAGATCCAGGAACCTTAACCCTTCTAAGAAGTTATCAGTCCACTCTAAGGGACAGTGTCATGATCCGCAGGACACAAACGGTCGGCGTTCTTTTGGCGATCTCTTTAGGCGCCACCGTCGTGTCACTTCTGCTTCAGAGGTACTTCGGCCGAACCGCCCCAACTGATCCATATCGGACAGGTGTTGGCAGCCACGGGCGCCGCTGGCTTTGCTCTGTGGATCGGACGCAATGGATGAGCTGACGGCTTCCAAGAAAAATCAACCGACTTCTTCTGTCTCGCCCGTGAAGAAGACGATCCTCGGCAGATTGGGGCCGGGGCTGATCACTGGCGCGTCGGACGATGATCCATCCGGGATCGGCACCTATAGCCAGGCGGGGGCCCAGCTCGGGTTCGGGATTGGATGGACGATGCTGCTGACCTATCCTCTGATGGTCGCGATTCAGGAAATCAGTGCGCGTATCGGAAGGACTACCGGCCACGGCATCGCAGGCAATCTCTGCCGCCACTATCCGAATTGGCTTCTACAGTCCATCGTAACTCTTCTGTTCATCGCAAATACCGTCAACATCGGCGCCGATCTCAGCGCCATGGCCGATGCGACGAAGCTTCTAATCGGCGGCCCGACCGTTCTGTATGTCGTCCTGTTCGCAGCCATTTGCGTAATTGGAATCGTTTTCGTGAACTACGATCGCTACGCGCTCATCTTGAAATGGATGACGTTGAGCCTGTTCTCGTATGTCGCTGTCGTGTTTGCTGTGCAAGTTCCCTGGGCCGAAGCACTGGGTGGCGTGCTGGTCCCGCGAATTGTCTGGAGCAACGAGTTCTTCACTACGCTTCTCGCTATCTTCGGCACGACGATTTCGCCCTATCTCTTCTTCTGGCAGGCGTCAGAGGAGGCCGAAGAGGTCCACGCAAATCATCGCAGAAAATCGTTGTTGAGGGCTCCACGTCAGGCGGTCGACGCGTTCTCGCGAATACGCGCCGACACTCTCATAGGCATGGCATTCTCCAACGTCATCGCGCTGGCGATCATCTTCGCGACCGCGGCGACCTTGAACAAAGCCGGCATCACCGACGTCGAGACATCCGCTCAGGCGGCCGAGGCGCTGCGGCCGATCGTCGGCGATTTTGCCTTTGCTATCTTCGCTTTCGGCATCGTCGCGACAGGGTTGCTGGCGGTACCGATCCTGGCCGGCGCGGCGGCTTACGCCATTGGCGAGGCGAGACGATGGCCCGTGGGGTTGTCGCGCAGACCTAAGGAGGCTGTGGCGTTTTACAGCACTCTTGCCGCGGCCACGGGGCTCGGAGCAGCGATCACGTTCAGTCCAATCGACCCGATCAAGGCGCTGTATTGGACAGCCGTCGTCAACGGTGTCGTCGCCGTTCCGGTCATGACGGTCATGATGATAATGACAGCCCAGCCAAAGGTCATGGGCGACTTCACCGTCAAGGGCTGGCTGCGCTGGCTGGGATGGGCCTCCACGATCGCTATGGCGATGTGCATGGTCGGAATGCTCATGAGCTGGTTCATGTGACAGCCAATCGATCACCCGCCGCAGTTCTTATGGCGGTGCAAACCAGGCCGGAAGCTATCTTCGACACTCAATCAGGTCTCGACGCCCTAGACTATCGCGCTGCCGAAACCGCAGGCTCGAGGCCGAGCCGTCCCACAACGGCTTCAAGCGGCATCGGTTGCGGGTTGTCGCCGATTGCTGGACGTTACCTCGACACGCGCGGTGCTCTTCAGTTCGAGGCGCCGAAGGCTCAGATGACCGATGCCGACGTCGGGATTGCGGCAGACCACACGGACGAGAAACTGGGCTCGAACTCGGTTAACCAGCCGCGACCGCGGCGAGGAGCGTCCGGCGGGCTTGGCGAGGACGCCGAACGCGGCGGAAGACCAGCGGGTCGGCGCAGTATTGAGGTCGCACACGTTCAGTTCCTCCTTGAAAAACATAATACCAGCACCGAGGAACCCGATCCCGGACCCGCGCGGCAGGACGATGCCCAGATTAATTGGCAACCTGTTCGATCGAAATCATGGAATGTTCCTGAGAAGACAGCCATGCGAACTCGCTCACGCCGGGTTCTCGAGGGCGAATTGCTTCGAGCGCTCGTCGTAGCCGAACAACTCCGCGTAGCACCCCCAGGAGATGATCGCGCGCATCGCGTCCTCGGCACTTCTTCGGACATGTGGTCTTCGAGGTGGCGTGAATTGCGCCATGCACAAAGCCGGCTCGATCATTCACTCACTTGCCAGGGAGGCGTGCATTTTCTGGCGCGGGATCCAGTTCCGACCGCATCAGGCGCCTTGGTCTCGTCCATTCACCGCGCGCTTTTTCGGACAGTACCAATCCATGGCCAGGTCGATCGGGTGCATAGGCGTAGCCGTCCCGGATTTCGATGGGCTGCTCCACCAGA
This sequence comes from Mesorhizobium sp. M1329, assembly GCF_040318035.1. NCBI lineage: Bacteria > Pseudomonadati > Pseudomonadota > Alphaproteobacteria > Hyphomicrobiales > Phyllobacteriaceae > Mesorhizobium > Mesorhizobium sp. M1329. Next base: position 352,654 of record NZ_JAMYLN010000001.1, on the reverse strand, counting down.
TGATCGAAGTTCTGAAACGAATATTCCAGCCATTCGACTTCCGGAAGCGCGACCGCCATGTGCACGCCGATCTCCAAAAAGGTGTTGCCGATGCTGACCGGGATGCCGAGCTCGGCGGCCAGCCAACCGATGCGCATAACATCGGTGACTTGACCGTGGACATTCAGGATGTCGGCTGCGTGGGCTTCCAGAAGAAGCCGTTTGCCTTGAAGATCTAGATACTCGCCGCTGTTGATCTGAGTCCATGTTATTGCCTGCCTGAGCATTCTCAATCCTTCGTGGTCGTGACGCAGGATTGGATCCTCGACCCAGAGAAGGTCGTGACCGGCATCGCGGATCGCCACCAATTTCACCAGCGCTTCCTTCGAGGTCCACGCCTCATTCGGGTCGATCATGATTTTCGAGCCTGCCGGCACACAGGATTTCAACAGTTCCAGGCGCCGCAGATCGCGATCGAAATCCTGGTGGCCGACCTTGATCTTGAAAGCGGAATAGCCAAGCGACGCCGCGTGGGAAAACAAGGAAACGAAAGCATCATCGTCGAGGTGAAAATCGAGGCCACTGGCGTAGGCTTTCACACGGTTGCGACGACTGCCGAGCAGCACGTGAAGGGGTAGGCCGGCTTCCTTTGCCGCAAGGTCCCAAAGCGCGACCTGGACCGCTTCATGAAAAGGCAGGGAGTAGGCCCGCTGATTGCCGCCGCGCGGGCGGTTCACACGATGAACCAGCGCGATCGCCTTGTGTCCTTTCAGGGCCGGCCAAACCTCGTTTTCGAAAACGGTCTCAATCTCAGTCTGGTCGGGCAGGGGATTGAAGAGTGTCTGGATGAAGCCCAGCCCCACCTCGCCACTTTTCGAAACGAGTTCCAGCGCCGCGACGTTTACATCGTCGGCTCGAACCTGACTGTCCCCGATTACCCGGTCGCGGGCGAACTGAAATCGGGTTATACGAAAATGCGAGAGGCTCATCACATGGGCTTTCTGATCGTTTAGTGCAACTTACTGATCTATCAGTCAAGATGTCTCAGTACCGAATCAGCGGAGGAGCCGCAAGTGGCGGGCAAAGCAAAAGCCATCTCTCATACCCCGGTGGCGGCCACCCGTATGAGCGATGTTGCCTACGAACGAATTCTGGAGCGCTTGTTCGACAGGCGCGTTCCGGTCGGGGCATTCGTTTCGCAGAGCGAACTATCCGCGATCGTTGACGTGCCTGTCGCTCCGCTTCGTGACGCTCTGCGCAAGCTCGAGGCGGAAGGAATTCTCACCATCCATCCACGCTCCGGAATCCAGTTCATAAAACCTGGCATGGAACTCACACGCGCCACCTACCAATTCCGCGCCATCATCGAGCGTTCGGCAATTCGCGTCTTTGCCGAGCAGGGCGATGAAGCCGTCATGAATGCCTTGGAAATGCGGCACTCCCGGCTGGTCAGGCGCATCGAACGTGAGGGTGTGGGAAAGGAGCAACTGGAGGAGATGGATGCGCTGGAGGGAGAGCTGCATGGCGCAGTCATCGGCGCACTGCGCAATCCCTTGATCGATAGCACCTACCGGCGCATGCACAATTATCTGCGTCTGTTGCGGCTGGACAGCAAACTCACCTCGCCGATCATCATCCGGACGCTCAAGGAGCACCTGGACATTCTCGAGGCTTGCAGCAGCAGGAATGCCGACGCTGCCGAAGCAAAGCTGCAGTCCCATTTCCAGGCGGCCATGCAGCGGAACCTGGGTCTGGTCTGACACGTCGTCGTTTGCCATTTGCCTCTCCGGCGAGGTTGCACGGCTTGGAAAATGATGTTACCCAACGCTCCAACTGATCGATCAGTCTGCTGATCTGATATCTTGGAGGAGGTCGCATGCAGTTGAACAAGAGGCAGTTTCTCGTGGGTTCGGCGGCCCTCGCGATGGCAGGGCGCATTGGTGGTGCCCGTGCCGCAAGTGCCATCAGTTACTGGCACCACTTCACCAGTCAGTCGGAAATGGCCAGCTTGCTCAAGATCATCGGATTGTTTCAGGCGGCGAATGCAGACGTGGCGGTAACCCAAGAGAACATCCCGAACTCGGAATATATGGCCAAGGTGTCTTCGGCCGTGCTGGCCGGCGGGCGTCCCGATACCGCCATGGTGATCGCCGAGCGCTTCGCCGATCTTACCGCGATGGAGGGATTGATCGATCTTACCGAGCGCGTGAATGGGTGGGAGGGCAAGGCGAACTTTCCCGACAACCGCTGGACCGGGCTTTCCAGCAATGGCGCCATTTATGCGGTTCCCGCCTTCGCCTTCGTTGACTGGATGTACTACCGCGCGGACTATTTCGAGGAAGCTGGACTGGCGGGGCCACCCCGAAATTTCGACGAATTCCTGCAGGCATCCCGCAAGCTGACGAATCCTTCGAAGGGCAGGTATGCCTTCGGCATGCGCGCCGGCGCCGGCGGTTTCAAATATGTCATCGATGTCATGGAGGCGTTCGGCTCGCCGATCGTCAAGGACGGGCAGCCGGCCATCGACAGGGCCGCGGCGATCGAGGCGATAACGTTCTATTCCGATCTCTTCCTGAAGGAAAAGGTCGTGCCGCCGAGCGCGCCCCACGACAGCTACCGTCAGATCATGGAGGCGTTCCGCACCGGGCAGACTGCCATGGTGTGGCATCATACCGGTTCGCTGAACGAAATCTCGAGTGCGATGAAGCAGGGCGAACAATTCTCGACTGCGCCGATGCCGGCCGGTCCGAAGGCGCACGTCGCTCGCGTCGCGTACGCCGGCAACGGCGTCATGAAGGAAGACAATATCGAAGCTGCCTGGCGGTGGGTGAGTTTCTGGGGCCAAACGGACGCTGCCCTGGCCCTGCTCGAGGGGACCGGCTATTTTCCGGCTTCCGCCGCTGCGCTGCAGGATCAGCGGATCACCGGCAATCCGATCTATAGTGCGGCGACGGAGACGCTCAAGTTCGGACGCCTGCCGAACAATTTTGTCGGCGCCGCGGGCTGGTCCGAAAATGTCGTCAATCCCGCTTTCCAGTCGGTGCTGACAGGTCAGTCGACGCCGGAACAGGCAGTGGACCGCATGATCCAGGGCCTGGAGGCGGCGCTCCGCTGATCCCCGGACCTGCAGCTGTGCTCAGGATGGTGCTTTCGCATCGCAGATTCATGAAAATAAGCTCGAGCAGATATGTGCCTTTGCGGGCACTCGGCGAACTGTCCGAGACCCGATACTGGATGTATTTGCTGCTCCTTCCCAGCCTCGCCCTCATCCTTCTCGTGATCGCCTATCCAACGCTTTACGGCATGGCCATCAGCTTTCGCGAGATGCGTCTGACGCGTCCCGGGTTGGACGGCTGGGTGGGCTTCAAACATTATGTAGCGATGTGGTCAGACCCGGTCTTCTGGATCGCACTGAAGAACACAGTCGTGTGGGTCGCGGCCGCGGTCGCGCTGGAACTGTCGCTTGGTCTTCTCGCCGCGACAGCTCTCAACAGGGATTTGCCGGGCACGAAAATCTTCGCCGTGCTCATCCTGCTTCCCTACTTCCTGCCCAACGTCGTGGCGGGCCATATGTGGGCCTTGCTGCTCGATCCGCGACTCGGAGTGATCAACGATCTTCTTGTCCGGATAGGCGTCCTGCAGTCCTACGAGGCATGGTTTGCTGATCCCAACACTGCACTTGCGGCGACCATTCTCGTCGAGGCCTGGCACGGGTTTCCATTCTTCGCGCTGCTGCTGCTCGCGGGCCTGAAGGGTATTCCCGAGGACCTCTACAGGGCAGCGGCGGTCGACGGCGCAGGCCTGGCGGCGCAGCTCAGGCTGATCACCTTGCCGATGCTCAAGACCGTCATCGCGGCGGCAGTGATCCTGCGCGTCATCGGTCTGGTCAATTCGCCTGATCTGCTCCTCATTCTCACCGGCGGCGGACCCGGAGATGCCACGCAGGTGCTGTCGTTGTATGCCTTTCAGACCGCCTACAAGGAATTTAATTTCGGCTACGCATCCGCCCTGTCGGTGGTGATGTTCGTGACCCTGATGATCTTCGCGGCCGGGTACATCCGCATCTCCAGGATTACCAAAGGACAGGGCGATGATTGAAAGCAAGCGTCACCGGCGGATGATCGCGAACATCGCCACCTACGTCGTGCTCGCAAGCCTGACGGTGTTCTGCATCGGTCCGATGATCTGGATGTTCCTGACATCCCTCAAATACGAGGCCGACATTGTCACCCAGACGATGCAGTACCTCCCGAGCCGCGTCACCTTCGACAATTATGTCGCCATCTGGACGCAGTCAGGTTTCCCACGGCTTATAGGCAACAGCCTCGTCGTCACCTTCCTGACGGTGACGATCTGCGTCGTGACGGGCACGCTTGCCGCCTATGCATTTTCTCGCTTCGCGTTTCGAGGCCGGGATCAGCTCATGCTCGGCTATCTTGTCGTTCGCATGTTCCCGGCAGTCATGATGATCATTCCCCTTTACGTCGTTATGCGCGGTGTGGGGCTCGTGGACAGCCGTTTCGGCCTGGCGCTTGCCTATACGAGTTTCCTGCTGCCGCTGTTCGTGTGGATGCTCAAGGGGTTCTTCGATTCCGCACCTAAGGAACTCGAGAGCGCGGCACGCATCGACGGCTCGACAAGGCTTGGCGCAATGGTTCGTATCGTCATGCCCCTTGCGCGGAACGGCCTGGTCGCAAGTTCTGTGTTCATTGCCATCGCAGCCTGGAACGAGTTCCTGTTTGCGCTGATGCTGACGACCGGGCAGGGGTCTCGCACCTGGCCTGTGGGCCTGCAACTGATGGTCGGAGAGTTCCAGCTTCCTTGGGGCGTTCTGGCGGCAGGCGGCATTCTCAGCATCATCCCGGTCATCGTGCTCTTCGCGATCGTCCAGCGAACCATGGTCCAGGGGCTGACCGCAGGCGCCATCAAAGGTTAGGAGTATTCGCGTGGCGACACTTTCCATCAGGGACGTGCGCAAGTCCTATGGCTCCGTACAGGTTCTTCACGGGGTCGACATCGAGCTCGAGGACGGAGGCTTTCTGGTTCTGCTCGGGCCGTCCGGATGCGGCAAGTCGACCCTGCTCAACATGATTGCCGGCCTCGACGACACGTCCGGCGGTGACATCCTGATCGGGGGACGCTCGGTCCTCGACCTTGCGCCCAAGGACCGCAATATCGCGATGGTATTCCAATCCTACGCGCTTTATCCCACCATGTCGGTCGCGAGGAATATCGGCTTCGGATTGGAAATGCGTGGCGTAGGCGCCGACCAACGCAAGCGCGCCGTGGAAGATGCCGCGCGAATGTTGCAAATCTCCCATCTGCTCGACCGACGCCCCGCCAATCTTTCGGGTGGACAGCGGCAGCGCGTTGCGATGGGCCGCGCGATCGTGCGCGACCCGGAGCTGTTCCTCTTCGATGAGCCGCTGTCCAATCTCGATGCCAAGCTCCGCGTGGAAATGCGTACGGAGATCAAGCGCCTGCACGAGCGTCTCGGCACGAGCATCGTCTATGTCACGCATGATCAGATCGAGGCGATGACGCTGGGCACCAAGGTGGCCGTCATGAAAGGCGGCTACATCCAGCAATTGGGCGACCCGCGCACCATCTATGAACGGCCCGCCAATATGTTCGTGGCAAGTTTCATCGGATCTCCGGCAATGAACTTCTTTGCCGGACGACTGGTCCCGGATTCGGAAGGTGTCCGGTTTCAAGCGAGCGGAGTATCGATCGTGTTGCCGACGCGGAACCGGCAGGTGGACTCTGAGCGACCGGTGGTGCTGGGCATACGGCCTGAAGAGCTGAGAACCGTTCCGCAAAATCGAGCTTCGATCATGGGGGAGATCGATGTGGTAGAGCCTACCGGGCCTGAAACCATGGTGACGGTGCAGGTCGGCGAGCACGCGATCATCGCGCGGCTGCCGCCGAGGTTTGCCGGCCGGCGCAAAGAGCCAATATGTCTTGCTGTGGATCCAGCGAGCGTCAACCTGTTCGATCCGGATAGCGGACAGCGCATCGACATTTAGGGCGTGGATACCAGCGGCTGGAGGCAGTTGCGCACAGGTCCCGCGATGTCGCCTCGAACTTATCCGGAGCGAATGCGGACCGCTAGCGGTCAAGCTGCGCTGACCGGTATCCCGGCATGGTAGTCAGCAGGCCTTGGCGATCAGTTTTTCCAGGCAATCGGCAGCCTCAGTCCCCGGCACGCCGAGATCTCTGACGCTGTCCATGTGGTTGCGGTTCGGGAGCACATGCGACGTTACCAGCGATCCCTGCCGCAGCAAGCTTGCTTTGAATCGATCGGCCTGCTGATGGAAGGGTGGCGTCTCGTTGGCTCCGACCAGAACCGTCGTCCTGGTTTGAGGATCATACCGATAGGCAAGAGGTGTAAACATGGCGACTTCCTCGTCGGTTATTCCAATTTCCTTGGCGAGAAAGGAATCCTGGAGCGGTTTCAAATCGTAAAGCCCGCTCAGCAGAAGGGCTGCCCTCACACTCGAGGGGGCATGCTCGCCGCCGAACAGGAACGTTGCAAGATGGGCTCCGGCCGAATGGCCACTGACGGTCAGGGCCGCCGGGTTTCCGCCATGATCGGCGATGTTGGCCAGGACCCACTGCTTGGCGCGGCGCACCTGGTCAACTATCGTCGCCATTCGGACCTTGGGCATCAGCGCATAATCAAGGATGGCGGCAATAGCCCCGGCCTGGGTAATCGTCGTCGCCATGTATGAATAGTCGCGCTTGGAGAACATTCTCCAGTAGCCGCCATGGACAAAGATGTGCACCGGAAGCGCCGTTCTTTTGCCCGCGGGAAAGAACAGGTCCATGGTCTCGGTCGGATCCGGTCCGTAGGCCACGTCAGCGGTCATCGCAATGGTGGCGCGGGCGGCCTCGCTGCGATCAACGAAGTCCTGCACGATTTCGTCAAAATCCGCGACGTGGTCGCGGATGCGAAAGGGATCGCCTTGCATTCTTCTGCTCACATGCTGATGGCGAGGTATTTCGCCTCCATGAATTCCGCAATGCCGTGATGCTGCCCTCCCTCGCGGCCAAGCCCGCTCTGCTTGACGCCGCCGAAGGGGGCTGCCGGATCGGACATCAGCCCGCGGTTGAGAGCGATCATCCCGGCCTCGATCCGGGAGGCCACCCGCATGCCGCGCGCCAGATCGCGCGTGTAGATGTAGGCAGCAAGCCCATATTCAGTGTCATTGGCGCGTGCGATGACCTCGGCCTCGGTTTCGAAGCTAGAGATTGGCGCCACCGGCCCGAATATCTCCTCATGCGCCATGTTTGCATCGCCCGGCACGTCGCGAAGCACTGTCGGAGGGTAGAAGAAACCACGTCCGGACAGGACTGAGCCACCGCACAAGACCCGCGCGCCGCGTCCGACCGCGTCGATGACAAGTCGGTCGATCTTCTCGACCGCCCTTTTCGTGATCATGGGCCCGCATTCCGTGTCCGGGTCGGTGCCGACGCCGACCTTGAGCGACGACATCCGCTTCTCGAGGCCCTCGCAGAAGGCTTCGTAAATGCCAGCTTGCACGTAGAGGCGGTTTGCGGCCGTGCAGGCCTCACCGGCGTTGCGCATCTTGGCCACCATTGCGCCATTGAGCGCCGCTTCGAGATCGGCGTCGTCGAACACAATGAACGGTGCGTTGCCGCCGAGTTCCATGGAACACGAGACCACATGCCTGGCAGCCTCTGCCAGCAGAGCGCGACCCACACCCGTTGAGCCGGTGAAGGAGAGTTTGCGCACCCGCGGATCGGCCAGCATGGCGGCTGTCAAAGGCCCGGGACTGGAGGTTGTCAGGACGTTGACCACCCCCGGTGGAACGCCTGCGTCCTGGTAGAGCGCGGCCAGCGCGTAGGCGGTAAGCGGGGTCTCACTGGCCGGCTTCAGGATCACCGTGCATCCAGCGGCAAGTGCCGGCGCGATCTTGCGCGTCGCCATCGCGGCAGGAAAATTCCACGGCGTGATCAGAACGCATATGCCGATCGGTTCGTAGTCGACCACAATGCGGTTGGCGCCGGAAGGCGCAGTACCGAATTCACCGGTAATGCGAACGGCCTCCTCGGCATTCCAACGGAAAAATTCCGCGGCGTAAGCGATCTCGCCTCGGGCATCCCGCAGGGCCTTGCCGTTTTCCAGTGCGATGAGAGTAGCCAGAGCTTCCGATCGTTCCGTCATCAGTTCGAAGCAGCGTCGGAGGATCTCGGAGCGCTTTCGCGGCGACGTTGTCCTCCAGCCATGGGCCGCCTTGGCAGCGGCGGCAACGGCGGCGGCCGCGTCCTCCAAGGTCGCATCGGGTACGGCAGCGATGATGGCTTCCGTCGAAGGATCGATGACCGGAATTACCCTGCCATCCGCGGATTGCCGCCATTGGCCGTCAATATACAGCCCGTGCGAAATTGTGTGGAAGTCGCTGACGCCCTGATCATCCGACAGAACCTGTGAAAACGTGTTCATCTCGATATTCCCGATTGTTTACATGACGCAGCTGGCGAGGTCGCCATCAAAGGCGGCCTGGACCAGGCGTTGCATGGACCTCAAATCGAATGGCCGCGGATTGTTCTTGATGAGGCGCTCGATACCGATCGCTTGTTCCGCCGTCCAATCGAGCTTGTCGGCAGGCAGTCCCAGCTCGGCCAACGAGGGAGTGATCCCGATTGCCCCAAACAGCCGACTGACCTCGCCAATGCTCGCGTCGGCCAACTCTTCGGGCGTCCGGCCTTTTCCATCGAGGCAGAGCGCGCTGGCGATCTCGGCCATCTCGGTCGCTGCGGCTGTTCTGTTGTACTTCATGACGTATGGCAGCATGGTGGCGACACCCAATCCGTGCGGGGTGTGGGTTATCGCGCCAACCGGGTATTGCACGGCATGCGCTGCCGCCGTGCCGGCCGTTCCGAACGCGCAGCCGGCTGCAAGTGCACCCATCATGACGTCGGCCCGGGCGTCCTCGTCGGAGGGCCGGCGGTATGCCGTTTCGAGGCTTCGGCCAAGCAGCTTGATCGCCAGCAGGGCGAAGTGATCGGTCAAGGCGGTTTTGCCGATAAAGACATGTTGTTGCGGAAGGCCGGGATCGGTCCCGCGCCTGACGGCGGTGAAGGCCTCGATTGCATGCGTCAGCGCATCGGCGCCTGCGATCGCCGTCAATGCCGGCGGGCATGTCATCGTCAGTTCAGGATCGCAGATGGCCGCGGCCGCGATCAGATACGGGCTGGAGATGCCGACCTTCAGCGTACGATCCGGATCGGAGATCACGGCGACCGGGGTCACTTCAGAGCCGGTGCCGGCGGTCGTCGGCACCGCAATCAATGGCAGCGTCGGGCCGGGCACCTTGAACTCGCCGTAGTAATCCTGGAGCTGACCGCCGTGACTGATGAGCAACGCGGCGCATTTGGCCATGTCGAGACAACTGCCGCCGCCAATCCCGATCACCATGTCGGGCGCGAACTTCAGTGCTTCCTTGACGCAGACGGCAACGGTATCCCGGGGAACGTCGGGCAGCACACGGTCATGCACCAGTACGTCTATCGAGGCGGCTCGCAGCGCCGCGACGATCTCTCCGAACGGGCCGGTTGCGGCAAAACGTTCATCGGTGCAGACGAGTGCGCGACGTCCGAGTCTGGCCGCGACAACCGGAATGACGTGGCGTTGGCCCTTCCCGAAGAGGATTTCGCGCGGCAGCCTTAGGGCAGCGAAAAGGCTCATGACCTGCATCCTGTGATGATGTCTGGACTGGAATGCGAGATGGCGTTCAACTCGGCCCAAAGGCCGGGTTCGATGTAAAACCCGTCTTGCAGCGCGGTTGGGTATCGACGCGTCGAACCATCGCCCGTAACGCTGGCGGTCCGTTCAGCGGGTGAGGAAGCACGGGTTGCCAGGGCGGCACGCTGTTCCAGCAGGGCTACCGCAAGTGCCATTACTTTGTCTCGAAACAGCCTCAAATTATATCCTCTATAAAATCGTATAGGATATAGGATTGCATTGGTTGGAGCATCGTGTTAGCAACTCAATGTGTCAAGACGCAAAACATGCAGGCCATGAACTTACCCAGTCTAGACGAAGCGAACCTCGCCGGCGGGCGTATCCAGCGCTCCAGCAGCCTGGTTGAGGACGTCTACGAAGCGATTTTCGCGCAACTCATGTCGCTGAAGATTGCACCGGGTTCCCGGATCACGGTCGATAGCCTGGTCAAGGAATTCAACGTCTCCCACACGCCGATCCGCGAGGCGCTCGGCCGGCTCGAAGGCGAAGGCCTGGTGCTGAAGACGCATCTGATCGGTTACCGCGCTGCTCCGCAGATTACGAAACGACGGTTCGACGAACTCTACGAGCTTCGCCTGCTGCTCGAGCCTCATGGTGCAGCCAAGGCAGCGGTGCTCATGGACGAGGTAAAGCTCGCACAGCTTCAGAAATCGGCCGGCGTCATGGCGCACCGTGAGGGCAAGGACGAGCGCCTGCGGTATTCCAACTTCGCCCGCCAGGATGCCATTTTCCATGACAAGGTCATGGAATTCGCCAACAACGAACTCGTGCGCGAGACACTGGCGCACCAGCATACCCACTTCCACATATTTCGCCTGATGTTCCATTCGCGCGTCACCGAGGAGGCGCTTGACGAGCATGAGGCCATTCTGGCCGCTCTCGCTGCGGCCGATCCTGCCGCTGCCGAGCAGGCGATGCGTCGCCATATCGAGCATTCCCGCGACCGTTTGTTGTTAGCGTTCGACTGAGACTGTCCCGATGTTCCCGTACCCGCCCTCGACGGTCATCACGCAGGCCAGTGCCAACCAAGACTACTTCCCCGACTCACCCTTCTAGAAACTCAAACCTACCAGGCGAGTACAGGTCTCGCCCAGCCGTTGTCACAGGAAAGGAAGTACCATGCCAGGCAAAAAGATCCTGATGCTGACCGGTGAATTCACCGAGGAATACGAAATCTTCGTCTACCAGCAGGCGATGGAAGCGGTGGGCCACACTGTTCATGTCGTGTGCCCAGACAAAAGCGCCGGAGACCTGATCAAAACATCGCTGCACGATTTCGAGGGCGATCAGACCTACACCGAAAAGCTCGGCCACTATGCGCTGATCAACAAGACCTTTTCTGACGCTGAGAAGCAGCTGGAGCAATACCACGCTGTTTACTGCGCCGGCGGTCGCGGGCCCGAATACATCCGCACCGACAAGCGGGTGCAGGCGATGGTGCGCCACTTCCACGAAACCAAGAAGCCGATTTTCACGATCTGCCACGGCGTGCAGATCCTGATCGCGGTCGACGGTGTCGTGCGCGGCAAGAAGGTCGGCGCGCTGGCGGCGTGCGAGCCCGAAGTGACGCTTGCGGGCGGAACCTATATCGACCTGTCTCCAACGGAGGCATATGTGGATGGGACGATGGTTTCGGCAAAAGGCTGGACGGCGCTTGCAGCGTTCATCCGCGAATGCCTGAAGGTGCTGGGAACGGAAATCCGCCACGCTTAGGGCTTCTTCCGACGCATCTCAAAGGGGTGCGTCGGTCCCCTTCTGGAAGGGGAACTTGTCACCGCCAGTTCGGTCCGGATCATAAAACGCCTGCATCACGCTGAGTTTGCCTCCCAGGGACAGAGGTCTTTCACTATGCATTGATGCTCGTTTCATCAAATCCCGTAAGCGAGCGCATCAGTGTTTCCCTTGCTGAAGCCAGATGCGCTCGGCAGGCCACCTCAATCCGAGTGGAGTTGCGGCTCTCAAGCGCATCGATATAGGCAATGTGTTCGTGGATTGCGGCAAGGTTGCGCTGCTTTTCGTCCTGCTTGTTCCACTGATAGTGATAGTGAAAAATGAATGTGATGATGTCGTAGAAATCATCGATGAAGCGGTTCGGCGACGCCTCGTTTATGAGCCGGTGAAACCGGTTGTCCAGGCCGGAGAAATCGTGAAAACGGCCTTCAATTCGCTCAAGCAGGTCGGCATGCGCCATCTTGAGCGCGGCGAGTTTCGACCATATCGGAGAACTGTCCGGCTGCAGTGAAAACAGCTGTGCCGAACGCAGTTCGAACATTACCCGGATCTCGAAGAGCTCAAGTGCGAAGTCTTCGGTGAAACCCTTGAAAAGCCAGCCTGTATTCGGCCTTTTCTCGATCAATCCAAACCGGCTGAAGCGGATTAGGAATTCGCGAATTCCATTGGTCGCAACGCCGAATTGGCGCGCAAGCTCGAGCTCATTGATGCTGGTTCCAGGCCTGGTGTCACCCCGCAGCATCCACTCCATGAACTGCTGTTCGACGTGCTTGGCGCGAGGCGTGGTTTCGGCGTCCGGATAGTGGTCGTTGTCGCTGACCGGGCGGCCCGTCGACCTGAGGCCGTTACGCTCGGTGACAAGTTCGCGGTGAACCAGTTCCCGCAAAACCTTTCTGACGGTTGTGCGGCTGACGCACATTCGCCGTCTAAGCTCATTTTCGGAAGGAAGTTCACCGGCCAGTTGCCCGTCGCGCAGCATATTTGCAGCTCGATTGAAGGCCTTCTTGTAGACGGTGTCGGTTCTCATCGGATTTTCCCTGCAACAATACCTTGTCCTTTTTAGCATGAACTTTATCCATAAAAAACAACTTGACCCGACCCGGCTGGTTGTTTTTTATCGATAAGAAGAGGACCTGAACACGAATTGAGTTTTTGACGACGCGGCTCCGGGGCGCCGCGGCGGGGAGGGGAAATTTGCCTGAAACGGGAAACACCGGCACGACTGTCGGCGAAGCCGCGTTGCAAGCATCCAGGAAGTCAGAAGCCGTCCCCGGCCTTTCGCTTGGCCTGATGCTGCTGAGCGCTGGTCCGGTGGTCATCCTGGTGCTGCTGATCGCCGTCCTCAGCTTTCTGTCACCCTATTTCCTGACGGGACGCAATCTCAGCAACATCCTCGCCCAGACGGCCGTCATCTCGGTTGTCGCGATGGGCCAGCATCTGGTCATCCTGACGCGCGGCATCGATCTCTCCGTCGGCTCGAACCTTGCACTGGCATCCGTCGTCGGCGCGCTGAGCTTTCATGCCGGCGCGCCCGCCATCCTTGTGATCGCCGTGATGGTTGGCTGCGGTGCCGCGGTCGGCGCCGTCAACGGGCTTTTCTACGTCTTCGGCCGGCTGCCGCATCCTTTCATCATCACGCTGGCGACGTTGAGCATCGCCAAGGGGCTGGCGCTGCAACTGGCCGACGGGCGCGCCATTCCCGGCATGCCGGATTCCATCGATGCGCTTGGCCGCGACGCGGTCTGGGGTCTGCCTGGATCGGTGTTCGTCGTTGCGGGCGTTGCCGCGGTTCTTTTCATCATGGCAAAAACCATGGTCTGGGGGCGCTGGATTTATGCCGTCGGCGGCCGGCCCGACGCTGCATTGCGCATGGGTATTCCCGTGTCCTGGGTCCTGGTTTCCGTCTATGTCATCTCAGGCCTGTGCGCCGGCATCGGTTCCGTCATCCTTGCCGGCCGCACCGACGCCGGTTCGCCGCTGTTCGGCAATCTGCTGGAACTGGATACGATCGCGGCGGTGATCATTGGCGGCGCCAGTTTTCTTGGCGGTCGCGGCCACCTCGGCCATGCCTTGATCGGCGCCATCATGATCGGCGTTATCCGCAACGCGCTCAACCTGCTCAACGTCAACGTCTTCTTCCAGCTCATCGTCATCGGCGTGGTTATCGTCATAGCGGTCGAGTCCGACGTGCTGCGCAATTACCTCGAAGGGCGCGTGCGTTTCCTGCAAGCCGGGAGGCAGTCATGAGCGCCGTTGCGGCCAAAATCGATCACGCGGTCACCGCGGACAATCCCGTGCTAGCGGTACGTGGTGCTACGAAGCGTTTCGGTTCGGTTCTGGCCCTGGACGATGTCAGCATCGAGGTGCGGCGAGGCGAGATCGTCGGCCTGCTCGGCGACAATGGCGCGGGTAAGTCGACGCTGACCAAATGCATCAGCGGGGTGCACCAACTCGATGCCGGCGCGATCCTTTTGGACGGTGCGCCAACGCAGATACGCTCCCCTGCGGATGCGCGCTTCGCCGGCATCGAGACCGTCTACCAGGATCTGGCGCTGTTCGACAATCTGACGCCGGGACAGAACTTCTTTGCCGGTCGCGAGCTAGCTAGGCCGCAATGGCTTCCGCGCGGCCTACGATTTCTGCAGCAGCGCCGGATGGACGCCGAGACCCGCGCTCTGCTGGCAAACCTGAAGGTTACATTGCCGCGGCTGGATGCCGTCGTCGCCATGATGTCTGGCGGTCAAAGGCAAGCGATCGCCGTGGCCCGCTCGACCGTGTTCGCCCGCAAAGTTGTCATTCTGGATGAGCCGACCGCCGCGCTTGGCCTGCGTGAATCACGCCAGGTGCTCAATCTGGTCGCTGCGCTTCGCGACCAGGGCAATGCCGTCATCCTGATCACTCACAACATGGAACATGTCGTCGAGCTCGCCGACCGCGCGGTGGTGCTTCGCCAAGGCCGCAGGGTCGGCGAGCTGGTGCCGACCAAGGGCAACAAACAGGAACTGGTTTCCATGATCGTTGGAGCCTGACCCGTTCGAAATTTGGGGACCTTTCCGGTCCGCAAATGCCTGAAGCGTCTCCCGCCGGGAGGCGTCTCAATCCAAGGGAGGAATACAATGCCAATGAACCGAAAACTGTTCGCAGGGCTGGCGATCGCCGTTGCGTTTTCCGTACCGGCTTCGGCCGCAGACAAGATCAAGGTCGGCCTGATTACGAAATTCCCGGTGCCGTTCTACTCGACCATGGAGGACGCCGCCAAGAAATACGCGGCCGCTCATCCGGAGATCGAACTGGTCACCGGCCAGGGCCAGGCGGCTACCGACATTGAAGGCCAGATCGCTCTGATCGAATCCATGATCACGCAAGGCGTCAAGGGGCTTGCAATCACGCCGGTCGACCCGACGGTCGCGCCAGCGCTCGACAAGGCGGTGGCCGCCGGCATCAAAGTGGTTCTCGTCGACAACAGCATCCCCAACTGGAAAGGCCAGACGGCGTTGGTATCGACCAACAACCTCAATGGCGGCAAGATCGCCGGAGAGTATCTTAAGACGGTGCTCAAGAGCGGTGACAAGATCGGTATTTTGCAAGGCGTTCCCGGGGTGCCGGCTCTGGATGACCGGGTCACGGGCATGATGGAGGGACTGGGCGACGTCAAGGTCGAGGTCGTCGGCAAGGGTGCAACCAACTGCACGCTGGAACTTGGCACGTCAGTGACCGAAGACATCCTGACCGCCAATCCTGATCTCAAGGCAATCTACGCGGCCTGCGGACCGCCGATCCCTGGCGCCGTCAAGTCGATCAGCAATGCTGGCATTGCCAACGACAACCTCATAGTGGTCGGGTTTGACGCCTGCTGCGGTGAGATCGAAGCGATCAAGTCGGGGGCGGAGGACGCCAGCGTAGCTCAATTTCCCGCAAAAATGGGCGAGCTTGGCATCGACACCGTCGTCAAGGCTATCCGTGGGGAACCCGTCGAGGCCAATGTGGATACCGGCGCCGGCCTGGTGACGCTGCAGAACGTCAAGGACTTCGAGTAATCCACAAGCGGTCCGGCGGATTGCACCGCTGGACCACTTCCTGTTGCCGGACCCCAGCTTAGCTAGGGGTGAATTGCAGTCATGGACCCCACCATCAAAGTCGTGCGATGCGCCGAGCCCGGCAGACTGGTGTTTGAGGAGCAGCAGGCACCAGGGGCTCCGCCCGAAGGCTGGGCACTGGTCAATGTCGCCTTTGTCGGGATATGCGGAACCGACTACCACATCTTCGAGGGCAGGCATCCTTACCTCGCCTATCCACGCGTCATGGGCCATGAGGTTTCGGGAACAATCGCGGCAATCAACGCGCCCGTGGACCTGTCGGTCGGAGAGCAAATCCTCGTCAATCCCTATCTTGCCTGCGGAAATTGTGCCGCCTGCCGCCAGAGCAAGCCTAACTGCTGCATGTCGATTGAGGTGCTTGGCGTGCACCGTGACGGTGCCATGAGTGAGCAGATTCTCGTGCCGGCGCAGAACTTGATACCAGCGGCCGGCCTGTCACCGGTCGAGGCTGCCACGGTCGAGTTTCTGGCCATCGGTGCCCACGCGGTCCGCAGATCCATGGCGGGGCCGGGCATGCGCACCTTGGTTATCGGCGCCGGGCCGATCGGCCTCGGCACCGCGCTTTTTGCGCGCATCGCGCAACAGAACGTGACCGTCATGGACGTCGATACCGAGCGGCTGACCTTTGCCGCGAGGCAATTGGGTTGCCTGGTGATCGACGGATCGAAGGGATCGATCGCCGAAACGATAGCGGAGCGAACTGCGGGAGCAGCTTTCGACGTCGTCTTCGACGCCACGGGGAACAGCCGTTCGATGCAGTCTGCCTTTGCCTATGTTGCCCATGGCGGCGTCATGGTGATGGTCAGCGTCGTGCCGGACGACATAACCTTCTCAGATCCAGAGTTCCACAAACGGGAAATGATGCTGATCGGCAGTCGCAACGCGACGCGTAGCGATTTCCAGCACGTCATTACCTCGATCCGCGCTGGAAAAATACCAATCGACCAGCTCGTCACCCACCGCACCACCCTGCGCGACAGCCCACGCGACATCGCAATCTGGGCGCAGCAGAAGTCCGGTCTGATCAAGGCCGTTATCGACGTAGCGGGATCTGGCTGACTTCGGCAACACTATCAAGACATGTCATCGCAGCCCTGGCGCTGCATTGTAGGAGGGGGAGTTGCTCGGTGACGCAAGGCTAAGCGTCGCGCTTGACACGGTATTCGGCGTGGTTTTCCTCAGAGAACAATTGTTCCTGCCGAACTGGCTTGGCGTTTCGCTGATTACCGCGGGCGCAGTTTTCGTCGCATAAAGGTTGAAGCCGCGGAGCGACGATCTTTCCGGCAAAACGTGTTCCACGCAAATCCGCCGGGTATTCGCACCGCTTGAGTGTCCGACGTAGCTAGTCCACATCATGCGTGATGTTTGATGCGCGTCAGGAGAGTGATGTGAGAACCACACTGGCGATTGATGACGACGTCCTGGTCGCGGCCAGGGCCATGGCCCGGCAGCAGGGTCGTAGCCTCGGCGAGGTCATTAGCGATCTCGCCCGGCGCTCGCTGCGCCGGCCTCAAGCTGGCGGCGAGCGCAACGGGATTCCTCTTCTGTCGCCTCGGCCGCATGCACCTCCTGTCACGCTTGAGACGGTCAACGCCTTGCGAAACGAACTGCCTTGACCTTCCTGCTCGGTGTCAATGTGCTGATCGCACTGATCGATCCTGGTCACGTCGCCCATGGCGACGCGCATGGCTGGTTCGAAGAGACGGGCAATGCGGCATGGGCTACTTGTCCGATCACCGAAACGGCGTCCTGCGCATCGTCGGCAACCAAAGATATTCCAAATGTCCCGGCTCGCCCGCCGTCGTTGCGCAAATCGTTACTAAGTTGCGGACTCTGCACGGGCCAAGCTTCTGGCCCGACGATGTGAGCCTGGTTGGCTCCGCGGCATCGATGCTGCGAAAATCCCGACCTCGGCGCAGGTGACGGATACGTACCTTCTCGCCCTCGCCAAGGCGCGCGGCGGCCAACTTGCCAGCTTTGACCGCAAGCTGTCAGCGGCGGCCGTGAAGGGCGGCAAGTCTGCACTGCATTCTGATTCCCACAAGGTTGACCGCCGGACTCTTCGGTGCAGTCTGCCTTTCGATCTTCTTGGCTTTGAATTGAGGATTCCGGAACTTGTCGCACTCAGCGCACTCCAGGGGATCGCGAGCGGCTATCTGACCATAGTTTATGGGGCATTCATCTCTCCCCTGCGCGTTCGCGCTTGGACGCGCGGCGCTGACACTCGTCGCCGTCTCTGTTGCCGTAAGACGACAACCCGATAAAACGATCATGTCACCTATCTCTCGGCAAGGTCACCTCAGCTTCTTAACCTAGACCGCCCTCCGACCAACGTTGAAACCGCGGGAGACGGATATTCGCTGTTAGCGATTCTTGATAAGATTCCTCAGGCGCGCGGTCCATCTGGACAGTTCGACCTCGGCCGCGATTGCCCTTTCAGCTGAAACGCTTTGCGCGGAAGCTTGCAAGCATGGGATGGGGATTTCCGGAAACAATTTCTTTGGCAAGCAATTCGCCGACGATCAATCCGAGCGTGGCGCCGCTGTGGCTAAAGGCGACGTGAAGGCCGGCGACGGTCTCGACGAAGCCAAGCACTGGCTCGCCGTCACCGGGGATTGGCTTCGGGCCAACGGCATAGGTAGCGAGTTGAAGCCGCGGATTGCCGTCGAGCACGGCACTAGCCTCGTCGAGCAGTCCTTTGACCGTCTTGTCGTGCACGGCGTAGGTTCCGTCAGAGTTGACCACGACCTCTTCCTCCGACCACGCCGAATCCAAAACAAGTGCGCCATCCGGCGTCGGGCGTACCGCCACGCGCGGCGTATTCAGCACGGCACGGAGCTCGGTCTTGACCGGTTTGGTCTTCAAGAGAAGTGAAATCGGCGTGGCATCAGGGACATCGACTCCGATCTCCGCAAGCATGGCAGGCGTCGCTGGCCCAACGGCAAGGACGACTGCATCCGCCTTTACCGGCACACCGTCAGCAGTGACCACGCCACGCGCGCGACCACCGGTGGCATCTATCCGCACCCGTCCAGCGTCCTGAGCAAGCCTGCCGCCGCGGGTGCGGAATTCATTGAGCAGCAGATCGATAAGCAAGGGCAGGTCAACCCATCCTTCGCCAGGATTGAAGATGGCACCCTGCGGAGTGATTGCGTTGGCGTTGACACCGGGCGTCACTGCGCCGACTTCGGCAGGGCCGAGCAGAAGCGCGTCATACCCAATATCCTGCTCCAGCTGGCAGATGGAGGCAATCTGGTTCGTCTCATCATCCGCATCCCAGGTGAGGCCGCCGTCAAAGCGAAGCCACGACGCCGTTTCCGGCCTTGTGGCCGCCAGGGTCCGATAACGGTCGATGCCCGCAAGCCTCAAGCGGTGGTAAGCAGTGTCAGCACGTCGCGCTGAGTTCAGCCAGGAAAGTGAACGGCCGGATGCACCGTTGGCCGGTGCGCCGTCGTTGACAATGGTTACATCAACGCCAAGACGAGCGAGGTGCAGCGCGGAAGAGATGCCGACGATACCTGCGCCGATGACGACGACATGGCGCGGCTTTGGGGATGCAGTCATGGAGAAATCCTTCTTCGCGGAAGACGGGCTGGGGGTTGTTGGATGGCTGCAGAGTGCTGCGGAACTAGTAATCCGTGAGCTTCTTCATGTAGCGCCGGCCCTCGAGCATTGGCTGGCCGCGCAGACCGGCCAGCTCGTAGGCAAAACGCCATAGAGTGTCGAAGAAGACCAGGGGCACGAGATAAGGTTTGATGTGTTCGCACATACCGCTGAGGTCGAGTTCCGTTCCATCGAGCACCAGGATGTTTTCCCGGCTGCCGTGCTTGAAAAGGAAATCGCGGGCGCGTTCGGAAAGGCTCCGCGTTTCGTCCAAACCCAGCAAGACCACGAAGCAAGCGTCCCGATCCACCACCTCAAAAGGGCCGTGGAAAAACTCGTTAGCGTGTATGGCCTGCGAGTCGTACCACTGCATCTCCATCAACACGCAGATAGCGTAGGAATAGGCCGCGCCATAGCTTGCACCGCTGGCCAGTGTGTAGATCGTATTGCACGGCGCGAAACGGGGTACGAAGGCCTTAAACCGGTCGGCATAGGTCCGGTGCGCACGTTCGATCGCCGGCTGAAGATGGCTCAGGCTCATCAGCAGATCGGCGGTCAGCCCGGCATTTTCCCGAGCATCGATCAAGCCGGCGAGCAACATGTAGAGCACGCCGTAATTGCTGCGGGCTGCATCGATCGGTTTGCCCGTCGTGTAGGAGGCCTGGTACGCCACAGGGTGGTCGACGGAGCGCGCGAGGGGCGATACTTGGTCAAGCGTCATGCCGATTGTCGTTGCGCCTCGATTTCTTGCGTGATTGGCCGCTCGGACGGTCTCCTTGGTGGTTCCGGTCTGCGAGCAAAGAACAACGAGTGTGTCAGGTCCCAACCGTCGTGGGTCTCGGCAAACGAACTCATCCGCGTTGTAGATATCGCAGGCGAATGTACCGCTGCGACGATCGATGAAGTATTTGCCTGCCATCATGATCGAGAGCGAGCCGCCGCACGCCACGAGGAATAGATGCGAAAACTGCCTGCCCGCCGTAGCGGTCAGCGCGCGTTCCACGTCGGCGGGCAGGGTGGAAATCATGAGCTTCCTCTTTTCGTTGACAGAGCTTGGGCCGGCGCATAATTGACAAACGGCGGCCATTGTGTGAACGTTCTCATATCCATTAAACTGAAAGTCCTGCGATGGTCAAGATTGCCGCGATAGGCGATAACGTGGTCGATTGCTATCTCGCTCGCGGCGAGATGTATCCTGGCGGAAATTGCCTCAATCTATCGGTGTATGTGAGCCGCTTCGGCGGACAATCTGCCTATGTTGGATCAATCGGCAAAGACCGGGCCGGGGACTTGATCCACGCCGTACTCAAGTCCGAGCGCGTGGACGTCACCCGATTGCGACGCCTCGAGGGGGCGACCGCTTATTGCCTCATAGGTCACCGCAACGCCGATCGGATTTTCCTGGATTTCGATCTCGGGGTGTCGATGTTCACGCCAACGCAAGAAGATCTGGATTTTCTCTCAGGCTTTCAGGCCGTCCACATCGGCCAGTCCAGCGGGTTAGACCCGTGGGTTGCCGCGGTGTCGGGTAAGTCACTGTTGTCTTACGATTTTTCCACGCGGCGCGAACGGGAACATCGACGCGAGATCGGGCCTTATTGCTATCTGGCTTCCGTTTCGGGTGACGGCCTCTACGACAAGGAATTGACTGCAATCGCAGCCGAACTGCTTGCATATGGTTCAAAGTGGGTCCTGGTGACTCGCGGTCGAGCCGGCGCCGCACTCTACCGGGACTCGACCTCCTACAGCACGCCGGCGCGACTGGTCGAAACCGTCGACACGCTGGGCGCGGGCGACACCTTCATCGCCAGAACGTTAGTCGGCCTGCTCAGGGAAGAGGCGCCTCAAGCCATTCTCGATCATGCGGCGGAGGCAGCAGCCGCTACGTGCCAGTACTACGGGGCGATTGGCCACGCGACAGCGATCGACATAGGGACAATGACGCCAGAGATCCTCCGCGGAGCGGGGCACCTTCGAGGCGGGAAAGCCATCTAGCTGCGAAATTCCACGGAACAATTGACGCAAGAAATAGACAATGCTAGAGAAAGTGATAACGTTCTCATTCGTTCGCGGAGGCGCCCCCAAGAGCGTTTGACGGATGAGACTTCGAGTGGGACCGCAGGCCGAGTTCGGCCAATCGTAAGAGGAGAAGACATGCAAACGAATTCGAGCAGGCGCCAACTGATGAAATCCGGTCTGGCGCTGACGATCGCGCTGGTGACAGGACTTGGCGCGCTGGCCGCACCAACGCAGGCAAAAGCGGCCGACAACCCCTACAACCTGATCGACCCGACGGTGATCAGCGTCGGAACCATGGGCGATGCGAAACCCTATGTCTTCACCGACGCCAACGGCAACTTCACCGGCTTCGACGCTGAACTCTTCCGCGACGTGGCGCGCCGGCTCGGGTTCAAGGAGGAGCAGGTTGTTTTCACCGGCCAGGAATTCTCGGCGCTCCTGCCGTCTGTCGCCAACGGCCGCTTCGACGTCGCTGTCGCCGCTATTGGGACGACCGCGGAGCGCAAGAAGACCGTCGATTTTGGCGACGGCTATCTCGCCGGCTACCTGTCGATCATTTCGGCTGATCCGGCTCTGACGAGCAATGAGAGCACCGCCGGAAAGCGCATCGGCGTGATCCAGGGAACGCTCCAGGAAATCTATGCCGAGAAGAACCTGAAGGGCGACATCGTCAAATTCCCCGACAACAACACTGCGGTGGCGGCGCTGAACAACGGGACGATCGATGGCCATTTCACCGACTATGAGTCGGCCAAGCAGTATGTGGAGCGCTACAAGAACCTTAAGATAACAATGAATGTGCCGTCCTTCGACGCGCCTGCCGGGTTCGTGGTCAAGAAGGGCAACGACGCTTTCCGCGAAGCGCTCAACAAGGCACTGCGCGAGGCCATGGACGATGGCACCTGGAAACGGCTTCACGAGAAATGGTTCCCGGGTACCCCGATGCCGGATCAATATCTGCCAAAGAAGTAAATTCGCGCGTATTCGTTATCGTTTCCGGCCGGGCCCGTGAGCAACGGTGCCCGGCCGAGTTATAGATGGACTTGATATGAGCTGGTTCGACAACTTCGCCCGCAGCTTTCTTGATTTCCAGGCGATGGCAGAAGTTCTGCCGAACATGGTGATGGTCGGCCTCAAGAACACCCTGATCCTGGCCCTTGCCTCGACGTTTTTCGGGACGCTGATCGGTATCGTACTCGCCGTGATGGGGATTTCCGAGAACCAGCCGCTGAAAATCCTTGCGCGGGTCTATACCGATATCTTTCGCGGGCTCCCGGCCATTGTCACGATTTTGATCATTGGCCAGGGCTTCGCGCGGTTGGGCCGAGAGCTGTTCGGTCCATCGCCTTATCCGCTAGGCATTCTGGCACTCAGCCTGATTGCGGGCGCCTATATCGGGGAGATTTTCCGCGCCGGCATTCAAAGCGTCGAGCGTGGTCAGATCGACGCGACCCGCACTCTTGGTATGACGTATGGCCAAGGCATGCGCTTGGTGGTGATTCCGCAAGGCATCCGCCGCGTCCTGCCTGCACTGGTCAACCAGTTCATCGGCAACGTCAAAGACTCCAGCCTGGTCTATTTCCTTGGCCTGCTCGCTTCCGAACGCGAACTGTTCCGCGTCGGCCAGGACCAGGCCGTGCTGACCGGCAATCTGTCACCGCTGTTGCTGGCCGGCGTGTTCTATCTCGTGATCACGGTCCCGCTAACCCACCTCGTCAACTATATCGACGCGCGCATGCGCGTTGGCAAACGTATCACCGCCGTGCACAGCGGCCTCAAGGAAGTCGCCGAGCTTGCCGAAGCGATCGTGCCGGGCGCAGCGACGTTGCCTGTAGCAGCGCCCACACGCTTCAAGGGCGGCGGCATCGAGGTGAAGAATATCGACATGGCTTACGGCGTCGTCCAGGTGCTTCATGACGTCAGTCTGAAGGTGCAGCCCGGGACGGTCACCTGCCTCATCGGTCCGTCCGGCTCGGGCAAGTCGACCTTGCTGCGTTGCCTCAATCGCCTCGTAGAGTGTCGAGCCGGTGACATTCTGCTCGACGGCGAAAGCATCTACAAACAAACCCCTGACCAACTCCGGCGGCGCGTCGGCATGGTTTTCCAGCAGTTCAATCTGTTCCCCGACCGCAGCGCGCTCGCCAACATCACCCTGGCTCTGCGCAAGGTGAAACGCATGTCGCGCGAGGAGGCTGAGGGCGCGGCCTTGGCGAGGCTGCATGAAGTCGGACTGCTGGAGCGCAAGGATCACCGGCCAGCCAATCTCTCGGGCGGGCAACAGCAGCGGGTGGCCATCGCGCGTGCGCTCGCCCTCGAGCCCGAAATCATGCTGTTCGACGAAGTCACCAGCGCGCTCGATCCTGAATTGGTCAAGGGTGTCCTCAATTTGATGGCCGATCTCGGTCGCGGCGGGATGACGATGGTGGTCGTCACACACGAGATGAACTTTGCCCGCAAAGTCGCGAACCAGGTCGTGTTCATGGACGAGGGGCGGATCGTCGAGGCAGGACGGCCTGAGGACCTTTTCGACAATCCGCAGAGTCCACGTCTTCGGCGCTTTCTGTCAGAGGTACTGTGATTGCAATGATGTGCGCAACCGCGGGGGTTGCAGTGTTCGGCCTTGCGGGGCGGGCTTAACTGCCGCTAGGTCGCCGTCACAACGCGCGCCTTGGCGGCGGAGTTTGCCGAGTGACTGAAAGATTGTCGAAAAACGCAACCATCATAGAGGTCGCTCGCCGGGCCGGGGTGAGTTCCGCCACGGCGGGGCGTGTACTTGGTGACTACGGCTACAGCAGCCCCGAGGTCCAGGAGAAGGTGCGTGCCGCTGCAGCTGAGCTGGGCTATCGCCCCAATCGCCTGGCCAAAGGTCTGATCACCGGTAAGACGCAGACTATCGGAGTTGTGGTTGGCGACATCGAAAGCCCGTTCTACGCGAGCGTGCTTCGCGGAATAGGGGATATGGCGCGCCGTGGCGGCTTCGGGGTTATCGTTACGAATAGTGACGAAAATGCCGAGCTCGAGCGAGAGGCGGTGCAGCTGCTGCTGGAAAAGCAGGTCGACGGTTTGATTGTCTCATCGACTTTCGTGGACGAACCGGATCATCTTCGTGAGGCAGTCGCAGCCCGCTGTCCCGTCGTGCAGTTCGACCGCGTGGTTGCGGGCCTGGAAACCGATTCAGTCGTGGTCGACAATGTTTCCGTAACGCGTAGCAGCATCGCGGCGATGATCGGTGCCGGACACAGCCGCATTGGAATTCTGGCCGAGCTCGGGCCGGGCCAACGCGATGGTGTTGGCTCGTTTGTGGCAAATGCCGATCTCTCCAGCGCTGATATTCGCTATCATCATCCAAGCTGGCAAAGGCTATTAGGTTACCTCGAAGCCCATCGCGCCGCGGGCATTACGCCGGATCCGCAGTTGATCCGCCGCGTGGCGATCTATTCTAGCGAGGCGGCCCGCAAGGAGGCACTCGATCTGCTGACAATGCGCAATGCGCCGTCCGCCCTGTTTACCGCCGATGGCGTGATGTCGACAGGCGTTCTGGAGGCCACATCGGCACTGAAGCTTGTGATCCCAGGAGACCTTTCGCTGCTTTGCTTCGACGATCTCGACTGGATGCAATTCGTGGCACAGGGGATCACAGCCATCGCGCAGCCGGCGCATTTGATCGGAGCGGCCGCGGCGGAGCTTCTCTTGAGGAGGTTAGGGGAGGCCACTTTGCCTTTCGAGCACCGTGTGCTGGCGGCCCGCTTGGTGGAGCGTAACTCAATTGCGGTCCATCGCAACCGCCAGGCCGTCTGATCTCCGGCCGCGACGGTCCGGCTGGAGCTGAATTGCAGCGCCTCTACGCCGGGGTCGATGCCATCCAGGGAGATTGTACTGCCTTGTCGCCTTCGCTTACCTACAGTAACACCGGCCGGTGCGGATCGGCTCGGCTGAATGACAGCCCAGGCGGACTGCTGGGCACGACTACTACTGCTTACGATGCCCCGGCGTGAGCTGCGCAAGAAAACGGGTGAGAACATCCGGGTTCCCGTTGCGGATCTCGATGTCGTTCTTGCGCCGGATAGCGCCGCGCACAAGTCTGGCGCCGAGATAGCGGAACGGCTCTGGAGGCAATGCCAGCCGCCGGTCGATCCCGACCAGACCGCTGGCGCTCCGCCGATCCTTGCGCTCGAGCACCAGACTGGCCAGGACGCGGCGACGCGGCCGCCGATCGGCGTCTGTGCAATGCCGGTTCCGTTGAAGCCCATGCCATAGAAGATGTTGGGATGACCCCGCAGATGATCGAAGACGGGAACATGCTCGGGCACGAGCTAAGGCAATCTTAGCTATACCTCAGAGTCCTGTCGGATCCGCCAACAATTCGCAAAAGTTCGGGGTTCCAGTCGGGCGACCGCCAGAAGGGAGCGGGAATCTCGCCTACGAAGTTGGCGCATTTCGCTCGGTGTGCCGAGCAAACGGCGCCCTCTCCACCGTGGCGCGCAACTAGATCGTCGTGTGGAAACAAGGCGACGACGGGACGTGGCGCCTGCATCGGGACATCTGGAATTTAGGTGCGGCCCAATAGGAATCTCGCGCGGCAGCGTTCAAGCCGTGTCCTGTAACGGCAGAGCATCGCGCACAAAACTTCGCCGCTGCAAGGAGCGTACTTGATAAGGCACCAAGAAGAGGTGCTGTCGCTAACCGCGCGGTTTGGCCTTCGGTTCTGGCGAGCTTTCCGACGGGTTTGCAGCCAAATTCGCAGATCGCCGATCTTTTAGCCACAGAGACTTCTTTCTTGCCAGTAAATCGTCGCGAACGCCTTCAGCGGTAGCTCGGCTAGGCATCGCAGCAATGGCATAGTCGGCCCTATTCGTTCGATAGTCTTCCTTCTGCACCGTCATCGTTTGCTCCCAATTTCCTGCCCCTCTTTTGTCAGGACCAACCGGGCAATTAACTGCCGGTGCATCACACGAGTCAATCGATTAAAGATGCACTCCGCAGTCGCGCCTACATGTCGTTATGCTTGCGCGAGAAGGCTGGAGCCGCGGGCCGGTTAGGCTTGAGATTCTCAAGCTCCCAAGGAATTGCATCTAAAAATCCAAGCGTTCGAGGCGGCTATTTCGCCGTAAGGAAGACCGCTAAATTAGTAGCGCCAGCCCTGCTTGAATTCATCGACAAACCATCGCTCCACGTCATCGCGCACTGGAGTGCTACTCCGGAATTTCAGGTGACCAGGAGACTTCTGCTCAAGCTAGGAAAAGAAGTCGGAAAAATTTGGATTCTCAGGCGCATGAGGAAGTCCGCGCTCCTCGGCCCATTTCGTACAGAAATAGCGAACGGCCTGTTCCGCTTCATCCTTGGTCATGAGGGATGATGACACGCGATCCCACCAACGCAAGTACCTTGCCACACGGCTTCTAATTATCGGCAACGACTGTGAAGTAGGCCACGACAGCTAATCCTGCAGAGACTGGCAGCCAATCGAGAGCAGCATGGAGACCGAACTTGTAGGCGTGCGAAGCCAAGGTGCGGCGAACATCAAAGCTGCGGCATCGATGATGGAAATGGGGCCCAATGGGTCTGCAGGGTAGCCAAAAACTTGCCAAGGCTGCGCTGTTGACGGGCTCAGGTCTCGTATCGGAAGAGCCGTTTGTCGTTTGGCGCAGTCAAGTTCGAACCTGGAGTTTACGCCGATTTTCTGTTCGGCGACGGTATGGTGATCAGCCCCTATGCGCGAGCGGATATCCAGGAGCGCTTCGGCTATTCCAACACGGCAAGCGTTGAGGGCAGAGAGAGTGAGTTTGAAGACGCAGACTTCTCGTGGCAATGTCACAATGTCGTCTGGGTTCAACGCAATCGACCACGCTCAGCAGTGAAATTCGCGGCCAGTGGTCTCAAGACAGTTCCACTGTCAGCGGCAGGCCAGGTGTCAAGATCGCCTTCTGAATCATCGAACGAGGGAACACTCGCTAATTCGAAATGGCGAGCGCGGACGAATACTGGTTTTTGCCCGCTGCCCTTGCTCGGCCCCTGCCAATTCGATCATTCAGGCCGTCGGCAGGTTCAGCCGATAACTCGCCTTGAGTCAATGCGGCGACAAGTAGAGAGCAATCGAGTTCCTCAAGGAACGGAGCCTTCTGGTCGCTCTGAGCTGCCATCCGAAGCGATCTCAATCTTGCTGTCTTTTCGGTACGTTCGGCATGCTCAGCTTCGGCAATGAGCTTCGCGGAGCGGTTAAGCCTTCTATTTTCCAGCCAACACATGTGTTCGGTCCTGCGAAATGTCTTCTTGGACGCAGCCTTTCGCCGCGGATTCGCGCGGCGATCAGCCCGCTTCGGATCCAATTCCGCTTTCCGCTCGCCAAGCCTTCTCTGGCGCCAGTACGTCGTCATGCCCTCTCTCTTCGAGGTTGTCGCCCTTCATTGTAATGAAAGAATCCGCTCCTGCGGCGTGGGCCGTCGGGCTGGCCATAGCGGTCGGGTCCAAGCGAAGGCGCGCAGACAGTTCCTATTCGCCCGAAATGAGGCATCTTCAGCCCGGATTGAGCCTCGCTCCCTGAGGCCGCAGCTCTAACCGTTGACGAACGCCATCAACAACTCCGGTTCTGGTACGGGCGCCCGTACCATATTCAATTGACCTCGATACCGACGTTCGCCGGCCGCGATTACAAAGCCGCTGGCGATCGGTACTTCGCCGGCGTCGAGTTGGGCAAAGATGTCGGCGACATTAAGATCCAGCGCCAGCTTGAGATTTAGTCGTGCATCATTGTTTGCTCCGATCGGCAACTGACGCTTGACCAATTGCTGGAACGAAGCATTGAACGTCAGGATCTTCTTCGATGACGCCAAGGCAAAAGCGGGCGAGGGGCAGGCAAGCAATATGGCATTGATCGTCCTGATCGATGTAAGCTTCCGCAGGACGATGTTTTCATCGGCGAGCCCGTTTATGCAAGCCACCCGTATCGCCGATGTCAGGTTACCAGTGTTGGTCGCACTTTCGGCGATCTCCTCGATCAGCATGCCAATAGTGCATTTCCTACTTTCAGCCATCTGCTTCAGAGATATCCAGAAAGCCTTTTCCAGACGGATGCCGCGGCGTATGCCGCCACGCGCGACCACCCGGAATTCCAGCCCGAAATCCTCTTTCGTGATCGTTAGAAGCAGCCGATCACGATTGGTGGGAGGACAGGTGGCGATAGCGCTCACTCATGATCTCCTGACGCCTTGATGGTCGGCTTCAAAAGGTAACTCAGTGTCGTATTGCCCGTCTCGATGTCGACTGAGCACATCATGTCCCGGATGACCAAATAAGTCTTGCCTCCCTTTCGAGCGTCGATTCGTCTGTCGCGACACGCGCGACGCCAAAAGCGGCGGACGATCTTCTCTGGCAAGCATTCCCTACGCTCCCGTATCCCGCTCTAATCGATCTTGCGATAATACACCTTGCCGTCAGGCTGCTCTATGCGCCGGTAGGAGGAGCTTGGGGCAGGAGGCACCGGTGTTGCGCTCCTCTTTTTGGGCGGGCGTGGTGCTTCCACGATACTGCGTTCGGTCGCTTCTTCACCATCGAGATCGCTGAGCGGCTCCGCCGTGGCGCTGGTCGTCTCAACAAGAGGCTCCGCCACGCTAGAAGCGTCGTCGTGGACCAGCGGCAAGTTCTGTTCAATCCGGGCAATGCTGCCGTTGATCTGGCTGAAGCTACCCTGCAGTTGATTGTCCAGTTTTTCGAACCGGCTTTGGAAACCGTTATTGACGGTGTCGAGCCGGGCCGCAATCCGTTGCTCGAACGATCCGAGCTGTTCCAGCCTCCCTTCGACAGAGCGCAGCTCGTTGATGCCGCTGAAGAGATAGATCGCGGCTGTTAAATTTGCGGCTGTGATCAGCAAGGCGCCTGCAGCGACAACGCCGATTATCGTGACATTGCTCGGTTTCCCAGCGACAGCTTGCTCTATAGGTTGGGTCCCAGGCCCAATGTCGATCGCCGGCATGTCCGGGTCGCTAATCATCGTCATTGGACCACCACCTTTGCACCGACCGAGACGCGCCTGAAAAGATCGATCACATCGGTGTTGGTAAGACGAAAGCATCCCGATGTGCCGTCGAAGCCAACGCCTGAAGGGTCGTTGGTGCCGTGTATGCGATAAAGCGTGTCGTGCCCGTCTCGCGATAAGTAGAGCGCCCGTGCGCCGAGCGGATTGTAGGGACCGGCCGGCACCATCTCCGGCAGCTCCGGCTGGCGCGCGCGCATTTCTCTCGGTGGGCGCCATTCCGGCCATTCGGTTTTCGCCCCCACTTCAACAGTGCCGGTCCAGCCAAATCCGTCACGCCCGACGCTGATCTGGTAGCGCAGCGCCTCACCCTCTCGGGTCACAAGATAGAGCGCCTTCTCCTGCTTGCGGATAATGATCGTGCCCGGCTGTTCCGCGGTTTGGAAAACAACGAACTTGCGCAGGCTGGGGCCCATGGCTGGCAGCGGCGGCTGGTTCGATAGCGCGGAGCGGGCATGGGCGCAGTCCCAGGCCGGTGCCCCCAACGCCAGGCCCAGGATGCAGGCGCCCGCAAGCGTTGGAACGAAGCGATATCTACCGGGCAGTGTCATCGAGCCGCTCTTTGAACATCCGCTTCAGATCCTTGTTGAAGCGTGCCCGCCCGTCCACCTCGGAAGGCATGATGGCTCGGTTCAGCGCATCGGTCAGCAGCGCATTGTCCAAGGTAACCGATTTTATGTGCGGTGCCTTGAATATCCTTTCGAGTTCGCTGCGCGAAAAGTGGTTGCCGAACCATTTGCGCCTGTGCTTGTTGGCGACCAGCGTGATGTTCACCGAATTGCCGCGCAAATCGCGGATCTTCTTGTAGAGCCGCTTGCCCTGCCGCAGCGAGGCGACGTTGAGCTCGAACACGATGAAGATCGCGTCGCTCGTGGAAAGCACAGGATTCTGCCAGGGAGTTTCGATGTTGGGCAGGTCGATGACGATGTCATCGAAGCGATAGGCGACGAGGTCCAGCAGCCGGAACACGAAATCCGCGCCCTGCGGCTCGAATGGGAGTTGCGGCCGTTCGAAGGCGTACAGCGTCAGGCCGGACGGGCGCGAGAGCTTGATGACGTCCATCAGTTCAACATCGAGCCGTTCCGGCTGGCCGATGATGCCGGCAAGGTCGAACTGGTTGAAGAGGTTGAGATAGGCGCCACAATTGGCGCTTTGGAAATCGAGGTCGACGAGGCAGGTCGAAGCTGCACGTTCGGTGGATTTCGAGGCCAGGAAGTCCGCGGCCGACAAAGCGAACGTCGTGGCGCCGGCGCCGCCGCTAGCGCTGATGAAGGTGATGATGCGGCTCTTGGTGCCCTGGTTGCCGGTGTCGTGAAAGGTGACCGCATTCAGAAGCTCCTTGGCATCGAGTGGTTTGTGCAGCCAGTCCGAGGCGTTCATGCGCACCAGGATGCGCGTCTGTTCAGAGGTCAGCTCGTCTGAAACCGCAATCAGCGGCACGGCCGCCCACAGGGCGCGCCCCTCGACAATGCCGGGCTTGCCAAGCAGATCGCCATTTGCAAAGTCGAGGATTACGATGCCCGGCCGCGTGTCGGGGGTCGGGCCTTTGAGAAAGTCATCCGTTTCGGAAATCCGGACATCATAGATCGCCAGCGCATCGAGCCGCGTCGCCACGTCGTGTCTGAATTGCGAATCCGACGAGAACAGGGCGACCTGCTTTCGTTTGGTTGGGAGAACCTTGGTGTTGATAGCGTTCATGGTGATGTGCTCTTCAGGTCTTCGCCCGTGACCGTGCTTAGCATGGACGGCATGGTGACGTTCGCAAAGCCCATCAGCCCTTGCAGAAAGAAGAACTGAAAGGTCACGTTTTGAAGACTTACGGTGATTGTCGGCACCGGTCCGCCCAGCCGGGTCTGATAGCTCAAGCCAGTCGCGCTGTAGGTGACCACCACGTTGTCGCGGCGCAAGCGCGGAAAGAAATGGCACATTCCGGGCCGTTGATTTGCTGCGAGTGGGGGACAGGCATCGTTGTTGGTGTTTGCCGTGTCCCCGCGGAAGACACGGCTGAAGTTGGCGGCATTGAATACGCCCCCGTTGGTGCAAGCCCCTGTACCAGCAGTATATGTGCAGACGAAGGGCCCATATGCCGCGGCAACGACTGGCGCACCCGGTGTCGTCGTCGGCGCCGCAGTCGCAAGGGCCGTCGCAATGGGGTCTGAAATCGAGGCCATCCGGGCGCCGAGCTGGACCGCCTTGGTAGCAGCGTTCCATTGGTAGAAGGCGTGAGCGAAATCGACGAAACCGAGGACAAGGGCAAACAGCAGCGTCGAAACGATGGTCATTTCGACCATCGCCGCGCCGTCGTCCGATTCCGCAAAACGCTTGATCATGATCAGAACCGGATCAGCCGCTCCTCGTGAGAGCCGTTCAGCGTGATCGGGCCGATGCCGATGATCGATAGCATGCCGACCCCGCTGTACGCCAAGGTACCCGCAGCCCTGACGATACAGACCTGCGCGGTGGTTGATCGATATTGGGCGACGCCGGCGACCACAGCGTCATGGCAGGAACCGGCGGCAGCGATTGTCACCGTCACATTCGATTTCTGCCAGCCGCTGACGCGTGCACTGCCTGTTCCCGCCGCATTGCCGAACACAGCGATATTTGCAGCAATGTCGGCGCAGTTGATCGCTGCAAGCCCGGCTTGTGTATACAATTGGCTGTTGCAGCGCGCGGCGAAGCGGCTTGCATCTGAAAGCCCGGCTTCCATCAGGAGTTTTTCGTGAATCAGATTGCCGAATTCGAACACGCCACTCGCCAAAATCAGCATCAGCGGCGTGATCAGCGTCATTTCGATGAGCACTGCACCGCGCTGGTCGCATCGAAATCTATCGAGATGACGCAACAGCGTTCCAAACATGGCCATCACCGGTAAAGCTGAGCTTCGTCGCGGAGGAAATTGTCAAGCGTGCCCTGGCCACCACCCCCAGTAACGTCCACCAGTTCAACCATCACGGATGCATCTTCCGATGGGGACGCAACTGGTTCAGTGAGCAAAAAGCTTGCAAAAGCTTGGACCGGCAGATCCGTGCTGTGGCCGGACAGATTGTTGCCGGCAGCTTGGAGTGCATTGCAGTTCAGGATCGCGCCGTAAATCAACCGACGGTCAACCGTCGTGACAGCGGGCTGGCAAGCTGCCGACGGGGTTCCGATCTCTCCACCGGTCGACGCCGTGCCTACCAACCCGGCCGATATTTCGTAACGGTAGACCTGATAGCGCGTCGGCTTGGTCGTATTCCATGAAGATGGGTAGGCAGCGGAACCAAAGTTGGTGCTCCAGTAACCTGAGAAATTCCAATTTCCATCGCCCATCCGGCCGCCGAGGTATGGAGTGGCCGCGTCGCGTGGAAGGCCCATTGTTCCAGCTTGGGTGAATGAAAGTTGGTTCATGGAAGGACATTGGTTTGCGCTTCCTCGGGTCTTGATTGCCCCTTTGCGGACGTTCGCGGCTGGACCGTATTCAGCACTATTGAAATGGTTGCCGCTTGCCGCAATGCCGAAACGAACATTGAAGGCGTCTTGCACTGGGCCGGCGTTTTGGCCAGTCTTCGTGGTAACGCTGGCGGAACTGTAGCAACCAACTGGCCTTGATGTTGCAATCGTCTGAGCGAGAGCTTGAGCACCGTTCCCCACACCGGCCGGAGGTTCGAGGAAGCCGAAGTTACCAGGACCAGCGGCAGCCCCGTTTCCGACCTTCCTCAGTTCGATCAGTCGACGATGGACAGCCGGATTTGCGATGGCTTGCTCAAGTGTGTATCCGCCCGCTGCATTCGTCCCGTTCACCGTCTCGTAGGGGTTGCACATAAAGACCGGCGTGAAATCGCAGACGCCGGAGGTGAAGCCCGCCACAGCGACTGCGCCGACATTGAAACTGTTGCTCGCGCGGGATGACAAGAAGGAAGCCGGGAAGATTGCGGCAAACCCGACCGGGGTTACAGTGACTTCAACAAAACGGGCAAGTTTGGCGTCATTCAGCTCGTCGGTGATCACATTGGCGGGCACAATGGGGAGATTGTCGGTGGCCGGCAACGAGCGAAGATATCGGCGTGTTACTCCGGCGGAAGCGAGCGTTTGAGGAGGGCCGGCGGTCGAGAAGGTGTATCGATTGCTTACCAGCGTAGCGATCGCCCTGTCAGCACGGCTGATAGCGTCCGATGTCCCATCCAGCTCAGCCGCGCCTGCCAGCGCAAACGCATCAGCCCCCTTCTGCAGATCGTTATGCAGGTTGTTGACCCGGCTCATATCGATCACCAGCAGAGAAAATCCGATGATCGCCGGCAGCATGACGCTGACCAATATCAGCGCTATTCCGCTCTGATCGTGCCAGAACGCGCGAATAATACGCAGCATGGCCTTGCTCTTTTGCTCCTTGACGCCAGGATCCTTCGTTTACCTGACGCGCTGATCCCTTCCGTTCAATCCGCTCAGTCTTTCGGCGTCCCGACATTGACCGTGATCGCCGGCGGCGGCGGCGGTGGCGGTGGGAACTTGTAACTCTGGGCAAGAGCTGCAGCGCGCGCGCCATCCCCCTCAATAGCGGTCCTTTTCGACGCCGGATTGAGAGGGTCGACCGTCTGCAGAAGCGAATTGTATTTCTGGGTGTCGCCCGCGGCCAATGTCACCGTGTCGTAGCGGTTCAGATAGTCCGCGCAGCCCGTCAGCCCGCTGGCGCACAAAAGCATGATCAACACCCTATTTCTTGACATAGATCATCTTGTCCTTGGATTTCAGGTCGAGCATGTGGCCATAGGGGCCGACGACGCCTTCGCCCAGTTCATATTTGCGCACCATGTCCTTGGTTACCTCCAGTTGGCCGAGCACGAAAAATTCCGGGTCGTTGGCCGGCCGTGTCTTGTCGAATGGGGTCGCCAGTTGCTCGCCGGGTTTCACCGGGCGAACGATATGCGGGGTGACGATGACGACCAGTTCGGTCTCTTCCTTCTGATTGCTTGAATTGTGGAACAGCGCGCCGACAATCGGCACTTGGCCCAGCCATGGTACCTGCCTCTGGATTTTGGTATTCTTGCTGGACAAGAGCCCGCCGACGGCGAAACTCTGACCGTCGCGCAACTCGACGACGGTCGCCAGCTTGCGGGTGGTGAAGATCGGGTCGCCGGCCGGCGTGAAGCCGTTCAGGTCACTTACCTCCGGCGCTAGCTCGATATGGATCTTGTCGTCGTTGAGCACGATTGGCGTGAACTGCAGATTCACGCCGAACTGCTTGTACACAATGTTGATCTGGCCATCGCTGTTGAGGCTGCGGATGGGTACTTCACCGCCGGCGTTGAAGCTGGCCGACTCGCCGGAAAGTGTGGTGAGATTGGGCTCGGCCAACATGCGCACGACACCCTTTGCCTCAAGCGCCTCGATGATCAGATCGACCTTGATGTTGCTGTCGATGACGCGAGTGATCAGCGCCGCGAATGGATTGGTATTCGACAGCAGGCCAGTGAGCAGACCGCCCGGTCCGAGCACCACGTTATCTTCATCGACGGCGGCAATGCCCGTTCCAGTTCGGGTCGTTCCGCTGTTGTTCG
Source organism: Mesorhizobium sp. M1329 (assembly GCF_040318035.1). Taxonomy (NCBI): domain Bacteria; kingdom Pseudomonadati; phylum Pseudomonadota; class Alphaproteobacteria; order Hyphomicrobiales; family Phyllobacteriaceae; genus Mesorhizobium; species Mesorhizobium sp. M1329. The sequence goes on along the minus strand of NZ_JAMYLN010000001.1, from coordinate 317,890 downwards.
TGCTCCGGATCGACACACCAAGGTCGCGACCGGCATTGCGCTTGGCCTCAAGCACGCGCACTTCCAGATTAACTTGCTGGCTGTCATCAACGGTAACGGCATTGATAATCGCGTCGGGACCGTATTGCTGGGCCACTTCCAGGATCGACGCCAGCGTGGCACCGTCCTTCACATGCCCGCCAAGCCGGACCTTGCCATTGACCGAGCCGATATCGATCCGCGATCTGGGCGCTACCTGTCGAATTGCCTGCGCCATATCATTGACGTCGACGCCGACCTCGATCTGGATTACGCCAAGCGAGCGCTTGTCTTCGGAAAAGAGATTGACGGTGGTGGTACCGGCGCCCTTGGCAATGACATAGAGCGTCTTGTCTGTCATCGGCTGGGCATCTGCGATCTTCTCGTCGGCGACGACGATATCGCCAAGAGTGGCGTTCACTTCGATCGTCACTGATTGCGACATGGGCAGGAAGATACGATGGACGCTGGGGTTCGACACGTCGATGCGGCGATCGGCTGCCGTAGCCTCAAGGCCGATCGGCAGTAATATCACCGAACAGGCCAGCGCGGCGGCTGCCAGTGTTTCCCGGACCGTTCGCATCTACGTTCCCCTCTTTTTGGCGGCTCTTCGGACGCTCTTTATCCCAATATACCAGAGTTATCTTTGTCGCGGTACATCATATGTTTCGAGCTTCACGCCCCGAAAAACGCCGATAGTCGCACGGGCTGACGGCTCCGGCTGCACATATTTGATCACTTCCTTAACGACCTCTTGCGCCTCGGGTGCCGAGGTCACGGCCGGAGCAGGCTTTGCTTTGCTCAAGTCGTCGAGCCGGGTTCCGACCTGTTCGACGGCCCGAGTCAGGCCATTGATCTTGTCGTCCGCTCGCTTGCGCTCGGCTGCCGCAGCAGCATCGGCTGTCGCCTGCCTGGCGAGTTCGGCCTGCCTGGCTGCGACATCGGCCGGCGTTTCGCCGGTCAGGTCGGAAAGGGTGATACGTTGGGTGATCTCGTCCTTGCTGGCTGCTGCCTGGCGAAGCGCCAGCGACAACTGGCCGGCGCCGGCGGCCAGCGTCAGCTTCTGAGCGTCCTTGGTGCTGGCCTCTACGGTCACCGATTTCACCACTGTCGGACTATCCGTGCTTTCATCGGCGACCTGGTCGACGGCGAGCACCTTCATGCTCTGCAACAGCACGTCGACGAAACTCTGGTCCGCACCTCCAGCATTTCGCACGGTCCGGGTCAAGAGCACGTCGACCCGATCACCTGGGAAAACGAATCCTGCGACGCCGAGCACGTCGTTGACTCTGATGGAAACAGCTTTCATGCCTTCGCCGAGCACCGCCGAAAGCGTGGCGCGCTGGCCAGGGCCGGTAATCTTGGTGGCGAGAACGGGTTCATTGGCGCCGATCGCCTGCAGCGCCTGCTTTGTGCCTTCGCCAGCGAGTAGATCTTTTGTCGTCTTGAAAGCACCGGCCGGAACCGCCCCCGCCGGCCATGTGATTTCACGCAGCTTATCGGCCGACAGCGTGTCGCCGAATTTCAACGACACGGCTGCCACCACAATGGTGTCGCGCGGCACGTCCGTGTTCGCCATAGCGCTGCGTTGACTGGTCAGCCAGATATTGGCGAGAACCACTGCGAGCACGCCGAATACGCCGGCGAGAACGATCATAATGACAGTGTTTGCACGCACTTTCTTTCCCCGCCAGACTCCTTCACCCACCGCCTGGATCGACGCCGGGAGAGCCCCCGGCGTCGATAATGACAATCAAGATATCACGGCAGCTGCCCTAGGAGCGTTGTCCATTGGCCGGCAACCCAGGCACCGACAAGAATGATGGTAGCGATCACTGCGACCGTGATGATGCCGAGCAGGATAGTATATTCGACCATGGCAGCGCCGTGTTCGTCATCGCGGAACTGCCGGGCCATTGTCATGAGCTTCTTCATGCCAATTCTCCCTTTGGAGGTTCAAACCCCGACGAGACGAGCCAAGGATGAAATCGCATACCTGAGCATCCTCCGTCGACTTAATCGTAGTGGCCGATAAAAAGCAGAGTCAATAAGTTAGGGGTCCTTTAACCTCTTTATACCTGTGCTGTGCCTGAAATAGTAATAACGTTTCGAGGTTCTGTCTGCAGCAAGACATTGAATCTGCCTGTTTTTCGCCTGTCTTTGACCATCCGTTCAGAATTTCGCCGCGCCTGTGGCAGAAGCGAGGCGATATTAGCGGATAGGCATATGCCATTATATCCAACGGGTTGCGCGAGCCCGCAAAGCGCCTTTGTGGCCAAAAAGACACAGGGAATGTTTTGGCACGCCCTTGTATACTTACGGCCGGACGCCTCGTTCGAATAGATGAGATGTTTCTTTGACATAGATGTTAAATATGCAAGAAGTATTGAGTTCGGGAACGTGCTCGGTGCCTGCCGTCTTGCGGGGTTGACGTTTGGTTCCCCAAAGCGTGTCCAAGGGGGGTAGCGCAAAATGCTGGGCCGATTCACGAAAGGGCCAAGCGAGCCGCGGGTCGATCCGAAACTCGATCCGATCGTGCCGGCAGTCCCCGCACTCTCCCGTTCTGCGGCATTCGAATCGCCGGGGGATGATTTCCTCACGCTCAAGGTCGAACTCCATCGCCACTTGATTGATCGCTTCAACCTGACCGCCCTGGAAAGTGCGTCCAAAGAGGAAATCCTGAACGAGATCCGCCCGATCGTGCGGGAATTCGTTCGTGCTCGCAACGTGCCGCTTAACGCCCGCGAACTTGACCAGTTGACCAGCGACACCGCTGACGAGATGCTCGGGCTGGGTCCGATCGAGCCGTTGCTCAAGGATGATTCGATTTCCGATATTCTGATCAACACCCACAAGCGAGTCTTTATAGAGCGGCGTGGCGTCATAGAGGAGACGGCGATCCGCTTTCGCGATGAAGCCCATCTGCTGCGTGTCATCAACAAGATCGTCTCGGCTATCGGCCGGCGCGTCGATGAATCGGCGCCAATGGTCGATGCGCGGCTGGAAGATGGGTCGCGAGTCAACATAGCGGTGCGGCCGATTTCGGTGGATGGCCCGCTGGTCTCGATTCGCAAGTTCTCCAAGAACCCCTATTCGCTCGAACGCCTGATGGCGTTTAATTCGATCCGCCAGCCGATGGTCGACCTGTTGCGCATTGCCGTGCAGGCCCGCAAGTCGATCCTGGTTTCGGGCGGCACAGGCAGCGGCAAGACGACCCTGCTCAATGCCCTGTCGAGCTACATCCCAGCCAGGGAGCGCCTGATCACCATCGAGGACGCAGCGGAACTGCAACTGCAGCAGCCGCATGTGGGCCGTCTCGAGACGCGTCCGCCCAATGTTGAGGGAAAGGGCGAAGTTCGCCAGCGCGAATTGCTGAAAAACGCGCTTCGCATGCGGCCGGACCGCATCATCGTCGGCGAGGTGCGCGGCGAGGAAGCCTTCGACATGCTGCAGGCTATGAACACCGGCCATGAAGGTTCAATGACCACCATTCATGCCAACACGCCCCGGGATGCAATATCGCGATTGGAACAGATGGTCGGTATGGCCGGCATGCCGATGAGCCACGATTCAATACGGGCTCAGATTGCCTCAGCCATCGACGTCATTGTGCAGACGCAACGGCTTTCAGATGGTGGAAGGCGGGTTGTTTCCATATCAGAACTCACGGGTATGGAAGGCAATGTCGTACAGGTTCAGGAGCTTTACCATTTCGTCCGCCGCGATGTGACTGCAGAGGGCCAGATCGTTGGGGAATTTCGTGCGACCGGCATTCGTCCGCGCTTTGCCCAGGAAGCGGCGACCCTTGGCCATCAGTTCGCCAAGGACGCGTTCAACCCACAGGTCCCGCTCTAATGCCGACCGGCCAGACGTTGCTCTACTTCATCTATGTACTGGCGGCTGCGTCGCTCATCCTCGCTGCCGAGGCTCTGTACGTGACTTATTCCAAGCGGCGCTCAACGGTCAGTACGATCAACCGTCGGCTGAAGCGGCTCGTCGATGACGCTCCGGCCGAACAGACCTTGCAGCGATTGCTGCGAGAACGTGGGCTTACCGGCTCGGGCGATTTTCTTTTCAATGCTGTTGGCCTGAACAGGCTGTACACCCAATCCGGCGTTACCGGGAATCCGCTGTCGTTCGTCGCGACATTTACTCTCGGTGGACTTGCCCTGGCACTGGTATTTGCGTTCCTGCTGCACTTCTCCACCGTGGTTTCGTTTATTATCTTTCTGCTCATCGGATTCGTCCTACCGTTTCTGGTTCTCCGTCGCGCGCGCGCCAGGCGTATCCAGAAATTCGCGAAGCAATTGCCGGATGCCCTTGAGATGATCGTGCGTTCGCTGCGTGCCGGTCATCCGACTTCCGTGGCTATAAGCCTTGTCGCACGAGAAATGCCTGATCCGTTGGGCACCGAATTCGGCATTGTTTCCGACGAGATCACCTTTGGCCTCAGCCTTGAAAACGCCGTGCGAAAACTCTCGCAACGCGTCGGTTTCGAAGGTCTGCATTTGCTGTCGGTGTCGCTGTCGATTCAAGCCAAGACAGGCGGCAATCTTACCGAAATTCTGTCGAATCTCTCAGCGGTGCTGCGTGAAAGGCAGAAACTTAGGTTGAAGATTAGGGCGCTCTCTGCCGAGGGGCGAATGTCCGCGTGGATCATTTCCCTGTTTCCTCTTTTGATGCTCGCCATCCTCACGGGCCTGGCCCCCAGCTACTACGGTGATGTTTGGGGCAGCCCCTTGATCATGCCTGTGTTCCTGATTTTCGGGCTCTGGGCGCTGCTCGGCGACTTCATCATGTACCGAATGGCCAATTTCGATTTTTGAGGGGTCGGAGCTATGGAGTTGTGACCCAGGATCTGAGCCTGCTGGTGTCCATTGCCGTCTTCCTGGCGGCCGTAGCGCTTTTCCTGGTTGGCGCGCTCATCTTCTTGCCGGCGCTGCAGACGAGGAAACTGGTTGCGCAAAGCCTGATGGCAGAGGGCATTCCCAACCGCCGCTCGCTTTTGGGCCAGGAAGAACTGGCGAAGATTTCAGCACAGCGGCCGGTCGACGCCTATTTCAGATCGATCGAAAAGGAACGCGACGAGCCCAGCGCGCTGGACGCAAAACTCTTTCGCGCGGGCTTCTATCAGTCAAGCGCGCCATTGATCTATACTCTGTCGCGCCTTGGCGCGGTCTGCCTTGGCTTTTCCGTGACGTATGCGCTCCTGTCGCGGATATTGCCACCCGAACTTCCCGGTCTTGTCGCCTTTGCAGGCGCTGCACTGCTTGGGCTGGGATGCATCGTCATTCCGAGCATCGCTCTCGATCGGTTCGAAAAGGGACAAAAGCAGATCTATCGTCGCGGCTTTCCGGATTTCATGGACATGATGATCACCTGCGCCGATGCCGGCATGAGCCTCGAAGCGGCTGTCGAGCGTGTCGGCAGCGAACTGGCTGGCACCCATAGATGGCTCGGCATCCAACTCGCGATCATGAATCTTCAGTTGCGCGCGGGCAAGCCGTTGCGCGAGGCCCTGCGCGAACTATCCGACCGCGTTGGACTGGAGGAGGCGCGCGCGCTGGCCGTGCTGTTCCGTCAATCGGAAGAGCTCGGCACCAGTTTGACCGACGCCTTGCGCGTCTACAGCGACGAAATGCGGGGACAAAGAATTCTCTTCGCCGAGGAACGCGCCAATGCTTTGCCTGTCAAGATGATGATACCGCTGGGGCTATGCATCTTTCCTGTTGTGATGATGGTCGTGATGCTTCCGGTGATCATTCGAATGAAGGGCATTTTCTTCTAGACAGGGATGTGCTTTGGTCAGGGGCAGGATCGGAAAGATTCCTTGGGGGATAAAATGACAAGGCCAATGTGCCTCGTTGCCGCTGCCAGTTTGCTGGCTGTCGTGCTTTCCGGTTGTCAGTCGAATGCGACGGACCCAACGGGAGTCGTCCGCACTAACGAGCCGGCGAAAGTGGAGCTTACTGCCTTCGGCGATGCCTTCGACGGACTGAAGACGGTCAGCGACGTCGAATATTATGCCTCGGACCAAGCCGTTGCCGAAGCCAAGAACCAGTTCCGCTCGGAAAATTATGGCAATGCGGGCGCCTTGTTCTACAAGGCGACGCAACTTGCCCCCAACGATGGTGTTGCGTGGCTGGGCCTGGCCGCCTGCAGCGACCGCATCCACCGCTTCGATCTCGCCGACAGGGCCTATGGCCATGCCTTCCGGCTGATTGGGCCTACGCCCGAATATTACAACAATGTCGGCTATTCCTATCTGCTGCGCGGCAAGCTGCAGGATGCGCGCAGCAATTTCCTTAAAGCATACGAACTGGCCCCCAACGATCCGACCGTCGCCAACAATTTGCGGCTCCTGTCGTCCAGCGTGAAGAATCTCGAACGATAAGGCGCTAGCATGTTGCTTGCCGGAGCGCTGCTGATGAAAGGGCTGGCGGTTTCCTTGCTTGCAAGGATTGCATGGCTCGACTTCACCACCCAAAAAATATCTAACCGCGACGTGCTGCTGCTTTTGTGTCTTGGGCTGGGTTCGCTGCAGTTTATGTCGATCCTAACCGGGTCGTGGTGGGACATGGGCCTGAGCGCGCTTGCCGGCCTTCTGCTGTTCGTTGCGCTATTGCCGTTCTGGGCCATGCGCAAAGTCGGGGCTGGCGATGTCAAGCTAATGGCGGTGGTTTCGTTTCTGATCGGCGGCAGCGGGCTCCTGGCGTTTTCCGTGCTGTTGCTGGTCTTCGCGCTTGCGACCGCGTTAGTCGTGAAGAACCCCTTGATGCTGCCCGAAGGCGCCTTCCGCCTCTACGCTGAGCATCTGGATCGCAAAGGCGTCGTCCCCTTCGGCGTGCCAATCTCGATCGGTGCCATCTGCACGCTAGGGCTTCAGATTTATGGCAACGCACGGTTCTAGGCGGGCTCTCAGTCTGACATGTTTGGCGCGCAAACTAACTTTCAATCAAGCTGGGAGAAACCATTAGCTTGCGCTCAAATTGGCGAAGTGCTTGGATTGCGTCTTGCCGGCGGGACGCCGTATGGACATTCTGAATATCAAAGCGCTCTTAATTGCGGTTCTGATCTTCGTTCCGATCGAATACCTGTTCGCTCTGCGCCCCCATCAAAAGATATTCAGGAAAGCCTTTTTCAATGATCTCATCTATGCGCTGTTTAATGGGATCCCGATAAGCCTTGGCCTGATCGCGGCTATCACGCTAGCAACGAGTACGGTGGGGCGGCTGGTGCCGGCCTACGTCGGCGGCGCAGTATCATCGCAACCTGTTTGGCTCCAGGTGTCAGAGATCATTGTCATTGCGGACATTGGCTTTTACCTGGCCCACCGCACCTTTCACGCCGTTCCCTTTTTGTGGCGCTTCCATTCGATTCATCACAGCATTGAAGAACTGGACTGGTTGGCAGCGCACAGGATTCACCCTGTTGATCAGGCTCTGACAAAGAGCGCGTCACTCGTGCCTGTATATCTGCTGGGTTTCAGCAGCTCGGCGATCGCCCTGTTTGCAATAATTTTTCACGTCCACGGACTTTTGCTGCACGCCAACGTCAGGCTGAACATCGGCCCGCTTCGGTGGTTGATCGCGTCACCCCAGTTCCATCATTGGCATCACGCTCACGAGCGCGCCGCATACGACAAGAACTTCGCAGGTCAACTTTCATTGATCGATGCGCTCCTCGGAACGATGTACCTGCCCGGTAACGCTGTCCCGGAGCGCTATGGCGTCGATGATCCGATTCCATCGACTTACGTCGAGCAACTCGCCTATCCAGTGATCCCGAAGGGCAGAATCAATGAAACTCCCTCCACCGGAGATACGTGATTTCATCGGGCGTGCAGCGATGACCCTTTACTTCACGATCTGCGCGACTTTGAAGGCCGCAACATTTTTGGTAGCTCTTTCCGGCGCAGAATGGACAGTGGCGTGGATTATCGATCTCACCGCACATGTCGCCGCTCTCGGCTTTCTCCTGCTCGTCGTTGTGATGACAGTAGCGCGTCTTCCGCCCCTGGAAACAGCGCAGGGAGTTGAACCCCGAATTTCTGCGCTCATCGGATGCTTTGCCACGGCAACTTTGATCGCAGTCCCTCGCATCCAAGCAGCTCCGCAGATCGAGTTTGTTGCGGACCTGACCACCATAGTTGGGTTCGCTCTTTGCATCTTGTGCCTGTGGTGGCTCGGCAGATCCTTCAGCATCACTGCGCAGGCCAGACGGCTCGTCACGGCAGGCCCTTACCAAATTGTGCGCCACCCGCTCTACGTATGCGAAGCGATCGTCCTGCTCGGCATTTTTCTCGGCAATGCGACATGGCCGACCGTCGCAATCTGCGCCATTGCCCTCGCTTTCCAATATCGGCGGCTCGTGAACGAGGAAAGGGTCTTGCGAGCGGCGTTCCCCGAATACGAAGCCTATGGGCAGACCACGCCAATGCTCATTCCGTCTTTATCCTCATTGTGCTGGTGGCCGTGACTATGCCCATGCTGATCTGCAGTCTATGGATGTAAGGGCGTACCTGGTGATCTTACACGGCGCCGCTAGCAATGCTTCATTCGCTGACCTAGGTGTTGGAGCTCGAAATCACTAGTAATTATTGCCTTGGTCACAGCTCTTTTCGGGCTGATTGACATTTTTTGGTTGCCATTTTCTACAGTCGATTTTTCACCGAGGAACTGGATTGACCTAAGCAAGGTGGCCATTGTCCTCAGCGCATCTTGGATGGCATCCGCAATTGCGCTCCATAGATTGAGATCTGACACAAGCCCAATCGCCAGCGTAATCAAATATCTTTGTGGCTGCTTGAGAATCGTAGTCGTTTCCGCAGCAGCATTCATTCCGCTCGCCATTTCAACCACCGTCTTCATGTATCTGGCGTCGGCCACCTCAAGGCCGCTGGCGGACCCGGTTCTAGCTTCTATCGATTCCGGCCTCGGTTTCGACTGGCAGTCGTTCCTGGCCACGACCAACCAGCCGACTACAGCATCCGTCCTGGTTTTTGCTTATCACGCGCTGGCGTTTCAAATGCCGCTCATTTTGTTAGTCCACGCGGTGAGAAACCAACGAGAACGAGCACTGGAGTTTGTGGCTCTTCTAGCGGTTGCCTCGGTCTTCACAGGCGCACTGATGGCGTTGGCGCCAGCTGAAGGCGCTTATGCCTATTTCAAGCCGGCGCCCGGGCTATTTTCGAACTTCACCGCTGATGCCGGAATGTGGCACCATCATGTGCTTATGGCGCTGCGATCAGGCGAGCCGTTTGATCTAATTATGACTAAAGGCACAGGGCTCGTCACGTTCCCGTCGTTCCACACGGCACTTGGATTGGCGGTGGTCTATGCCGCGCGGACCATCCGGCCACTTTTTGTCGTGTTGGCCCTGGTGAATGCCGCCATGATTGTGGCCACGCTGCCGGAAGGCGGTCATCATTTGATAGATGTGATCGCCGGCACAATCATCGGCATTCTCTCAATCATTGCAGTCAAGATTCCTAGCTATGTGCTCGGAAAGGCCGACCGCGTTGCGAGATCAGCCGCGGGATCGGACGCGGGCCGCTGAGCGGGGCGTTGCCCTCTGACTGCCTGACAATGACGCCGCGGCGGCGAGGCACAAAGGGGCGCCGCAGAGAGGTGGCGTCGGCCCGAACCGTTTGCTGCCGACGTGCTCCGGTACCCCCAGTCATCAGCCGCTGCGGTTTCGACCATGCTTTGTCGCCAAATCAACATGGAATCATGGAATGAGCGTAACGCGTCGAAATACCTAATGGCTGGCCGACGTCCTTCAGGCGGCGCCCAACCTCGCAGAGCCCGTTTGGATAATTTTTGCTCCGGTGCCTTCTCTGGTTCTGCCTTCAACGCCTGAACCCGGTCGCAAGTGCTGGGGACCCTCGCCAATCCCACGGCTTCTGAAACGTTCCGGCCCACAGGCCGAGCTTCGCCGCTTGGGCATTCGCCTGAAGTCCTGCATAGGCACCGTGGCTGTAGCGAGGCCAGTCAAGCGCCTGGCCGTTCTCGACCTGCCAACCGGCAACGTCAGAGCCGTCAGCACGCGCACAGCTGCCAACATAACGGCCAAAGCGATCCCAACTCACAAACCTGCATTGGACCGGCTTTGACGACGAGAGAAAGCCGTCCAGCGCTTCAGCGGAGCGACGGCCGCATGCATATTCGAAGCCTTTGGCGTCATGGCAATATTGCTGCCTCTCGGGCGCGTCTATGCCATTATCGGATAAGGTGGCCTTGGATCTCGATCGTGTCACCGTCAGTGACCGAAGCTATCCCGGCGATCGGGGCCGTCGTCGGTCCGATCGAATTTGAGAGATTGGTCTCGGGGAGGCGGTCGCTGTGCTGGAGGACGAACTGCGTGATCAAGGCGGCCAGGGCGGCTACCGTCACTAAGACGACCCGCTTCGGAACGCCCGCCAGTTGGCGGGCACGCCGGAGCTTTGCTCCAGTGCGTCGGCGCCACCGATCGGAACGATTGTCGTAGCGAGACCTGTCCAAGACCGTTTTCACTCGCACCCAACGCCATCGTGATCGCCGTCGGGCCTGTTGGAATCACTGCCAGTGACATTTACCAGACCGGCCACGACCGGATTGTTTCCCTTGCCGCCTCCGAGTCCAAATCACCGCCGCCGCGCCGTGATGGCTGCGTCGGGGCGACCGAAAACGCCTAAAAAATTGATTGACGATCGCAGCGGCGCGTGCCGCCGCCTTCGATATGTTGTCGCTATTCGGATTGAACGGGTCAACGGTCTGTAAAAGCATATTGGCTGGTACGCATCGCCGCCGCGAGCGTCACCGTATCGTAGTGGTTCAAGTAGTCGGGCGTGCAGCCTGAGAAAAGCGCTGCGGACAACTCGCACGAAAATTCACCCACACGCATGAATGAATTCCTCAACTCTAGACGAAATTATGCGCTATTTGACTTTTGTTGTCGAATCCAGAATAGGTTCGACCGTGAGCGGACACGGTACGCGCATTTGGGTCGCGTGATGCGGACCATGCAAAGCTGCGCCGGAACCCAGTCGAGCGTGCTGCTCACGCTCTCACCCCTGGCATCAAGTGCGCCGCCCCAGCAAGTGCAGACCGTGCGCCGATGTCGACCAAAATATTCTCGCGCGGCAGATGATCGGGCAGCGTCTTACGATCGGACGGTCGCTCGGACGGCGACCTCTCGACGCCGGCTCGCCTCTCCCGCCGCGGGCAATATCGCCGTCGAGGCCTTCCAGGGCGAGAGCCAGTTGATCGGGTTCGGGGCCCTCTCTCGCTTTCACCCTGCAGAAGCCATATTTCTACAGCGTGTGATCTGGCTCTAGCAGCCTTCCGCCCGTAGGGATCGCACCATTCGCACCACGACGGGATCGTAGGGGATTTTTTCGGATCTGCTGTAGTTCATTGTAAAGAGCGCCGCACGGTCATTGCAGATCGCAATGACGCGTACATAGCGGATTTGCCCGTCCCTGAGGCCGGAATAACTGGCCCAAGTCGGCTTAACGCGCCGATAGGTCACTTTCCAGCCTGCCTTTTCGTCCTCGACAATTCGATGCTCTATTTCGGCGCGGAAACTGGCCTTTCCGAGCCTTGCGCCCCAAACAGCAAGAAAGGCCCCGTTTTTGCCCTGAAAAGCTGCCCCCTGGTCGGAACGCTGAGTCAGAACAAAGCCAGGGGGCACATCGAATACAAAGCCAAACTGCTTGACGCCGAAGGGCTGCCACTCTTGCGCATAAAGAAGCGGGGTGGAAAACAACATCGAGACGAAGCTAAGCAGCAAACGGCTCATAGTGTTTAATTAGGGTCGCGAAATATACCGTCCATACCTTGCCGGATCCTGGTCGCAAATTTTTTGCCAACGCGACCTAGCTTCGGCAAGCTGTCGCAGTCGTAGACACCGGCGGCGTTCACTCTTCCCAAAGTCTTTCGCCGATATGGGGCAGTTAAGCCGACGAGAGGCAATTGCCCGCTGCGCAGCGCCTGCGCGACGCGTTTGGCCCGACAGCCCAACCTGAAGCGCGGTCTCGTCGCCGACGTAACCATAACTGTTGAGCGCCCGCGCAGCCGTCGCCCGCGATACGTTTGCCGCGGCGGCCACCTCTTTCAGAGTGATCCCCTTCTGCGTCAAGGCTATCGGTCCTTCGGCGGACCCGGGCGGCATGCCAGGAGCATTTTGGGCCCCGGCATTGCAGCCACCCTTGTCCCGCATATCGGCGGGTTGTCGAACTGCCAAGGCCGCTTGTGCCCGTTTCTTTCCGCAAATAGGATCCTAACCGTGTTTCGGGCCGACCGGCGGTCAAGCGCCTCTGGGCACAAAATGCCTTCCTAGCCAGATGGCGCAGGTTCCCAGGTCGTTGTCGGTCAAAGTTCGGCGAGAAAATCTCGGCGGTCCAAGGGCAGCACGGAATCGAGAGCCGCGAAGGCTTCGGCACGTCGAACAACATAGGCAGGTGGTCGAGCGAAGCGGTCAGTTGCCATTCGCGAGCGGCCCGAGAATTCGGACTCCCTGGTGGCGCGCGGCAAGTGCGAGCTTGCGATCGAGGGTGGCCAGCGGCAACTCGGTTTCGATTGCCAGCGCAAGATAGGCGGCGTCATAGGCGCTGAGCCCGTGCGAACCCGCTAGCGTCAGCACTGCGCCGTCCGATCCGCTGCCGGCGTACTCCAGCGGCAATCGGCGCAGCCGTGCCATGGTGGTGGCAGCTTCGCCCGCCGTGATGCGGCCACGCCGCTCGGCCATCTAGACGACGTTCCGCGGCTCTCGCCAGAACAGGGAAGGGACAGGTGCCGTTGTTCCCGGCAATCGTTGCATCAGGGCGGTCGCCGCCTCGCTATCTTCATCAGGAAGAATCCAGGCAGCCGCCATGGAAAGGTCGACAACGAAAGGCATCAGACGATGATCACCATCAAGCGCGGCGTCCTTCATCGCGCCAGGCCCGAATTTCGTCCTGCGTCACGGGCTTGGCACGGGCGCGAGCGGCGCTGATCTCTTCGATGACGGCCTCGACATCGTTGCGCCGTTGAATCCGCGACAGTTTAGCGATGGGATCGTTGCCGCGTGAAATAATTACCTCCTCGCCGACCCTTGAAAGCAGTTCCGAGAGATGCGTCTTGGCCTCGCCAATGGCCATTTTCCTGTCCTTGTCCGCGTCGGGGCCATCGTGGCGAGCCGTGTGCATTGCCGTTGAGCTGAGTGTGGATTGCCCGACAATCGCTGCTCTGCGCGACAATAGGCGCAATCCTGGCCCGTGATCAAGGCTTGGTCAAGTCACTGGGCCAGGACGCTGCCGACCCTCGGTTCGCCTCGCCATAACCAGTGGATCGCGCCTCAATCCAAAGGGCATCACAAAGCAAAATTGCCCCTCAGTCGCCGGGCCACACCCGAGCCGACATCCCGCGTTGGCCAGCCACAAATATTCGTTTTGCGTCGAGCCGATATGGTAGTCCATGACCGGTGGCCCTTTCTAGACGCTACTGTCCCTGTGCCAGCTCTCTTGCTCCAGACGTTTCAGATCGGCGGCCACCATTTCCGCCACGAGGTCGCTGAACGTCGTCTTTGGCGACCAGCCGAGCTTTGAGCGGGCTTTCGCCGGATTTCCCATCAGGAGATCGACCTCCGTCGGACGGAAATGGCGTGGGTCGACCCGGACGAGGATCTCTCCTGTCTTGCCATCTCGGCCGATCTCGTTCACCCCCTTACCTTCCCACACGATGACGCGGCCGACTGCCCGAAAGGCACGCTCTACGAACTCTCGAACCGAGTGGGTTTCGCCCGTGGCGAGGACGAAGTCGTCTGGCTCGGCGTGCTGAAGAATCCGCCACATGCCCTCCACATAGTCGCGAGCATGCCCCCAGTCGCGTTTCGCATCCAGATTTCCAAGATAGAGGGCGGACTGGAAGCCTCGCTCGATACCGGCAACCGCACGTGTGATCTTGCGGGTCACAAACGTCTCGCCGCGCGTGGGGCCTTCATGATTAAACAGTATGCCATTGGAAGCGAACATTCCGTACGCTTCACGGTAGTTGATCGTGATCCAATAGGCATAGAGTTTGGCCGCCGCATAGGGAGAGCGCGGGTAGAACGGTGTCTCCTCCGTCTGGGGCACCTCCTGGACTTTGCCGAACAACTCGGAGGTTGACGCTTGATAAAAGCGCACCCGCTCTCCCATCTTCAGGATGCGGATGGCTTCAAGCAGCCTGAGTGTGCCAAGGGCATCGGCGTTGCCGGTATATTCAGGCGTCTCGAAGCTTACCTGGACATGGCTTTGAGCCGCCAGATTGTAGATTTCGGTAGGGCGAGTCTCCTGAATGATGCGAATGAGATTGGTCGCATCGGTCAGGTCGGCGTAGTGGAGAAAAAAGCGTGCGTCCGGTTCGTGCGGATCGACGTAGATGTCGTCGATGCGTTCGGTATTGAAGGAGGAGGATCTGCGTTTCAGTCCATGCACAGTATAGCCATTCTCCAGCAGCAGTCTGGCAAGGTAGGCCCCGTCCTGACCGGTCACACCAGTTATGAGCGCAATGCGATCAGTCATTTGGGTCCCATCCAATCTTTGAGGGCTGTGGTGGCGCCGTCGACCGACGGTCCGCCCCCGCACTCCTCTAATGAAAGGCGAAAGCGCTTTGTTCGACCAGAGTGTCATTGTGGCAGGCACGCCAGCAAAGGAGGTAATCCCCACTGCCTCGATGCCCGTCACGGCAACTTCCCGTGCGTCCCCTTTCTGCGTGGCTAGCCTCTTCGGCCTATGCTCGTAGCCGCCCTGCCGCGAGTGGTCAGTTCACAAGCGCGCTTGCGCCATCGCTTCTCCGCGAGCTGCTTGCCGGCCATCCTGCCGTCGGCAATGCCGAACATGTGGGTCGACTGACCAGTGCGGCGCGGGCGATGCCTGCTGAGAAACGGTTCGCGTCCGGCCTGCATCTCGGGTCACCTAGCAAGCGTGGCGTCAGATTGTTGCCGACGATCCCCGCCACCGAGGGTGGCTTGTCGAAAGTTCTCGTAAGGCTTGTTATCGCGTCAGCAAAAATGACAATTCGTGGCCCGCAGGAGAAACATGGAACAGGGTGTAACCCTGGCCCTTTATCGCTTCCACTGTTCGGTAGGTTTGCTCCACCGGAGTGCGGTGCCACCAGTGGTGAAACTCGACGAGAATCTGTCTCGGTAAAACACCAGATCCAAGCACCTCTGGAAGAACGTCGTGCTCTGCCCCCTCAACGTCGAGTTTCAGCACATCTATAGTTGCCAGTCCGAGCATATCCAGGATAGTAGAGTAACGCCTCACGTTGCAGACAATGCTCTTGCCTGTAATCATCTTCGTGGAAAAATTGCTGCGTGTATCATCTTCGGACACAGAAAACGTCTGCTCCCCGTCGAAATTAGATATTCCCAAGGGGTAGATCCGCACAGTGGGGGGTAATTCCTGAGCGGCAATCCAGTCAAGACTGGCCGGAGTCGGATCAAACCCAAAGACCTTTGCACCGAATACTTTGCTGATTTCCTGATCAAATGAAATGTCGTCCCCTAAGCCAAAGGAAAGAACAATAGGGGAGGGGACACCTAGAAGAGGCTCGACCGCAACCACCCAACCTCCATATACGGAGCCGAGTTTTTGTGTAGGAACAGAGCATTCGGGCCGGAGAAGGTGATCGAATCCTAAGGCAGCCCTTACAACGCGCTTACAATACCGGAGCCAATCTGGATTATACATCAATAGTGCCTTTGGCTTATTTATTGTAGCTGTTCCGCCTGACTGCGCCGTCCTCACCGTGTCCAAAATGGACCAGAGCGCCAGATGGGCTCAGTCTGGCCTAACGCGGAGCGGCTATCGCCCTGTAAATTTTACATCAATTCCCTCCCGCGACCAGAGTGCCATTGTGGCAGGCGCTCCAGCAAAAGGAGGTAATCCCATCGCTCGGAGTTCGTAACAGATGCTGCGGGAGCGTCGCCTTGGGGTGGGGTAACGTCTTCGTCCTACTGCATAGGAACTAGCCGCCCCGCTGCGAGCGCCGGCTCACGAGTCCCTACGCCGATGCCCTCGTCCGTAAGCTGTGCCGGCTACTGCGGAGCCGAAGAAGTGGCAATCCGGTCCTTGCGGAGCTGAACGCACAGGGCGGGCAGTTCGAATCGGCCTTGGCGGTTGCAACGAAATTGACCTGGGTTCGCCGAGCGGAGAGATCGAGCTTGTTGAACAGCGCGGCGCGCAATGTAAAATGGCAGAGGTGATACGGCCAGTGGAAGCCGTAGAGGGGCCTTATACAGCTTGCCGAATGCTTATGTTTTGATCCCTTGCATTGAGGTAATTCGCCGCTGTTGCGAACACCCTTCTGCATGATTGTTGTTTGGCCAAGCTGACGCTTCCAGCCCGGCGATGCACGCCCGATAAATTCGAGGTCGTCGTGTCGCTGGCCGGCTTCACACCAATTCCTACTGGAGAAGCCCTTTGGCAAGTTCGCGCAAGCCCTGGAACGCCACAACAACGTACGAGGCCAGAAAGCTGCACAGATAGAAGCTTGGTGGGGCGCCGCGCTCCCACAGGAGAACCAGGGCGCCGAGTTCAAGGCTCGGTCGCGTTTGTGCTAGCCATGCCAAGGTCGCGGCCAAGGCGAGGCTACCCAGAGCATTGGTCGGGTAATGCAGCCCCAAGTAGACTCGCGCAAGCTCTACCACCAAGGTGCAGGTCAGGGCGAGGAGTCCGAGTTCGAAGTGAACGTGAAGAATGGCGATCGCTAGACCCGCGAACAGAACCGCTCGCTCGCTGGGGAACCCGGGGGTGCCGGCGAACGGCGCTGAGCGCAGAACGGCAGCGTCGCCCAGAACATCCGGGATATGAAGCCCAAGTGCGGAGTCAAAAATCGGCTTTGGCGTCGTCGGCAGAGTGCTCTGCAGGAAATGCGCTACGAGCGCCGCGAGGACAGCTGCGCAGACGCCGCTCACCAGCCTTGCCCTCGATTCCGGCCCGTCATGGGCGAACCAGCAATACCAAAGCAAGGACACAGCTATAGCGCCCTCGGTTGTTGGGTAGACGGCAACGAAAGCGAGCCGGCTGGCGAAGGGCTGATTGGTCGCTACGGTATTGACGGCCTTTGCGAGGGGCCTGTCGATCCAATCCGGGTTAAGGGCCAGGAAAGTCGTACCCACAAAGAGGAGGCAAAGCGCGGCAGCATACGTCAGGCAATGTAAATCGGTTAACGTTCGCGCCATCGGTTCGGCCATCTCAACTCTCGGGTTCGGTCGGCGAAACAACTGGAGTCCTGCTAACTAAGCGGTCGCAGAAACCTCGCGACGCAGGGAGGCTGCAGAGCGCCCGAAGAAGGCAAGATCCTGCTCCCGGCGCAGTGCGTCGCAAAGCCGCCCGACCGGAAGCTCGATGTCGTCATAGCCGAGCACCTCGTCCCGCTTCACGTCGCGCAGCAGCCGGCACCCCTCGGCGAGCCCGATCGGCACAAGCCGCTCGGCGTGCACCGTCCGCGCGTTCTCGCAGAGCCCGTAGGTCATGTAATGTCCAAGGCCATCGAGGATCTCTCCGGCACTAAGATCCCGCTTTGCGGCGGCCACCACATCAACGGTCGGCGCACCCAGGGGCGCAATCGCAGCATCGCCGAATATTGCGGCTCTCGCCACCGTGGAGGGCACCTCGAAATGACACAGATGATAAGGCCAATAGAAACAGTAGAGCGGTCCGGGGCCCATCTTATAGAGTGAGAGATAGTGCTTCTCTACGGCATCCTCTGTGGTGCCAAGAACGAAGATACCGGGGTTGGGCATGGCGCCGACACAATAATCAACTATCCCTGGCCCCTCGAGGAGCTGATTGAGCGGATACCAGCCGACCGCCCCCTGGATCGGGCTACCAGGCTCGACCACAGGCCCGTACATGCCGCGCTTCGCCACCCGCATGCCGGTGGCGTTGGCTACGATGGCGTTCTCGAACGAAATCTTCGTGCCGTCCGCGAAGGAGGTGACCATCGGGGCCTTCATTCCCCACTTCTTGGCAAAACCCTCCTGGGTCGTCGGATTTCGGTAGGGATCGTGCAGGCCCTTGATGTTCCCGCAAAGCACCGGACGTATGCCCAGGCCTCTGACCCAACGGTAGAGGTTCATGATTACACCGGGCTGATCGCCCTCCACATTGGTGAGGACCACTCCTGCCCGGTCGGCATACACTTTCAGGATCGGTCCGATCGTGCCGTCGAGCTCGGCATTCATCAGGGCGACATGCTTGCTGTGCCGGATCGCGCGCATTGTGACGTGGGCAGCGAACTCGATCGCGCCTGTCGCCTCGACGATGACGTCGATGCCGTCGGCCTCGCAAATGTGCATCGGGTCCGCCGTGATCGCGCGGCGACCGCGCGCCACGAGATCCTCAAGCGCTTTGGTGCTGGTCGCCTCCGTCACATCGTCTTCGCCTGCAGCGGCATAGGCATCTCGCGCCTTTTCCACGTGCCTGTTGGAAATCGCCGCGAGCTCCATGCCTGGGACATATCGCAGCATCTGCAGCGCGATCCCTTGGGCCATGAACCCGGCCCCCACCATACCCACGCGAATTGGCCGCCCCTGAGCCTGGAGGCTCTCCAACTCCCTGTCGACAATGAACATTTACGTTCCCCTGTGCTGCTCCCGAAAGTGGGCGGCGAAAGGTTAGCGGTCATAATCCGGCCAGCTTCGGTCCTTGTCAGAAATCTGCGCTGGCGCATCCACCGGCCACATCACCGCGAAGGCAGGATCGTTCCAGCGAACACCGCGCTCGGCTGCCGGTGTGTAGAATTCGGAGACGAGATATGTCGCCTCGGAGTGGTCCTCCATGGTGAGAAAGGCGTTCGCGCAGCCCTTCGGTATGACCAGCATCCGTTGGTTCGCCGCTGAAAGTTCCACCGTGAGGTGCTCCTTATAGGTGGGCGATTGGGGCCGCAGGTCGATCAGCACGTCGTACAGGCTGCCCCGGATGCAGCGAAGCATCTTGTCCTCGCCATGGGGAGCCAGCTGATAATGAAAGCCGCGCAGTGTGTGCTTGTGCCTGTTGTATGAAATATTCATCTGCACGACACGATCCGGAAGCCCCTGCTCAGCAAACTCCCGCGAACACCAGCCGCGTGCGAAAGAGCCCCGCTCGTCTTCGAATTTCTCCAGTTCCACCAGGGTGGCGCCGGGAATATCGGTCTTTATGAAAAGCATCGTGGATCCATTGGTCAAATGAGTGTCACGTCGGGTCGCATCTCCCACGATCTCTCCTGAGGGTTGCTCGCGCCGGCGGTCCGCTTGTGCGATCGAAGGACCGCATCAGACTTGCGCCGGATGCAAGAGGCGCGAGCCGTGGACTTCATAGCCGATAGGCACATAGGCTAGGTGTGAGAGTGCGCGTCGGACACTTTCCCGGCGTTCCGGCTTGACCGCGAACATAAGGAATCCGCCGCCGCCGGCGCCACATAGCTTGCCGCCTTCCGCACCTGCATCCCTGGCGAGGTCGTAGTGGCCATTGATCTCCGCGTTGCTCACGCGAGACGCCAAACTCCGCTTCATCTCCCACCCTGCGTGAAGGACGGCACCGAAGCGTTCTATGTCGATGACGGGCTCCGAAAAGATCTCCTGAAGCATGAAGGCATCGTCCCGCATCCGCCTGAGCGTATCGAGATTGCTTGACGTTTTCGCCTTCTGCTCTGCCAGCACGGAACTGGCCGGTCGCTGATGCGATGTCCAGAACATCATCAGGTTGCTGAAGAGATGTTCGACGGCGCCATTGCGCACCCGCTGTGGCTCGACCGTTACCGCGCCGCCCGGCTGGAAGCGGAACAGGTTCATGCCCCCGAACGCGGCGGCATACTGGTCCTGCTTGCCAATCGGTTCCTTGAGGATGTCCATCTCGATGTGACATGCCTCTTCGGCCAGCTGGCCAGGGGTGACACGTTCTCCCCGGAATGCGTGCAGGGCGTTGAGCAGTCCCACCGTGAACGAGCTCGACCCCCCCATGCCCGTCGAGGCCGGCATGTCTCCGACCGTCGAGATGTAAATTGGCGGTTCGATCTCCAGGAAACGCAGGCATTCGCGAGCGATGTTGTTCTTGATCTCCCCTATGGTGTTTACCTGCTCCGTCTGTGAATAGTTCAAGCGGATGGGTTCGTTGAAGATCACGCTGTGACGCTTGACGGTGACATAGATGTACTTGTCCACTGCCGCGCTGAAGACCGCGCCGCAATCGAGATTGTAGAAATCGGGCAGATCGGTACCGCCGCCAGCAAAACTGACGCGCAAAGGAGTGCGTGTCAGGACAAGAGACGGCAGACGCTGTGCAGCGCGATCGATGATGGTCGGAAGGTCCAGTCCTGAGCGGCGCTCCACGACTTTGGTCCCGTCTAGCTGTTCCATATTTTGCCCTCGAAAATCGACGAAATGAAAATTAGGCAACACGCGGCTGTGCCGTTCGCCAGTGCAGCTGATCATCAAGCATCCCCGCCTTGAGCAAATGATCGAGCCAGCGCAGCCGCGTGAAGCGCTTGTCGGTAAAGTCTTCGAATGTAAGTGCGATCGAGCGGAATGCCTCATAAAGCTCCTGCGCTCGAATTCGCGCCGTCCGAAACTCGAAATCCGGGAAAGTCCGTGAAAACTTGCTGAAATCCGCCTTGTAGGTCCTTTGATCCGCGCCCGGCTTCGGTGTCATTGTGAGCTGCGCGCCGGGGACGGCCTCAACCGCGATCTCCGCTATCTCGCGCACCTGAAGATTGAGGCTTTCAACACCCATGTTGAAGGCCTCATTGTGGATGTCTTGTAGCGGCGCCTCCAGCATCAATTTGAAATAGCGCGCGACATCCTGAACATGAACCACGGGCCGCCATGGCGTGCCATCGCTATGGACTTCGACACGTCCAGTGGTGAAGGCGCTGCCCATGAAATTGTTCAGCACGGTGTCGAAGCGCATCCGCGGCGAGAAACCATAGACGGTGCCGTTGCGGCAATAGACGGGCGAGAACCGGTCGTCCGCCAGCGCGCGCAGCGCTTCTTCGGCAACAGCTTTCGATCTTGCGTATTCTGTTTGCGGCGCCAGCGGGGCGATTTCGTCGACGACGGCGGCGTCCGACATGCCATACATGATGCAAGAGGAAGAAAATACGAACCGCCGAATGCCGGCCGCCTTGGCCATCGTGGCCAGACGAATTGTCCCTTCCGCATTGATCTGCCTCGTCCAATCCGCGTTGAGATTTCCGATCGGGTCGTTCGAGAGTGCCGCCAGATGGATTACCGCATCAAAGCCCTGCAGATCCGGGGGTTCGATGGCGCGCAGATCCTTTGTGATCTCGGGCACACTGCCGTTGTCGGCTCCCAGGGTGCACGCACGAAAATATCCTACGTCTAGCCCGACCACCTCATAGCCCGCCGCCAGCAGCAGGGGCACCATGACAGAACCGAGATATCCACAGTGTCCGGTGACGAGAACGCGTGTTGGTTCATTCATGTCTGCCGTGCTCCGCTTTCGAAAGGAGTTGACGGGTGAGGTCCAGAAGCGAGCATTGCTCTCTTACTTGCGCATATAGGCAGTCTGCGGCTTCGGCCGCCTGACGGTCACGATCGTCATCGCCGACAAAGAGTGTGCGTGTGAGGTCGAGATCAAAGTCGCGCTGTGCCTGATACAGCATGCCGGGTTTGGGCTTGCGGCAGTCGCAGCCGTCGTCCCACCCGTGTGGGCAGTGGTAGATCTCCGCGATCTTGCCGCCGACGGCTTCGCACTCGGCGCACATGCGCTGGTGAAGCGTCTCGAGATCAGCGGCGGTCATTGCTCCGCGCGCTATCCCTGCCTGGTTGGAGATGATGATGATGCGGTAGCCGGCCTCGTTCAAAAGGGCCAACGCCTGCTTTGCACCCGGAACCCACGCCCACTGGTCCCATGAACACACATATTGAGCCCGTGGCGGTCTGCAGTTGAGTACGCCGTCCCTGTCTACGAGCATGGTCTTTTCGCGGCTCATAAAGCGCTCCGTCGCGGGTAGACGCTCGATCGAGCCCACGCTGTAATAGCGGTGCTCGCTCAAGAAGGCGGCGAGGCGATGCTGCGTCGCGAGCGGCGTGTAGATGGCCTCCTCGAAGAGGGTGTCCTCGTCGGGCAGGAGTTCGAGGGCGAGATCGGTCAGTATCGAATAGCTGATCTCGACTCCCTGCAGCCCGGGCGTGGTGCGGAGCCGGTCGAAGACGGTCACATTGTCGTTCGCATCAAGGATCACGCTGCCGCGTGAATAGCCGTCCTTGTTGCTGTAGACCGTGATCATTCCAGGCTTGCCAGCCGCACAGAAGCGTTGCCACAGCCGCTCCATGCGCATCGGCCAGTAGTTGTCGCAATACAGCAGCAGGAAACACGGATCTATGAGGTGACGGGCATTGGATACCCGGCTGCTGGTGAGGTCGTCGGGACGGGTGACGGCATATTCGATATTGAGGCCGAACCTGCTGCCGTCGCCGAAATGGTCCATCACCACATGGGGCAAATACCCGAGTAGAAGAAGAACCCTTTCGAACCCGTCCTGCCGCAGCTGTTCGATCTGGTATTCCAAAAAAGGGCGGCCGAGCACCGGCACCATTGGTTTCGGGCGATCGAGTGTGATCGGCCGCATGCGCGTGCCACGCCCGCCGGCCAGGATGACCGCCTGGCGGGGCCGGCTGTAGGTGCGCCCTTCGACATCCGCCTTTTGCAGGCAGGGAGAGCTCGGCAGGACAATATTCATTGACCGCGCTCCGGTCGGTCGGCGATGAGGTATCGCGTGATGGCATGACAGATCGCGGCGTGGACGTCCTCGACGAGTTCGTAGGCGCCTTTTTCGGACCGCACCCATACTGGCTGATCGACGAGCTCTTTAAGCCTGCCGCCGTCAAAACCGACAATGCCGATGGTGGCTACCTTCCTTTCGCGAGCGAGTTCGACTGCCCGCACGAGATTAAGCGAGTTCCCGCTGGCTGAAATCACTATGAGCACGTCACCCGGCTTGGCGAAGTTCTCCATCTGGCCGGCAAAGATACGCTCGTAGCCTTCGTCATTGCCGAGCGCTGTCATCCAGGAGACGTTGTCTGTCAGGCCTATCACCCGGATTGGCGGCCTTCCCGAGCGTTTCGTGGCCTTACCGAGGTCATTGACCCAGTGGGACGCTGTCGCTGCACTGCCGCCGTTGCCGGCGACGAAGACTGTGCCGCCCGCATCGCGTACGGCGCGCAGCAATTGTATCGCCTCCTGCACGGCGTCCGTATCGATCTGCGCCAATGCGATGCAAAGCGATGCCAGATAATCCTGCGTGAATTCTTTAGGGTGCAACCGGAGGGCATCATCTCGCGAACAGTTGCGACATGCCACCACTCCCTGATGGATCGCGAGCTCTGTCATGCCACCCTCGATTGCTGCAATGGTGAGCCATCATCACAGCGTGCGAGCACTTCGAGTTCAATTGCTATTCCGAACGGGAAGCTGGCGGGCGGCGCTCATCGGAGGTACCTAAAAGGAATATCCGTTGTTCTCTCCGTTGCCGCCGGCACGCCGGCAGCATATCGGCGTCAAGATCGTCGCGGTGTCGCCCGATGCCGTAGGCAACCCCCGGCGCTGCGGCGCACCAGCTTCATGCGCCTGGTACCGATGATGCCAAGTGGATGGGCGTGGAAGCGGAGCGCGATTTCACCATCCTCGGTTTCGGCGGCGACCGCTTCGCCGGCCAGCGCCTTGGAAACGTAGATGAAGCCGCCGTTCCGCCTGATCTCCATTGTGGCGCACGCTGCGCGCCACCGCCTCGGCCAGATTAGTCGGGCTCGGGCGGTGTCGTCGGGGCGAGGCGCGGTAATGCTGCGCCCGGGTGTCCGCCTCATGCGGACGCTCATAATTTGTAGGCGTGCCGAAAGGCCTCGAAGGCTTGCCCCTGGGCCGTTCTGTCGGCCTCCGGCACCTCGGCCAGCGGCAGCATCGTCAGGTGGAAGCGCTGGTGGCGGCCGTTCTGCTGCGGCTTGCCGGGCGCGATCCGCTCCAGCGTGATGCCGAGCTTGATGAAGCGCACCGCAAGCGGCGTCAACCCGGTGACGCCGGCCGACGCGAAGGGCGGGCCACTATCGCTTCTGAGCCGATCCGGCAGGCCATGCTGCTCAAACAGCCGCTCGAATACCGGCCAGGCATCGTCATCCGCCGTCGAGCCCGTCGCCTCGAGCGCACTAGGTAGCGGCTCGACGCATCCATCACCGTCAACGGCTCGCAGAGCTACCCGTCACGGGTTCGGAACCAGCCCTTGTGATCGCCTGTCCACACCGCGTTCGGCGCCTCGGCTTGCAACCACATGGTCGGTTGCCACAGGCCCGCAGCCGTGCCCGCTTGTGGACGCTGACAAGGCCGTGCCGCGCAAGGATCGCCCAGCCGTCGAGGTCGATGGCCAGGCCAACTCGGGAGCGATGCGCTTCAGCCGTACAACGATCTTCTTCCCCACGGCGGGTGGGTCTCGTTGGCCGCAACGATCTGTTCCACCAGATCCAAAGCCGTCGCCCGGCCATGATTGAGCGGCGCCCGCGGCAGGTCACGCAAATCTTCCGAGCCGAGCGCGCGATAGCGACCAAGCCATCTGTAGCCGGTCTTGCGCGACACCCCGAACTCAGCACACAGCTGCGTCATCGTCTCATCGCCGGTAAGGCACTCCACAACAAACCGAAGCCGCGCGTCCATAATGCCAGTCTCTTGCCGAACCATCGCCGGTCCTCCCGGCCGGCAAGAAAACTGTCACCTACGCAATCGATCCATTCTGTTACCTATCTATCCGGTTCGGAGAGGATTCCTTTTAAGTACCTCCGATGAGCGCAGCCCGCCAGCTTCCCGTTCGGAATAGCAATTGAACTCGAGATGCTCGCACGTTGTGATGATGGCTTACCATTGCAGCAATCGAGGGTGGCATGACAGAGCTCGCGATCGATCAGGGAGTAGTGCGCGAGCAAGTGCTTGGGGTACCGGTGCACGCCCTGGGCTTGGCGCAGGCAGTCAACTGCGTCTTCGACTGGGCCCTGCGGCGGGAGAGCCGAACGGTTTTCCTGTGCAATGCCCACAGTGTCGTCACCGCCCGCCGCAATCGCGCCCATGCCGAAGCGATGGATAGCGCCGACCTTGTCGCGCCCGATGGAGCACCGGTGGCCTGGATGCTGAGACGGCAGGGACACGCGGCTCAGCCGCGCATCGCCGGACCGGACCTGATGTGGATTTGTTGCCGGAGGGCATCGGAACTGGGCTCGGCAATGTTCCTGTACGGCGGCAGCCCCGGCACCCTCCAGCGTCTCGAACAGTGTATTCGAACCGAGTTTGCCGGCATAAACATCGTAGGCTCTTACTCTCCTCCGCTGCGCCCTCTGTCGGCCGAGGAGGATGAGGCAGTGGTCAGAATGATCAATAAGTCCGGTGCGAGGATCATGTGGGTGGGGCTCGGATGTCCCAAGCAGGAAAGCTGGATGCAGGCGCATCGCGGCCGGGTCAATGCGGTCATGTTGGGGGTAGGAGCAGCTTTCGATTTCCACGCCGGAGACGTCAAGCGGGCGCCGCAATGGATGCAGAAGAGCGGGCTGGAATGGCTGCACCGGCTCTTCCAGGATCCCCGCCGGCTGGCGAGCAGGTATCTCGTGACGAACAGCCTGTTCATCCTGGCTTTGCTGCAGGCATCGCTGCTTCCCAGGCGCAGACTTCGTGACGGTTAGAGGGAGGCGGGACCAGTGAGCACACTTGGACCGCCGTATTGCCGATCTGCGCCAACTCATTCACAGCCGGCTGTTCTTTGGCGCTGCTGCGGGGAGGCGGCGCTGCCATATCTGGACTGTGGGGTGTGCATTGCCTCGACAGGCACCTGACTGGAGGCTACCATGACTCTGAGCAAACAGGCCGCCAGTCTGGCTGTCCTGCATGTCACCGACGTGCTGCAGCCGCTGATCATCTTGCCCTATGCCGGGCGTGTCCTCGGACCCATGAGTTTCGGGCGCTACGCGTATGCGCTCGCCATCGGGCAACTCGCTGCCGTCGTCGTGGCCTATGGATTTCATTGGACCGCGCAACGCAGGGTTGCTTCCCTTCGATACGAGCCGGCGGCGATCGCGTCCCTGGTTGCTCAGGTCATGGCCACCAAGGCGGTGCTGTTCGTTGCTGTATGCCTGGTTGGCCTTGTGCTGGCCGGGGACGTGCTGGCGCTCAGTAGGTCGACATTCCTGTGCGCAATGCTCTCGGCCGCCGGCGGCATTATTTTTCCGGCTTGGCTCTTCGTCGGCCTGGAACGCGCCTGGCAGGCGGCCGTCGCGGTGGTTGTTGCTCGCGTTCTGGCGCTCGTTTGTTTCGTCGCCATGGTCGCATCACCTGACCAGGTCGCACTCGCCGTTGCCATCCAGAGCGCAGTTCCCATCATCAGTGGCGTCATCTGCTTACCTTTCATCCTTCCGATTGGGCTCGGCGGCTTCAGGTCCGTGACGCTTTCGACGATTGGAATGCAGCTGCGCAATGGCTGGAAGGGATGCCTCTTCATAGCGGTGGAGACTGCCCTCGTCACCCTTCCTGTCGCCCTTGTCCAGCATTTCGTAGGTTATGTCGCAGCCGGGCAATATTCTGTCGCCGAAAAATTCCTGTTAGCCGCGCGGGTATTTTTCAAGTTGCTTATGGATACTTTCATACCAAGAGTTTCATACTACGCCCATGTCGATCCGGCAGCTGGAGTGCGACTGATAAGGAGATCGCTATTCACCGTAGCAGGCGGGGCGGCGATGAGTATTGGAATGTTGTTTGTTGCTCCGTATATAATTTTGATTCTATTTGGAGACGAATTTTCAGGAGCAATTCCTATAGTGCGCGCAATGGCAATCATACCGTTGCTAATGAACATAAATACATTCACATCAAATATATTTATGTTCAGTTACGAATATGAAAATGAATGGGCCGCCCTTAATGCATCCGGTTTGCTAGTCTTCCTGGTGGCCGCATATTTTTTGTCTTTCGTCATGGCGGAGCAAGCCATTGTTTACGCCTTGGTGGCGAAGGAAGTCGTTGTGCTCGTGGTTTCAGGCGGCTTCTTCCTCATTGGCGGAGCGGCCGTCCTTCGCACGGCGGCCGCTTGCGACGCAGGCCGGGTGCGAGGATATTCCCCGGCCTCCCAATCCGCGCCGTTGGAGCACGAGGCCGATCATTTCCGGTCATAGGAGAGTCTGTATGTTCGCCACCGATCAATTTGTCGTTCAGCCGTCCGGGCCGCCTCACCAGCCGATCCCACCCAAGGATCGCGACGAGCTGACCGCGAAAGACATCTTGAGATTTGTTCGCCGCAGTTGGCGCCTTTGCTTCCTCTGGATGGTTGTGGGCCTGGGTGTCGGCGGCGCGTATACAGTCCTTTCGCCTGGATACTACACCGCCTATGCAACGATCCTCCTTTCATCTCCGCCCGCTCCGCAACCGGGCGAAGCTCAGGCGGATGAGCGGGTCTATGTAGAGAGCCAGATACAGGTCATTCAGTCGGACGAGGTCGTCGGACGCGTTGTTGACCACACTGGCTTAGCGGAAGACGAAGAGTTTGTGACGGATGACAGCTTCCGCACCCGGATCTCCAGCTATGTGCGGGGCCAACTGGCGTCTCTCTTCGGTATCGAACTGCCGACGGCGCAGCCAAATATTAGGCATGAGGCGATGGACCTTGTGAGGCGCGCATTTTCCGTTGGTCAAATGGGTTCCTCCACCGCCGTCGAGATCGGAGTCACCTCTTCCGATCCCCAGTTCTCGGCCATGCTCGCGAACGCGATCGCCGAAGGTTACATCGGAAATCAACGCGAACGCCGGCAGGCGGCTCGCGCGGAAGAAACATCTGATCTGAACAAGCGGCTGGTTGAACTTCGGGAAAAGGCGTTTGTGACCGAACCACCGATGAAACTTCCACCGGAGCCTGAATCTGCGGAGAGGGCAAGAGCCCTTGTTCGCGAGCAGCAGAGCGCGGCCGAGGTTTATCGCGCGCTTTACAGTACCCTTCTGCAGCGGACCCACTCCGATTTTAGCGCCTCGTCGCTGATCCCGAGCGCAAGGGTCATCACGCCCGCCGAACCACCTCCCCAACGCAGTTGGCCGCCAACGGCCCTGATGGTAGCCCTCTCCGTTATGGCCGGTGGGGTTGCCGGCGTTGGTCACGCATTGATCAGGCAAGTAATGAACCACCGCCTGATAACGGTCGAGGATGTGCACAGGTCGACCGGCCTTGATCGGATTGTAGGGATACGCAGAATTCCCCGCCGCAGGTGGAATGTTGTGGGGCCATGCGAGCAGTCTTTGCAGCGCGTCTACTCAAAGGACGCTCCCGAGCTTCACAGTTCGCTGAGCAAGATTGCCAGCCGTATGCGCGGAGTTCAGGGCCACCAAGGCGGATTTGTGATCGGCGTTGCTTCACCCCTCGCCAAGTCCGGAAGCTCCACGGTGGCGGCTCATCTCGCAAGGATCATTGCCGCGACCGGGCAAAAGACACTGCTCGTTGATGCGAATTGGCAAAAGCCATCAATGGACAAGCCAATGCTGAATGCGGAGCCAGGTCGCAAGCTCGCCAGGGCGTTTGCCACCATTCCCGCGGATCAGGAAGGGCTGGAAGTTCTGGTTCTCAGGCCTACGGGGTCAGTCCCCGAGTTGAATGCCTCGCTCTCCATCTCCGCTGCACTCCAGCATCTGCAGCAAGAATACAGTTGTATAGTGGCTGATTTTCACAGCACCGACCACACCGCTGATCTGGAAGCGGCCATGGGCGTCATCAGCGAGGTCCTCCTGGTGCTGCAGGCACGCCGCACTTTCGCGGATCACCTCAAGGGAATCCTGCGCATCATCCCTGCAGAGAAACTCTCGACAGTAATTTTGACCAGGATGAACCGTGCGGCTTTCAGTTCTAACCGCGAATACAGGTCATGACCTCGCCAGCGACATTGTCACGCAGGAAGGGTTCAAAGCCGGTCGACCTCGTTTGCAGCCATTCCCCTGACGTGCTCGACTACACCCTCTTTCTCTCGGGCATTTGGCTGGCCTGCGCCCTCGCAATATCCCTGCGCCTGCTTGGCCTTTTCTTCATAGTGGTCCCGGTCGGTGTCTGTCTGGCCTATGCCTTGCTGCGGCAAACGGTGCCGCCTCGTCTGCTCGCGGTTTACACCGCCTTCTGCCTCTTCATTGCCCTGCTGTCCAGATATGGGCTGATGCCGGATTCCTGGCAGGTTCACTTCCTTCAAGAAGCAGTCACAAGGCAAATCGTCCCGATTGTAGGATTCTTCGCCGTCGCATGGGCGTCCAAGGCTTATTTCCGCCGCAGGCTGATGAGCGGCAATGCCTTTTTTGGTGCACCCGTTTTCCTGTTCCTGTCTCTCGTTGTCGCGCCGGCGGTGATGTTTCAGCAGGACGTGCACTATCCGCGCGCATCTGGGCAAGCCGCGATAGTGATTCTTTATGGTGCGCTGATCAACAACATGGTCATTGCCGTGTTTTTCATTGCAGGCGGTATTTTTCTGACGAACGACTGGCGCCGATACAGCGGCATTTTGCTCCTTTTGGGAATAGCCCTCGCCAGCCCCTTGGCTCAGTTCAAGGTGCTTGCGGTCACGGTGATCGTCATTCTAATTGGCGTGCCCGGCCGGTTGATGGCCGCAGCTTTGGCGACCGCACTGACTTCGGCCTATGCAGTCGGGTTGAACTTCATACCTCAAACCTTTGCTCTGGACCCGAACTCCGGGATCAGACTCGCGTTCATTTCGGACGCACTCTCATCCGTTGCGGATACATACGGGTTTGGCATCGGATTTGGGAAGGAATCGGTCCGATGGCGATACGAGTTTCCCGGATTCGAGGATATTACCTTTCTTCCCGACACCCATAATATTACGCATGCCAGAATGCTTGAGATACTCTCGACAGGAATTCACAATTCGTTCTTTCAGGCTATATTGCGGACGGGGGTCATTGGTTTCATTTTGATCGTGTCTGCCATTTTGGTCGCCTTCCCGCCAAATCGACTGCCACGCGGTGTTCGCAATCATGCGTCCACAGTCTTCATCACGATTTTCCTCGCCATGTTCGTCAATCCGGCCCTGGAGAGCCCTCTACAGATTGTGGGAATTGCTTTCTCATACGGCTATTTGATCGCGCTTCGCGCCAGCGTTCCGGCCTTGGCTGTGGAACTTCCTCCAGTTGAACTCGGTCGAACGCAGCATTGCGCTTGTTCATACATTGGAACGAACATGGATGCGGCCCACCCGACATAGGGCGGGCTATCTGTCTCGGTAGAAGGGATCGCGTTGTGCGATTTTGGCGCGGCAGGAGCAGGAGAGCCGTCCGCTGATTTGCCCGCTCATACAGCCGTGCCGGTTCCATGAGGAGTGCCTCGAATGAGCCAGCGAACCAGCCATTTTCCTCGGCCTCGGCCATGCCTCCTCTGGTAGCATAGGCTGTCCATTGCGCAGGTTCGCCCGCGCCGGAGAAACCCGTGCTACGTCGCCCGTAGAGATACGGGGGACCCCGTTAGGTGACCCATGAACCTGTTGAGATTCTTGCTGTCGGCGCTATCGATGACCATGGCTTCGACCCGCCTCGCTTCGTTCGCTGGCGCTATCGCTCTGATTCCGACAGCGGCACTTGCCGACTACACGCTACAGCCCGGAGATACGCTGGAAATATCAGTCCCCGGTATTCCGGATTTCAGGCAGCGATTGCTGATCGGAGTGGACGGCGAGGTGAATTTAGCGCTGGTTGGAGCGGTTCACGTCAGTGGCCTTTCCATTCAACGAGCGCAGGCAATAATCGCTGACAGTCTCGCCAGTAAACAGTATCGGCGGGGGGCCGAGGACGGCCGTGAAATAACGCAGTTTATCCAGACCGACCAGGTCTTCGTTTCGCTTGCCGAATACCGGCCCATCTATGTTTATGGTGATGTGGCCAAGCCGGGAGAGTACATCTTCCGGCCGGGTATGACCGTCCGACAGGCTGTGGCGGTTGCGGGTGGCTACAGCGCTGCCCAGGTTCGCATCGCCAATCCGCTTATGGAAGCGGCCGATTTCCGTTCCGAGTACAAAGCCCTATGGGCGCAATTCGCAACGGAACAGACTCGCATTTGGCGCCTTCGCACCGAACTCGGCGAAGAAGTCGAATATGTCGAGAACGGGCAGGTGCCTGAGGCGCTCGCAGAACGATTGAAGCAAACGGCAACGGCGCATATCGAAGCTCGTCTGTCAGACAGTGAAAAGGACAAGGAGCTTCTGCGACGTGCTGTGGAGGACACCAGCCTGCAGCTGGGGCTCCTGTCTGAAAAGAAGAAGAAGGACGAAGAGGGAAGCCAGGCCGACACCGACGACTACGAGAGCGTCAGGACGCTGTTTCAGAAGGGCCTGGCGCCGACCACGCGACTATCTGAAGCCCGTCGAGCGGTGCTTATGTCATCAACCCAACTGCTCGATACGATCGTCCAGGCATCGAACATCGAGCGCCAGCGCGGCGAATATGTCAGACAGTTGAACAAGATCGACAGTGAACGACAAATCGCGGCCTTGGGAGAGCTACAGGAGGCCTATATGAATCTGGCCCAGATATCGGCGCGTCTTGAGGGTACTGCGCAGAAGCTGGCGCTTACGGGTCAAGGGCAATCCACCTTGCTGACAGCCGCGGGTCGGCCCGAGATCTCAGTCCATAGGAAGCGAGAGCAGGGCGCCGAGACGCTCCCCGCCAGCGAAGATTTCGGGCTTGCGCCCGGCGACGTTGTGGAGGTCGTTTTGCCAAAAGTCGACTTTTCCGGAGCCGTCGCGTCGTCGCCCCGGCCGTCCGGGGTGCCGAACTGAGATTCGGACGGGGCGGGACTGCAATGCGCGTCTTGATGGTTCATAATTTCTACCAGATAAGAGCCGGAGAGGACAGCGTGGTTCGGGAGGAGTTCGCGTGCCTCAAGCAGAACGGGATCGACGTCGAGCTGTTCTCCGCCACAAATGACGATATCGTGCGCGTCGCGCGGAGAATTTCTACCGCCCTGGGGGTTATATACAACCCTCATTCACGGCGGGCCCTGTCCCGAAAATTGGCGGAATTTTCACCGGATATCGTCCATATCCACAATTTCTTTCCTCTCCTGAGCCCCTCTATCCTGGATGCGTGCCGCGAGGCCGGCGTGCCATCAGTAATGACCTTGCACAATTTCAGGATTCTCTGTCCCAGCGCCTTGCTTTATCCCGATGAGAGGCTTCGGGAGCGAAGTCTGCGCCACGCCTGCTGGTGGACCGTTCCGAAGAAGGTCTACAGGAATTCCCTGGCGGGCACGCTCGCCGTTGCCGCAATGGTCGAGTTTCACAAGAGAGCCGGCACCTGGTCCCGCAAGGTCGACCGCTTCATTGCCCTTACCGACTGGGCCAGGCACAAGCTTGTGGAAGGCGGCCTGCCGGCCGAACGTATCGTCGTCAAGCCGAATGCCGTTGCCAGGCCGCCGAAATTCGGTGACCTTCGTCGCAATGGAGGGCTGTTCGTCGGACGACTGGATGAGCACCACAAGGGAGTGGCCACGCTGCTCGAGGCGTGGAAGAAGATCGACTATCCGTTACGGATCATCGGCGACGGGCCGTTGGCTCCGCTCGTCGAGCAATCTGCGGGCAAGCGGGTGGAATATCTCGGGCGTCAGTCGCGCGAGACGGTGCTGAAGGAGATGCAGGCTGCAGCATTCCTGCTCTTTCCGTCGAAAGGGTGTGAATTGTTTCCCATGACCGTCATCGAGGCCTTCGCAAGCCGGCTGCCGGTCATCTGCTCGAAGCTGCCGTGGATCAAAGGGGTCGTGGAGCCGGACGTCACCGGCCTTGTCGTTCCTGTCGGCAATGCCGGCGCGTTGGCCGATAAGGTGCGCTGGGCGCTTTCAAACCGATCTGCCTTGGAGGAAGTGGCAAGCCGGGCCTATGCCGCCTATCAGGAGCAATACACGCCCGAAGCAAACTTCAATCGTTTGATGGCCATCTATGAACCCCTGGTGAGGCGCCCGATCCGGGCCTTCGCGGCAGTCTCGTGAGGTGAGCCGGAACATGCGCCGGCAGGAAACGACTTTAGGGCAGATCAAGCTT
Source organism: Mesorhizobium sp. M1329 (assembly GCF_040318035.1). Lineage (NCBI taxonomy): Bacteria > Pseudomonadati > Pseudomonadota > Alphaproteobacteria > Hyphomicrobiales > Phyllobacteriaceae > Mesorhizobium > Mesorhizobium sp. M1329. Next base: position 284,830 of record NZ_JAMYLN010000001.1, on the reverse strand, counting down.
TCACGCGTCAACGAGCGCAGGGCGGGCCGAGGTACTGCCCATTTGTCGTTTATCGATTGGCGCCGAGGATCGATCCTGCCGCCTCGCATACTTCGGAGAGGTCCTCATTTGCTTCCATTGCTGAGATACGGTGCAACGGGACGCAGCGGCCGCCCGCAGGCTGCTATTTTTGACGGTTTGATCGAATGCGCATTGTCTTGACCCGGCGCGAACCTTTGGATTCACCTGATGGCGTGAGCATCTTCATTGTGGCACTTGCCCAGGCGTTGCTCGAACTGGGGCACCAGGTGCAGATTGTGGTCGGCACCTTCGAAAGCCGCCCAAAATTCCAGCGACTTCTTTCGCCTCGCCTCGAGTTGCCGATAATCGGATTGAGCCGCACGCCGTTGACCGGACCGGCCTCAGTCGCGGCATGGCTGCGGGCGATCGGTATCATCAATCAGTTCCGGCCGGACCTTGTCATCCACAGCGAGACGATGCCGCTGCCGCTGCGTGGCACGATCGTCCAGGTCGTTCACGATCTCGAGAGGCGGAAAGGGGCGCTTGCGCCAGAATGGCGAGCCATTCGACGCGCGAGCATGCGGCGCTGCCATTACGTCGTCGCCACCACGACCGAGCTTCAGGAGGAACTGGTGCGAGATCTTGGGCTGCCAAGCGACCAAATCCTGAAAATTCCCAAATGCATCGATCTCGAGTCATATGCGTCTCGCGGGCTGGCAGAGCGCGAGCGGGCAATCGTTCACGCCGGCACCTCGCCGTACAAAGTGCCGGAGGCTACTATCCGGGCATTCGGCGCCCTCAATGACGCATCTGTAAGGCTCTACGTGACAGGTGACATCACAAGACCGGTGCAGGAGGCGGTCGATGCTCTTTCTGAACCGATAAGGGGGCGCGTAGTCCTTCTCGGCATGGCAGAGGGAGCATGCGTTCGCGAGCTACACAGCCGCGTTCGCGTCGCCGCTTTCCCCACGCGTTATACGGTTCCTGTCGGCTCGGCAACGGTGATGGAGGCGATCGCCAGCGGCACACCCATCGTCGGGACCTCAAGGCTCAGCCGGGATCTCCTGGCGGATGGGGTGAATGGGGCAGTGGTCGAGCCACAGCCCGAGGCGATGGCCGCAACACTAAAGGCGGTGCTGGACGATGATGACCTTTGGTCGCGCTTGTCGACAGGTGCCCGCCAGTGGGCGGGACGGTTCGATGCACGGGGAATCGCAAAGCAATATCTCGAGCTCGCGGATCTCTCCGGATATGGGAGATGATAAAGGGACTGCCGAGCCGCGGCAGCATTCAGGCTCCCAGATTCGGCGGCTTCGTCGAGCACCTTGGAGCCTCGCTGAAAGCTTCTTACGATTGGAGAATGCGATGATCATCGGCTACTGTCGTATCAACACCTTCGAACCCGCTGCCAGACTGGAAGCGCAAAAGCTTTATCTTGCCCGCTTGGGAGCCGAGAACTACTTTTGCGAGAAGACTAGCATATTCGGTTCGACGCCGGAGCTGGAGAGGGCGATCGAATGTGCCAGGAAAGGAGACGTGATTGCGGTCACGAAGCCGTACCGTGTTGCGCGTACAACCCGTGAAGTGCTGTCGCTCATCGAAAGGCTTGGCAGCAAGGATGTCGGTCTTCGCATCGTCGACACACCTATCGATACGAGCACGACGACCGGACGCATGATTCTCGCATCGGCGCCTCTCTGGACGCTTGGGATGTCGCCGTCGCGCTCAATGCTATTAGACCTGCTTCTCTTTTGGCGTCGTCGTCGGTAAGTCGGATTCGACGTACCAGCGCACTCTACTCACTGCCAGTTGAAGGCGAGCCGCAATGCCGGTCTGGGCTCAAATGGCTTGCGCTCGATGGACCAACCGGCATTCACGGCCGCCCTTTGCCAGATGATGTTGCCGGGATTGGCGAGTGCGTAGACGCAGCAGTCCCTAACACTGTGCTTTTCAGCGCCTTCTGATATCCGCGTATGGAACGACAGGCCGTTGGAGGTCGGGGCGTCCCTGCCGTCCCGTGGCTCATTGTACGTGTCCCGGCTCCGGCAGCGGTTGAACGCACAACCGCCACTGCCGACCTTACCCTGAGGAACGGCCGAGAAGGCGCCGTTGCCCTGTTGAACGGCATCGACGTCATCGACCAGACAATTGAAGCTTCCCTCCAGCATGACGCCGACGCCTGTGGGGCTGTTATTGTAGAAGACGAGTCCACGTCGAATTGTACAGCGGTCCGAGTGAAAGGCCGAAATGTTGTCCTCGGTCCAGGAGGTGGGACCGTTCTCGGCCGAGAATTCTTCCAGGCTGGTATCCGGAGAGCGGTCGAACTGCACATTCTGTCCACGGGGGAACGGCCCGCGCGCGTCGTGGAGTTCGAGGAAGCTCATCTGGGTGCCTGGAGACTCGAAGACATAGATATTGGAGGAGCCGCGGGACGCCTTGACACGGATGATGATCGCATCCGGGCAGCTTTCCAGCTCTATGTTGTTGCGGTTCCGACTTGGCCCGGTCACCGAGGGGGGAGCGCCGACATGATCGATCTCGAGATCTTGCAAGCGTATTCCGGCGGCTCCGCGGGCGTATATCCCGCTGCCCATGGCATGACGAATGCGGCAGCTGCGGACGATGACACCCTGATGGAGTGCCGTGATCCCGTTGCCATAGGGGGCGTAAATGTCAAGATTTTCAATGATCTGCCCATCCGCGCGCGTGAGCACGGGTCCGCTTGGACGCGGAAGGGAGACGGCACCCCCGAACCATTTATCGTCCGATTGCCCCTGGGCCAGAGGCACCGCTGCACCGACGGCACCCGAGGCAGGCAGCGCTAGCAGCCCGGCAAGGAGACGGCGCCGATTAAGGCGCCGGGGTTCAAGAGACTGCCGGCCGCGCGACATGGAATCTTTCAGCCCGCCCAGTTCGGGTGCTAAACGTCGACTCGGCTTGTGCCGAGACGTCGAGATGGCCAACGAGATGCAGATAGACCCTGCCTCTCGGCAAGGCGGCTTCTTCGACCAGGTTGTCGTCAGGCATCCCCATTTCCCCTGTGCGCCAGCGGCGCAGGTTCCCGAATGCACATCGGCGGCAGGCCGATGCACGCACAGCACTCCACACACCATCTCTCCATTCTGCCCGCCGCGGAAGCCCTTCATAAGGCTTAACCCCGATGGGCAAAGTGCCATCGGCCGGATTCCCTGCCATTCTTTGAAGCTGGTAACAAGCGGAGCGCGAGGCGATGTCGGTTGAAGGGGACGTCTTTGACTATGTGATCGTCGGAGCCGGGGCGGGAGGTTGCGTCTTGGCCAACCGTCTGGCGGCTGACGGGACCAATATGGTCTGCCTGCTCGAGGCGGGGCCGGCCGACAGCAGCATCCTGCTGCACATTCCGGCGGGACTCTACAAGACATCCTCGAATCCGAAATATGCCTGGCAGTTCGAAACGGAGCCTAGTCCGGGGACGGCCAACCGTTCTATTCCGATGTCGCAGGGCAAGACACTAGGCGGTTCGACCGCAATTAACGGCATGAACTACAACCGCGGCGCGGCTGCGGACTTCGACGAGTGGGCCCACGAGGGCAATCGAGGCTGGGGCTACGCCGACGTGCTGTCCTATTTCAAGAGAACCGAGCGGAGGCTTGGGGCATGCGATCCCTTCTACCGCGGGACGGACGGACTGCTTCCAGTTACCGATTGCGATTGGCGACATCCACTATGTGATGCATTCATCGAGGCCGCGGTCAATGCCGGCATCCCGCGTAATCCCGACTACAATGCAGCAAGCCAGGCCGGTGTGGGCTACTATCAGCGCTATATCGATAACGGATGGCGCGTGAGTGCAGCACGGGCTTTCCTACGACCGATCGCCAGAAAGAAGAACTTGGACGTCCGAACGAACGCGCAGGCCACTGCCGTCGTGTTCGAGGGAAAGCGTGCCATCGGCGTTCGATATGGACGAGGAGGGCCGGGTCATCCCACGAGCTGTGTGAGGGCCCGTCGAGAGGTGATCCTCTCCGCTGGCGCGGCGAACTCACCAAAGCTGCTGCAGCTGTCTGGCGTGGGTGCTGCGAGTATTCTCTCCGGACTTGGAATTCCGGTTGTGCACGAATTGCCCGGTGTCGGTGCAAATGTTCAGGACCACTACATAGTCCACCTGATCGCCCGGGTGGAGGGCATCGAAACGGTCAGCGGACACGGCTTCGCCCTCCTGCGCGAGGCAGCGAAATGGATGCTGGGCCGCCCTAGCTTTCTCGCCGTCAGCCCGTCGCTCGTCTACGGGTTCGCCAACTCGCGGGATCTTCACTCCAACCCCGATATCCAGCTTGACCTTGCCCTGGGCAATCTTACCGATCACGGCGGCGCGCGGCGGTTTCCGGTCATCAAGCTTGGCTATTATCAGTTGCGGCCGAAGAGCATCGGACATGTTCGGGCGGTCTCGGCAGATCCGTCTCAAGCGCCGCTGATCCAGCCCAACTATCTCGCCGATGATCAGGACCGACAGGTCGTCATCAACGGCATGAAGACTGTGCAGCAGCTGTTTAGGGCCCCCGAGCTCAGGCGCTACAACTGCACGGAAGAGCTTCCCGGCCCGAAAATAACGGACGACGCCGACCGGCTGCAGTTTGCCCGCGAAACCGGGCTGACAGCCTATCATTTGTGCGGATCGTGCCGGATGGGCCCATCCAAAAGTGTTGAATCTGTCGTGGACGACCAGTTGCGCGTCCACGGCCTCGAGGGCCTGCGGGTCGTTGATGCTTCCATCATGCCCTCCGTTCCCTCGGCCAACACTTCGGCCGCTGTCTTTATGATCGCGGAAAAGGCAGCAGACATGATCCTGGGTCGGCAACCCCTCCCGGCACTGGGGCACTATGCGCCGGGCCAACCTGTGGCGGCCGAATAGTTGAAAGTCGAATGACAAGTGCCGGGAGAATTCCTTGAAGAGACGTACACTGGTTGCCTCTGAATTCAATGCGAAGGATCGGGCTCACTTTGCGTCGGCGTATGAGTTTTGCCGTATCGTTGCCGAATGCGAGGATGCCGATCTGATCGCCCCTGGCATCGACAACTACCTAACGAGACGCTTTCACGCCATCTTGCCAAAGCACGACCGTCACAACGTCCAGCGTGACTTCAATAGACTGACAAACGCGTTTCGCAAAGGGCTGGGGTTAATGAACGCGCCTAGCATTGAGCATGTTCGGCTCACGCAAGATTATGACCTTTTCTTCTTCGTCGCCTGGAGTCCGCAAAGCCTTGTAGAATTGTCTCGGATCCACGACTGGCGCCGCCGATGCAAGGTTGCTGTCGCGTATCTATTCGAGCTCTGGTCGAGCACTCTCGAAGAGGACCGCCGATATCTGAAGCTCCTGGACCAGTTCGACCACGTGTTCCTGTTGCACAGCGCGTGCATACCGCGCCTGCCTCAATACACCCGCACGCCCTGTTCCTTTCTTGCCACGGCTGTCGACGGCCTCATTGCCACCCCGTATCTATCGCCGGTCAAACGCGTGATCGACGTATACTCGATCGGCAACCGAGCCGCGAAGATACACGGACAGCTTCTGAAGCTGGCCGAAGAGCGGGGCCTCTTCTATCTCTACGACACGCTCGCAAGCACAGATTCCCGGGTGAAGGCCTGGCATGAGCATCGTTTGCTGCTCGCCAATCTCATCAGGCGCACTCGCTATTTCATGGCTTTCAGTCCAGCGACGCTTGCAAACTCCAAGGCCGTCACGGTTGCCGGCGAGCAGGTGCTGCCTGCCCGTCTTTTCGAAGGGGCCGCGGGGGGCGCCGTCATGCTTGGGACCGCGCCGCAATGCGCCGAATTCGGCGCGCACTTCGACTGGCCAGACGCCGTGATCGAGGTATCACCAGACTCCAGCCATATCGCAGACGTAATTGGCGAACTCGACGCAAACCCCTGCCGTACGGAATTGTTGCGCCGGACAAGTACGGTCCGTTGCCTGGAGATGCACGATTGGGTCTACCGTTGGGATCACATCCTAGCCACGATCGGCATGGAGCCGCTCCCACGCCTCCACGCTCGCAAGCTCCAGCTGCGACGGATCGCCGCCGATGCTATGGCGCTCGCCTAGGCGATCAGGCCCGAAAATGAGACCCGGTTTCGGGTTCGGCGCTCAGCGACGCCCAAACAAAGAGAAAGGGCGGCAGTTTCGGACCGGTCGCTTCCATCGGAGCGTCCGCCGCCTCAGGCGTGCGCGCGAGAGTATATCATTTCGAGGTACTCGGAAGGCTAACAGGCGCCGGAAGCGGGCAAGGAAGGTCGGTGTGTCCGCCGGCTCTACCCTTTGGGGTTAGAGCTTATGCCGAATTGGATTCGCGCAGTGTCGCTGCCATTCTCTGGCCATTCCCCGTGCTACCGCAGCCACCGCAACCGAACTTCGCGTGAAGGGGCAATGATCGCAGGCGACGGGTGCCACGTCACGCTGGGCACTCCGGTGGTTTTCAGCAGAGGAGGGGGTCATCGCGATGTTGGTCGATGAGTGCGGCTTCGAACGCAGGTGAACGTCATGGCACTTCTTCATGAAGGCCCCCGTGCGGGCGCCACGTCAAACGCACCGCGGTGGAACGCGCACGTCAAGGTCAATGTTCTTCTGCAGTCGTTTCCGCTTCTCGAGGCAATATACGTCGTGCTGCTCAGCATCGTCTCGGGAATGCTATATGATTTTGTGAGTTTCGGACATTTCGGCGAGTACGGCCGGAACTTCGGGCTCGGTGTTGCTGTAGCCGCCCTTTTTTCGACTTCCGCATATGCGCGCGGCCTGTATCTGAGTTCCGAGCTGCGGTCGCTGGCCTCTCAGATCAAGGAGGTCGCGCTGATCTGGACGGCGGTCTTTCTTTGCCTGTCGGTTGTGGCGCTTGCACTCAAGGTGGGAGACATGTTTTCGCGCCAAGCCGTCATGCTGTTCTTCGTGACGGGACTTGGCGGCATCATCTTCGTGCGCCTGGGCGCCGGACGACTGTTTGCCTCCTTGACCAGGTCGGACATGCTTGCCAAACCGCAAGTAGTGATCGTAACGCAATCGGACGTGCGCGTGCCAAGTGGCGTTGTCCAGGCAATCGAGGCTTCCGGATGCCAGGTCTGCCAAACGATTACATTGCCGGCTGCATCCAGCGAGAGCTCGCTCCTTGAGTGTATGGATAAGCTCATTGAACATGTGCGTCGGCGTTCTGTCGACGAGATCGTCCTTGCTGTCAGTTGGGCTGACATATCCCTGATTGAGAAAATCACGGCCCACCTTTGCGTGGTCGCGGTACCCGTAAGGCTCCTTCCGGACCACGTCGTTAGCGCGCTCTTGAAGCGACCTGTCGTCAACCTGGGGGGGACGAGGGCGATAGAATTGCAAAGCGCGCCCCTGACGGCGCCTCAGCTCCTGATGAAGCGGCTCTTCGATCTTGTGCTGACCACTGTCGCCCTCCCATTTCTTCTGCCCCCTTTGGCCGTTGTAGCGGCGCTGATTGCGCTCGAATCCAGGGCACCGGTGCTCTTCTGTCAGCGTCGGGCCGGGTTCAATGGCCGCACGTTCAAGATCTATAAGTTCCGAACCATGACGATCCTGGAGGACGGGCCCGTTGTCCCTCAAGCCTGCAGGGGCGATCCCCGCATCACCCGCGTTGGGCGCATATTGAGAAGGTTCAGCATCGACGAGTTTCCACAGCTATGGAACGTGCTGAAGGGCGACATGTCGTTGGTAGGCCCACGGCCGCACGCGCTCGCGCATGACAGCGAATACAGCCAGATCATCTCTCTCTATCCGGCTCGGCACAAGGTGAAGCCGGGGGTCACCGGCTGGGCACAAATAAATGGCTGGCGCGGCGCCACGCCTGATGTCCACATGATGATCAAGCGTGTCGAACACGATATGTGGTACGTCAACAACTGGTCGGTCTGGCTCGACGTAAAGATCCTGCTTCTGACCGTCCCCCGCATCTGGACGGGGCGAAACGCCGTCTAGCCCAACTTGGCCGATTCGAGACCGCTGGAGGCGATTTTGTGTGGCAAGTGATTGATTTGCAAGGAGTGGCGGCTGGCCGACGATCCATCGATTAACTGCCAAGCGACACCTCATTCGGAAAAAGCGAACCTCTTCTTCGACCTTATCAGTTGAATACGACTTTGGGTGAGGCTCGACACCATGAGAGGTGCGGCTCTACTACAAAAGGCGCTGTTACAGAACAACCGAACGCAAGCGATGATCAGTGCGAAAAACAGCGACCGCTCAATGCATAATCTGCGACCTCAGGCAAAAGTGCCCGCACGGCAACGGCGTTGGCAAGTTGCCGCTTTGGGAGCGGAGGGGGAATGCTATGGCTCGAAAGGTTGACGAAGATCGTGTCTCTCTGGTCGTGAGTTCCACTCGAATCGAACGATCTCCACGCCCAGACAAACGAGGATGACGGCTTCTGTGAGCCCGCAACAAACCCGAACCACTGACCGAACTGCGGGGCCTCCCCTTGTAGAGTATGCTACGGCGAGGTTGGTTCCCCAAGGTCGGCTTGCATGCATCAAAGGGCAAAATATCCTGCTCAGTTCAAGGCAGGGGGCAGTTTTTACGCTCAACGACACTGCGGCGGATATCTGGCGCTCGCTTGAAGAAGGCGTGCCGGTCCAGGCTATCTTGGGCGAGATGGCAGCCCGTGGCGTTGATAGGCAAGAGGCCCATGGCTATGTCGAGGCTGCCCTTCAAGACTGGGAACAGCTCGGCCTAATCCAGCCGGCTCCACCGCCGGGCCCAACCGCAGCTCATCAACATATCTGCCAGGTCGTTGCTGTTCCAGGCGTGTGTGTGCGCATACTGTATCCGGCGGCCGTCGCCTTTCCGGCCTCGACCGTATTTCAGCATCTCGAAGTTCGAAACAGTGCCGTCGACGTCCTATTCCATCTGGTTGAGCGTGGGCAGCGGATCCACCTGTTCCGAAACGGCCACTGGACTGATTCCTGTGGTCGAGACGAGATACCCATTATGGTCAAAGGGCAACTGCTGGCCGAAGTGCTTGGGCACAGTGAATATGAACTCGCTCTGCATGCGGCGGCGCTGTTCAAGAACGGCCGCACGCTCCTCCTTTGTGGTAACCCTGGCTCGGGCAAGACCACCCTGACACTGGCGCTGGTCCACGCGGGGTTTGGCTTCGCGGCAGACGATGTGACACTTCTCGACTCGGCCGGACAAGGTGTCGGCCTTGCTTTTGCGCCTTCAGTCAAATCGGGATCATGGTCCATTCTCGGACAATATTTCCCCGAACTCGGCAGGTCTCGGGTTTACCGGCGTCCCGATCGCAGGCGTGTGCGTTTTCTTGTGCTTCGGGATCATGTCCCTCCCGTTCCCCGGCCGGTGGGCTGGGTGGTCTTGCTCTGTCGGACGCAGGATGCCAAACCTTCCCTGCGGGTGATTGACCCGACCGAGATCCTGCGTGGCTTGCTGAACGGTGCCTTTGCGCGGAATAATGAGCTAAGTAGCACTGCGTTCGACGTTCTTTGCCAAGTCATCCGATCGGCAGAGGGGTTTTGCCTGACCTATGCCAACTTGGGTGACGGCTTGGAACTGCTGAAGGCGGCATGCCGATGAAGCCCACCAGGGATGCGCTGGAGGCCCTGATCGCGGGACTTAACGGCCGCCTGGTGGTAACGGCCGACTGGCTGGCGGTAATTGCACTCGCCAACCACACTCTGCTTACGCCCGTCTTGTTCGCCACTCTTGCGCACACGGGCCAGCGTGACCGGCTCCCCGAAGAGGTGGGCCAGTATCTTCAGTTCATTTACCGCTGCAACCGGGACCGCAATTTGCGCTTGCGCAGGCAGCTGAATGAAGCCGTTGCTGCCCTCAATCAGGGGAGCGTCGTTCCGGTCCTGCTCAAAGGGGCCGTTCCCTTGTTCCTTTCATCGAGCGGCAGGGTTCCCGACAGAATCATGAGCGATCTCGACTTGGCTGTGGAAACAACCAAAGAAGGGGCTGCCCGGGCTTGTCTTGCCAAGCTTGGCTACGCCGAAGTGACGGTCGCTGGTGGCATGGCGCGCCCGCAAGATGTCGGTCTCCTGGAGCTCCGGCCATACCGCGAGATTGACCGTGAGCCCCCGAGACTTGCACGCCGTCACGGCCTTAGGGCGAAAATCCCCGCCCCACAGTCGCGGGCCCTCCACTGGATGATGCATGATCTCATCAAGGAGGCGGACTACTGGCGCGGAAGGACCGACTTTCGCCACCTTTATGATCTGGCACGGCTGGCGGAACAGCATAAGCTGGATTGGGCGGCGCTCCGAACATCCTTGCCCGACCAGAGCGCGCGGAATGCGTTCGATACTCAACTCTTGGCCTTGAGTCACTTCTTTGGCGTCAGCGCACCGGCGCAATATGTGCGGCGTCCATGGGTTCGCTTTCAACACTGGCGGCGCGTCTTCCCCTTGTACCATCCCGTCCTCGGCGTTCCATTGCGCCTGGTCGGCAATTCGCTGTGGGGTATGTGGCGACTCCTACATGGCGATGGTTTGGGCCGACGGAGTCCGCTCGACTTTGGACGGCGCGCCACCACCATCCTCCTTGACGGCGATCTCGGGTCAAAAGCGTAGTAATACTTAATTTCCTGAATTGTATCTTGATGGCGCCTTGTCTTCACGAAAGGCAAATGTCAAATTAGGGCGCTGGATTTATTACTCAAGGATGGGAGCAAGTTCGATGAAGCGCGGGGAGACAGACAACCATACCCAGGAAGAACAGGCGCGTCGAGAATTTCTAAAGAATGCCGGGCGTTTTGCTGTTGTAACGCCTCCATCCATTGCTCTGTTGCTTGGCACGAGCTTAAACTCGCAAGCTATTGCCGCATCGCATGGCGCACGTCCCGGCAATGGAGGGGGCGACACGAACCACATCCACTCTGGTCCACCTGGCCGCAATTGACCCTTCCGCGTCTGCGCGGTCCATCCTGATCCGGTCTAAGGAAGGGTCGGCCGTAAGGATGTCAGCAGCGCATGCCGAAACTGAACGCGTCTTAGAGGTTGCTCAAGTAGGGGAGCACGGTCCGCGTTACTTCCTCCTGAAGCGCGTCCGCCGGCAACGGTCTGCACCTCGCCGATCGCGACCGGCGTCGAGAGCGCCTTGAACGAAGGCTGTCGGATCCCGGCAGGAAGGCCCTCGGCAACATTGTTGATGTCGATTGTTGATGTCGACCGGCGACTCTTCGCCGAACGGTCAGAGTGCCGTCATCAGGATGATCTCCAGCAAGGTTTCGCCGGCGCGAACCCACGGCTCCGATCGTGTGTATCTTAAAGCCGACAACGCTCCCGGACCGCGGTGCGCGTATTTCGGTCGGTTGAGCACGTCATCTGCTTTTCGCCAGCTTCGGCGAGCTTGGCGACTTGTCTCGGCAGTCGTGACCAGTTGCTGCCGTCGCTCGTCCGCCCGAACGTAGCGCCGGCACCGCGGCAGCCCGTCTGGGATGGAGAGCGCGCCGGACCGCCGGCGTCAGAGGCATGCGTCCGGCAATCGGCGGGTTCTCGTGGAGTATGCGTTCCAGGCGCACATGGGCGCGCTGCGCGCGGACACGATACTTTTCCATTGCCATGATCTCAATCGGGGCAAGGGCCCGACCACAATAAGCGACGCCGCAAACAGGACGCCCCCCGGAGATTTCCTAGTTAATAGCTCCCGCAGCGCAAGCGGACGCGCCGCGGCGCTTAGGCGGAATCGGCGGCTCCTCGCAGTGGACGATAGAGCTGTTCCCGACCCCCTACGCAGATCTGGGCGTAGCGATCCGACCGGATCGTAATGCCCGCATGAATAAGCTCGGAGTTGCACGAACTTCCTCAGAGGCGTCCGCTGCTTCAAGGATCAGGGTATCCGTTCGATGAGAAGACATGTCGCGCATCGCGAAGCCGGCGACCCAGGCGCCGGCAATACGCAGTCGACACGTCCTAGCCCTCGCGCAGCTCCAGGATGAAATCGTGAGCGCCGACGAGCCCCCCCGGCTTCATGGGCACAGCCGGATCGGCGAACGCGATGTTCTGGCGAATGGACCCGTTGAGGAGCACGTTCTCTTCAAAACGACGCCGATCTCGCGCCGAAGCCAGATTGGGTTGACCATCGGCGCATCGACGCCATCGACCAGCTTCACAGGCCGGCTCGCGTCGACACACCATAGGCCCGCACCGCAAGGCTGGGGAAAAAACGTCGCTCGATGGCCGAAAGAGCCAGCTCCTCTCAGCGCCGCGCCATCAGACGGGCATTCTTGTGGATGTTCATTTAGTACCCTGCGGTGAGTGCTGAAACTTGGCAACTCCAGTCTCCTCGGTTCGGTCCGCATGAACTACGGAAAGCTCACAACTCCAGTCAGTTCCATCCCGATGACATCGGGATGGAACTCCATTGAGCGTGATCTTCTCGGAAAACCGGGCTCCGCTTTTGGTACGCTGACCTTCGCTTCGGGATCGTGGCTTTGAGGTACTATGATCCAGTTCTTATTCGGCCAGGGCAGGCTCGCGGGATGTTAGTTCCCGCGTAGTCCTTCAGGTCACATAGAACGAGGCTGCGGTGAGCGACAAATGTGGGGAAAGGGTGGCGAACTGTGTTTGAGATGCGCCGCCACCTCCGTCACTGTCGAAAGAGAGAGCCCCGGTTGCACTGTCGTAGATAATATGATCGGAGCTGTCATGCGCGGCTGCACCAACAAAGAAGGATTTGAATGGAAGCCCTCCCGGCTGAAGCCCGGCGAAAACGGTATCGCTAAGATGGAATGTGTCCTGGGAGCGCTTGAAGTCGGTGATCTTATCGACATTGCCCGTTCCAAGAGCAGTATTGAACGAAAAGGCATCGTGGCCTCCGTAACCGGTCAAGACGTCAGCGCCGAGCCCGCCGTTGATGACATTGTTGCCGGCATTGCCCTCGATGGTCTGGGCGAACTCGTTGCCGGTGAAGCTCACTGCCGTGGTGCCGGACGCGTTGTTGGTGGCGAGATGCTCGATCTCCGAGCCGGCCGAAAGCGCATAGCTCACCGAGGCGATCACACTGTCGTTGCCGCCGCCCACCGCCTCAACCGCCTTCTCGTTGGCATTATCGACATGGTACGTGTCGTCGCCGCCATAGCCGATCATCGTGTGGCCGCTGGTTCCATGCAATACATCGGCGCCGCTGCTGCCGTACAAGGTGCCATCGCTGGTGTCGCCGGAAGGAGCGACAATCCCGGTTCCAGACCCTGTCTCGGTCCCGGTCGAGCCAGTGATTGGGGTGGTGACGCTCGCGCCCGTGACAGTGTCGGTCGAGCTAGCCCCTGCGTAGTCCCAGGTGAACTGGTTGTCGACGTGTGCCACCGGGGTGGCGGTGGGATCCTCGTGGACGTCGGCTACGACCGCCTTTGACGCATCCCAAATGGTGTTGTTGGGATTGCCAGGGTTGGTGTAGCTCGAGTTCAGGACGCTGACCCCGCCGGAGCTTACATTCCAGATCAGTCCATTCGACGAGGGGAGCCCGCGGCCTTGATCCTCATTGATACCGTCGAACGACCTCGTGTGATCGAAGGTCACATCGCTCGCGTAGGAAGAGAACGCGCCATTGCCCTGATGGATGGCGTCAACGTGATCCACCCTGCCACCGGTCGATCCGTTCTCGAACATAACGGCCACGCCGGTCTGAGAGTTGTTACCGTCGATCACCCCATTTGAGATCGTCGTATTCGGGCTGCCGTATACGGAGACGATGTCCTCCGGATGCGAACTGCCGGCGTCGTTCACGGCATAGAAGTCGGTCAGCGTACTATTGCCCGAGTTGTTGAACTGGACGAACTGACCGCGCGGCATTGGGCCATGGAAGTCGTAGCCATCGACGTGCGAAAGACTCGCGCCGGGCGAGTTCACGAGATAGATGCCAGTCGAGCCTTCCCGCACCGTGGTATTACGAACGGTCAAGTTCGAGGCGTTTTCGGCGTTGATGTTGTTGATGTTCGGGCTCGTCTCAGGGTCAATTCCCGCCGGCGGGTCGGCGTTGATGACCTCGGTGTTCTCGATCGTCACGCCGTTTGCGCCGGATACCATCACCCCGTCGCCTTCGACGTGATGAATAAGACAATTGCGCAGGATGACATTGTCGTGCGTAATCGTGACCGCGTCCCCGTTGGTGACGTAGATGTCAAGATTTTCGATCACCTGGCCATCATACTCTGATTGGATCGGTGTGGTGGTGTAGGTAAGACCCTGCGCCGGCTGCGTGGTTGCCGTCGATGCGGAAGCGGTGGAAATGGGAGCTTCGGTCGTCACTCGGCTGCCTCCGTCGTCGCGCGTAAGTTGTTCAGCCTTTCCGGGTGTATCCCGAGTATTTCCTTGTCGCAACTCATCGATGTCATGTGGTTCTCCAGTTGAGTAGTAATTACTATAAGTATCTCTAAAGACACTCATCAACAATAAAACGATAATCTATCGTCTTAACGAAATTCTGAAAATACAACCAGAAATTTCATATGGAGATATAATGCTAACGTTCATGACCATAATACGGCCCGGATAAGGCTATACTGAGACTCTCCCGGGCGATTGGCGTTGCGTTCAAGCTTGCGCCTACGTCGAGTTGCAAACGCCGTCTAGTATCTCGGATCACGCGTGAACTTACCCCCGAGGAGACAAGGTCATGCACGCATGAGCGTTACCGACACGGTCCGGCACAGCTCGAAACAGGTGATCTACGAGGGCCATCCTGACCTCGGCCACAACTACCGACTGACCGACCTGCACGCTGCCATCGGCGTGAGCAACTGCAACGGCTTCCCGCACTCGTCACGCGGCGGGGGCAGCTCGCGGCGCAATTTGGTGAGCGCCTTCGCGATATCGCCGAACTGGAAACACCTGCCGAGCCTTGCTGGACTCGCAGCAACTGGCAAGGCTACTGTTGAAAATTCCCCCACTGGTTCGACCAGCGGGGCCGTCTGCCCCCCTGGAGGGCGCCGTGTTTGTCCTATTGCGATACCGAGGCGATGCGGGAGCTCCTCCCTGAGATCAGTCGGAGCGCCGACGACGGCGTGCATGCGGTGCTGATCCTCATCAGGCCGGATCGCATGTGACGCGGAAAAACATCACCCTGATGTTCATGCCGCCCGCTCACCGGAACTGAAACGTGCGGCAATTCATGACAAGGGGCTCTCCAACCGTATATTCAAGGACTACGACGAGATCCTCAATCATTGCTGCGCCGCAAAGAACAAGCTCCTTTTCCAACTCCGGAGGACCTACGGACCCTGTGAGCCGCCCCTCGCAATGTGGTTTTTGGCGGCAGCAAAATGTGCGAGACCGTGCCGTCTAGGCGACCGTTTTGATATGCGCCGGGGCGGCGTCCTGCCGCCAATCTGACAGCAACTGGGACAGGCTCGATGATCGGAATTGAGAAGCGGGAGCGCAATGCGACTTCGTGCACGGCAAGCGGTCCGCCACCGATGACGATTGCCTCTGCCGCGCCCTCCGAGATCGCAGCCTCACACGAGCGAACCAGGCTCGCTTCGAGGCGGACGGGATCCATTAGTCCGACAACGTCGCCTTGTGTAAGTCGCTCGCCGGTAAAGAGAGCCTCGTAACCATATTTGGCCACCCGCTCATGAATAGCCAAGACCAGACCCGGTGTAGTCGTCACGACCGAGAAATTCGGAGACCGTCGCTTGCCG
Organism: Mesorhizobium sp. M1329; assembly: GCF_040318035.1. NCBI lineage: Bacteria > Pseudomonadati > Pseudomonadota > Alphaproteobacteria > Hyphomicrobiales > Phyllobacteriaceae > Mesorhizobium > Mesorhizobium sp. M1329. The sequence goes on along the minus strand of NZ_JAMYLN010000001.1, from coordinate 269,188 downwards.
CTTCGATGGTTCCTGCCTCGGCGATCCGGCAACCGGAATGCACGACTTTAGGATTCCAGGATCCCCGGCGCCGTGGTTCGCCGTGGTTCTGAGCCGTCATTCACGTGGACGACCTGACGCAGGGCTTGACGCGTCAGATGAATTAAGTCGCGAATCGACCAAGCCCTCAACCTTGGCAATCGTATCGAGGTAACCATAGCGGAACGGGCCGTCTCATGTTTTCCTTTCATCGGCCCGCGGGAAACCAAGCCGGTAATCCTCGCGGCCGCGCAATCCTTTGCCACGATGGGCTGAGTCGGTGAAACCACGAGCTCGGGTTCTTGACCAAAAGCCCAGGTTGAAGATCCGGGATACGCCTCGATGATGCTGCCCTACGCCTAATGAGGGTATTTTGGTGTACGGTTTTCCTGGCGTAAGGTCAAAAAAGAAACTGTGCGGTTGGCGCGTGGAGCACCTAATCGACGTGTGTGTCCCAAGCGCGCCAGGTGAGAAGCGATGATGACAAGGCAATCTTTCATAACCGTGCTTGTCGGGCCGAGCGAGTTACTTCGAGAAGGTCTTAGTCGAATCCTGAATGAAGAAGATTTTTGTGCCCTTTTCTCTGCGGCTTCTGTTAACGATCTTTTGCAAAGGCCGCTACCGCATCACCGGTCGATCTTGCTAATCATAGATATCGGCGGTGCTGATGCGGAAGCTGAATTCGCACAAATTGTTGAGTTTAAGGCGATTTACCCAGACAGCCATGTCGTTGCGCTAGCTGATCACTGTCGCACGGCCGATATAGTTTCAGCTTTTCGGGCGGGGGCTGACGGGTATCTGACAAAGACCGCTGCTTACGACACCTTCATCAAAGCTCTCGAATTGGTTATGCTTGGGCAAACGGTGCTACCTGCGGAAACTTCGATGGTTATTCAAAATATAAGGCAAGGTTCGAACAATGAACCGATAGCTGATGAGTTACCAAAGGTGGAAGGTAAAGTGGAGAGCGAGGATCAAGAAAAGGTAATTTTGTCGAATCGCGAGAACTGTATTCTGCGCCGTTTGATCGAAGGGGAGTCAAACAAAGCCATCGCGCGCGAAATTAACATTGCCGAAGCTACGGTGAAGGTACACGTCAAAGCCATACTTCGAAAGATTCGGGTCCGCAACCGAACACAGGCTGCAGTTTGGGCGATGAATCATGGTATGCTTACTCCACCGTCTGGCAACGGCGCGTCGGAGCGGTCTCACCATCGGCATGATCTACTTGAAGCAAAAAATGCATACCTCGTTTTCGACAATCGTCCTCCTATATGACCGACAGATCTTCGTTCTGGCTGGTGCAATCACTTGCAGAAGCCTCCCCGATCAAGAACGCATGGGCTCAAATCATTCCGGGCGGATGGCCGAAGAAGCGCGGTGGAAATCGTATCAGAGGGGCGTATCATCTGGATTCCGCCAATGTAACCACGACCCGTCTTAGATCCGGTTGTTTTTTTGCCCGTTGTCCTCTGTACTCAACAGCGTACTCAACAGCGGTGGATCACGAATTGGATCGCCTCAAACGGTTTGAACTCTGTGCGTGATTGAAAAAATAGACGGATCTTTACTGCCATTGTGAATTTAAGGGGATTTTTCATTAAATGGGCCAAACAAAGACTGTTTCTGGTTTGTCGTTCAGCGAAGCCCGGATCGGAACGGTTGAAGGCGGAGAATACGGCCTCCTGGTTTGGAAATGCGACCAACTGGTGGCGGTCCTTACCCAGATCGACGAGGAAGCCTACTCCACCAAAGGCAAATGGTTCCTCGAGACGGGATTCGGGCTGCTGAGCGGGCAGCACAAGAATTTCGATACGATCGAGGAGGCCATAAGATGGGTAGGAAGACACACCTTCCCCGACCCTGCTTAGTAGCAGATTAAGCCGCCGATTGCGCCCTTGGACTTTCACAATATATATAATCGATTGGGATGTACTCGATCGGGCAAACAGTCGAATACAGCCGCGAGAGTCACCCAAGGTGGCGTCGGCTCACTCCTCAGCCAGAGTTCCTTCTGCGAGAAGATCGTTGACCTTGCAGGCGACTTCGGTGCGGTTGGTCGCCTTTAGTTTCTTCATGATATTGCGGATGTGGACCTTCACCGTGCTTTCGCGCAAATTCAGTTCGTAGGCGATCATCTTGTTCGCCTTGCCGCGCCGGAGTGCTTGCGCAACCTCGGCCTGCCTAAGCGTGAACATGCCTGCCAAAGGCTGCGTGTCGCGGCTGCCCGAATCTATCAGGTGCCGCATAGCAAGGACACTGCTCGCCGGCACGAAGATGCCTCCCGCTGCCGCCAGGTTGATAGCCTCGACGCAGACATCGATTCCAACAGAGGTCGGAATGTAACCGCGTGCACCGCATTCGAGAGCGGTCAGTATCTGGGCAAGGTCTTCGGTGTCGGCCAGGACGACCACAGGGACTGATTTGAACTCGCACGAAATATGCCTGATCTCGTCAGCGATGCCACGATCGGTGACCTTCCGACTGCCAAGGTTGAAGAGTATGGCTGCAAGGGGAGGGGCCGAGCTCTTTCTGACGCGCCATTCCTCGAGGGACCCCAAGGCGGCGACATCCATGCCGAGTTCGTGGTCCACGAGAGCCGATGCGAGACACTCGCGGTCTAGAGCCCTTCCGTCCAAGATGAGGAGGCATTCCCTGCCTGTCTGCCTTTGGACGATTCCCGTTCCGCCGGACGGGACTTCTGACCGATTGGCCGAATTATAATTGTGCAGTCCTGCCGTGGCACCCATGTCAATACTCCCTCTTTCCCACACAAGTCGCCTTGCGCTGGCCGACATAATTTCCACATTCTCTCCCAGTGAAAGTCTGGTACTGCGCGTTTTGAAAGGTCGAGACTCGATTACCCCATTTGCGTCGTTTTCAGTTCCCCAACCCCCAGCGATAGCCAGCGTGGGTAAGTGTAGGGGTTATTTATAAGCAGTCTCTAACATAGATTGCTTTTTTCGTAATTTTCAGGGAACCGATGCCAAGCTGGACCCAATGGGCTTCTGTCCGAAAGACGCATGCATTGGACCACCTAGCCACAGGCAGCCGAATGTGAGTCAGCTGGTGCCTTCCGACATTTCACCGGCAGACCAGAACTGCCGAAAGTGCCCTTGACATTGTCGGAGGACAGTGCGGGTAGCCTTGGCTCAACACTTTCGTTCGAGCACGCCGTGGTAAACGGCCCATTGCGCATATTTCGGCAGCACGCCGCCCTCGCAATAGGCCAAGCTGCCGCGGTCATGATGACCTCGCCTTGTCACACTTTGATCAGCAGGAAGGGGGTTGCGTTCCGCTCGGCCCAAGCCTTCGACCGCCTCGAACCGGATACCGCTGCCGTCGAGACATACCATGCTATGCTAGGTGTCCGGCGCACGACCAGCCCTCCGTAAATGTCGTCTCGAACTGTTCCGGCTACGGAACGATCGTTTTCAGCGGAAATTTTGGCTTCCATGTGCTGGCATTCAAGCAGCTAGCCGCTACCTGAGATACTCGCTGTCGAATCCGGCTGTTTCGACCAGCTTCTTGCGGTTGATCACCTCAACATGGCCTGACTTGAAAGAGACGAGATCCGCCTTGCGGAGCTCCCTTAAAGTTCGGTTGACGTGAACCGTGGTCATTCCGAGGATATCGGCCAGTTCATGCTGGGCAAGAGGACACTCATATCTCCCATCCACCGACAGCCCAACCATGGAGAGCCTCTCCTCCAACTCGAGCAGGAAATGGGCGGTACGCCTCATCGCGTTCCGCCGGCCGGTATTCATGAGATGTTCGGCAAGGATGGCGTTCAGGCGCGCCAGCGAGCTGGCGATTTTCTTCCCGATGCGGCCGTCCGACAGGATGGCCTCGACCAGTTCCTTACTGGAAATTTCATAAACAGCTAGTTCGGTTATGGACGCCAGCGACGCAAGATGGGGTCCGTCCAAGCCACGGAAACCGACGACGTCCCCCTTGAGGGGAGTGTCTATGATCTGCCGCTGTCCGTCCGGCAGTGCGTGATAAAGAATTGCCCAACCCGATTTTACAATGAATAACTCACTGTCGTCGTCATCCTGGCGGCATATCACCGAATGGGGTTTATAGATTTTTGCGGTAACACCGAGAAAATCGTTGTTCCCCCACTCGTTTTTCGACAACGTTCCCCCTATGGGATGCGAGCACATGAACTCCAATAGTGTCTGCATGAAGAATCGCGAATCTGCTTCTGTTGCCACACGACTGACAATAGTTTCTCCCGGACACATCGACAGAACGACCTCTTAGCCTAAAGGCGGGTTGGCCCACTGTCCTCGTCTGTTCGAATGAGGTAAACTGCCGTTAACCTAGAGAGTGTTCAGGGGCGGTCAAGTCTCCCGGTAAGGCCAGAAAACGGGCTCCGAAACGCCAATCACTTTGCGACGCAGTAGTACGGCTTGGTTGTGCAATACTAAGGCTGATCCGATTTCGTCCCGCTATGCGGCACGTGACAATTAGAGATCAAGCAAAACGTCCCCTTGCGGGCGGCTGCAGCACGCCAGGACGTAGCCTGCCGATTTGTCTTCCGATGACAGCCCGCCCAAGTCATCCATGACAACTTCGCCGGACAGCTTGGCGATCCGGCACGTACCGCAAACTCCCTGTCGGCAAGCGGTCGGAACGTAAACTCCACATTGGCGCGCAGCTTCCAGCAGGGTCTCCCCGGTCGCGCAGTGATGCGCAATGCCTGAGCGGGCGAAGCGGACCGAAGACGAAACCTTTGAATCCGACACCGAGCGCGAAACGTTGCCGCCTCCGAAGCTCTCCTCATGATACTGTGAAGGAGCGACGCCGATTGCCTCCAGCCAGCCGCGCGCTGCCTTCATGTAGGATTCCGGCCCACAGGCAAAAACCGTGCGGTTGTGCAGATCGGGAACCAAGGTCAGGAGTATCTCACTGTTAATTCGCCCGGTTGGACCCGTCCAGGCCGGGTCTTCCTTACTGCAAATGCAAGTCACTTGAACATTGGGAAAGCGAGCGGCAAGTGCGTCCAGTTCAAGCCGAAAGATGATGTCGTCCGGCGTTTTCGCACTGTGAATGAAGCGGATATCCTGGTCGGCTGCGCGGTCGGTAAATGCGCGCAGCATCGACATGACGGGAGTTATCCCGCTGCCACCCGAAAGGAAAAGGGACTTTCCGTGCGGCAGATCATCGAGATTGAACGAGCCGAGCGGCCCTTCGATCTCGATCCCATCACCCGGCTTCAAATTGTCATGGAGCCAATTCGAAACGAGCCCGCCCGGCGTCCTTTTCACGGTGATCTGCAGGTCTAGCGGCCGCGTCGGTGGTGACGAAACAGAGTAAGAGCGCGTCACTGCGGCACCGTCGATCCTCAGGTGCACCAGAACATACTGGCCAGCGCTGAAGCAGAACATCCGATCTGAATCGGGTGTGAGAACAAATGTTTTCACATCGTGCGTCTCGTCGATCACGCGCCGGCAGAGCACAAGCTGCGGCGTGGTCTGTGCCCACTGCCGGTGAAGCCTTGTTGGGGCGAAGCCGGGGGCGCCTAAGGCCGCATGTGCGTTCATCATTCAACTCGGGTTTGAAGTCGAGCCAAGATGCCACTTCAAAACCCGCCGAACAGCCGCGCAATCCTGCCTTTATGATCGGTAATTTCGATTAAACTTCCAGGGACATTACAGCCACCTGGAGAGCTCGAATGCCCTTGCGAATAATGGGTTCGTGTTTGCGGCGCGCAAGTATCGCGGTGTGGACTGGCTGGTGCAGCGTCGGCGCTCCCTCGACGAGGAACGATGGGAGCTCGGCCGTGAACCGGCGCGCATCGTCGCTGCGCATATAGCAGGTGCCGCCCGTTCGCCGCAGCATGATCTCCGCCAGAGTTTCCGATCCCGTCGAAAGCCGGCAGATCGCCAACTGGGCCAGCAGCTCTGCGTGCGTCTTTTCCAGCACGGCGGTGTAGCCCGGGCGAATGTAGGTGTCAGGGTCGACGTCGGACAGCGTTCTGGCAGCCGTCGAAACCATCACATATTCCTCGACCATCAGATGTTCGTAGGCGATCTCAGGCAGGTAACGAGGCGCATAAAGCACGGCGATATCCAGATTTCCCATGCTTAGGTCGCTGACCATCTGGTTCGAATAGTCCGACTCGACATGGATCGAGGATTTGGGAAGGGCCTGGCACAGTGTCTCGACCCATCCGGGCAGGACCGAGCGGGTCATGCCCACCTGTGCGGCGATGCGCAAGGTGCCCTCGAAACGGTTGAACGCTCGCACATCGTGTCGAGCTTGCGACCAGGTCGACAGTAGGGATCTGGCGTAGGCTTCGAACCGCCGTCCTGCGGCTGTCGGCTCAGCACCGGCACGCCCGCGCTGAAAGAGCTCGGACCCGATGGCGCTCTCCAGATTCTTGATGCGGGTGCTGATCGTCGACTGGGTCAATCCCAACCGATCGGCGGTGCGATTGAAGTTTCGCGACTCGATGATGTCGAGAAAGGTTTCGATGTGATCTAGCTGCACGTGACTTCCGATCGAAAAAGTCGATCATATTGCGCAGGATCATAAGCTTGATCAAACAATACTCAAGGCGGAAGCTGCACGCAGTGAGATCGGCCGGCAGATCGACCAGGCTGAAGCTACGGAGCTGAGCAACGTGTTCATAGTCGACTGCGATTGTCACAATTACTGGTCAAGCGCGACCGTATTGGAGCCTTACCTTTCCGGCCTATGGAAGGACATGTTCGTCGAAGGCGAGAAGACAGGTCCCGTTGGCGCCTTCCCGCATGGCCATCGTCCCTGGTTTCATCCGCAGGACTTCTCCCGCAAGGACGTCCGTCCGAAAACAGAAGCCGATAACTATCTCATCATGAAGGAAAAGCACCTGGACAAGTACAAGGTCGATGTGGCGATCCTGACCGGCGACGAGCCGATCGAGGCTTCCACCCTCGCTAATCCTTATTATGCCAGCGCCCTCGTCAGCGCCTACAATGACTACCAGATCGACCAGTGGCTGCCGAAGGACGATCGTTTCATGGGCTCGATCATCATCGCGCCACAGGATCCGAAGCTCGCGGCCGCCGAGATACGCCGTCTGGGCAATCACCCGCGCATGGTTCAGGTTCTCGCTTCGCAAGGCTCCGTCAAGCCCTATGGCGATCCGTTTTATCATCCGATTTATGAGGCTTGCGCCCAGGTGGGGCTGCCCTTTGCCATTCATTTGGGCGGCCATGGCGGCGTGAATTCGACGGCGATTGCTCCGGCCCCGACGACGTTCTTCTGGGAGACGCATGCCATCCTGCACATGTCGGCCATTTCGCATGTCGCAAGCATGATTGCGCATGGCGTCTTCGAAAAATGGCCGGACCTCTACTTCGTGGTCATCGAGTGCGGCGTCGCCTGGGTGCCGTCGGTATTGTGGCGCCTGGACGCCGATTACAAAGCGCTACGCAAAGAGACGCCATGGCTGAAGATGCTGCCGTCCGAATACTGCCGGCGCAACATCCGCTTTTCCACGCAGCCGCTGGAGCAGCCCGCAAATATCCAGCATCTCTGGTCCACTCTCGAGGCGATGGATGGCGAAAATACGCTGATGTTTGCCTCCGATTATCCGCATTGGGATTACGACGATGCCAACACGCTGCAAATCCCCCCTGCTTGGAAGAGCAAGATCATGGGGCTGAACGCGCTGGAGGTCTACAAGCGCATCCCCCGCGCGCAAGCGGCGAATGCCGCCTGAGGAAGCAGACGATGCCCGAGAAAACATACATCTGCAGAGTCGACGAGATCGAAACCGGATCTCCCTTCATCGCCAAGATCCGCAGCCTTTCGGTCGGCGTTTTTCGCATCGGAGACTCATTCCACGCGCTGCTGAACGTTTGTCCGCACCGAGGCGCTCCGCTTTGCGAGGGGCCGCAATGCGGAACAACTGCACCGGTCGAAGAGGCGCAATTCATCTATCACCGCGAAAACGAGATCGTGCGCTGCGCCTGGCATGGCTGGGAATTCGACATCAAATCAGGCGCGGCCCTGGTCGATCCGTCCGTTCGTGCGCGCACATTTCCAGTCACCGTCGAGGCGGGCAGCATCTATGTGACGGCCTGATTGAGGTACGGATTCGACGAGTAGCAGAAAGGGTGATCGCGGCTAACGGGCAGATTTCTTCACAGGGTGCGTGACGAACAATAACGCGGAAAATCCGCAATGGGAGAATCAAATGTCAGAATCTGAATACAAGCTTGGTATCGCTCAAAGCCTGATTGGCCGCGGCAAGATTTCCCGTCGCGACTTCATTCATCTGGGGCTAGCCGCTGGGCTTACGCTCACCGCTGCGGACAAGCTCTTCGTCAGCACGGCCCGGGCCGAACCGCTGCAGGGCGGCTTCGCCAAGCTCGGCATGGCACATGGCGCAACGACGGATTCGATCGATCCGGCCGGCTACCTGGACACCTTCACACAGACAGCGTTCTCGGGCTCGATGTCCAACAGCCTCACCGAGGTCGACGCGAAAGGCAACGTCCAACCGGACCTTGCCGAGAGCTTTGAATCATCCGATGGCGCCAAAACCTGGGTTTTCAAGCTGCGCAAGGGCGCAACCTTCCACAACGGCAAGAATGTGACGGCGGACGACGTCGTGACTTCGCTGCGCTATCATATGGGCGACGAAACCAAATCGGCAGCGAAGCCGCTGCTTGAGCCCGTCGCCAGCATCAAGGCGGATGGTCCGCAGACGGTTGTCTTCACGCTGAAAAGCGGCAACGCCGATTTCCCCTACATCATGAGTGACTACCATCTGGTCATCATGCCGGCCAAGGACGGCAAGGCGGATTGGGGATCGGGCGTTCGCACCGGCGCTTTCGTGCTTGAGAATTTCCAGCCCGGCGTTTCGGCCAAACTCAAGCGCAATCCCAACTACTTCAAGAACGGCAAACCCTATCTCGACGAGGTGGAGTTTATCGCCATCACCGATCTCGCCGCTCGCATGGCCGCGTTATCGACAGGGGAGGTGGACTATATTGGCCGCGCCGACCTCAAGACCCTCGGCATGTTGAAACGCAACCCCAAGGTGGAGATCGTCGAGGTCACCGGCTATGGCCACTATACCTTGCCGATGAATGTCACGATGGCGCCGTTCGATAATCCGGACGTCCGAATGGCCTTAAAGTGGGCGATCAACCGTCAGGAGATCGTCGACAAGATCTTTCTCGGCCACGCCACTGTGGCCAACGACAACCCGATCGCGCCGGCGATTAAATTCGCCACAAACCCGCAGCCGCAACACAGTTTCGATCCGGAGAAGGCCAAGCACTATCTGAAAAAGGCCGGGATGGAAAAACTGAAGGTGGACCTCTCGGTCGCCGATGCCGCTTTTGCGGGCGCTGTGGACGCGGCTGCGCTCATCCGCGAGACGGCAGCCCAGTGCGGCATCGACGTAAACGTCGTGCGTGAGGCCGAGGACGCCTATTGGGACAATGTCTGGCTCAAGAAACCCTGGTGCGCTTCCTATTGGAGCGGTCGGGCGACGGCCGACTGGATGTTCACGCAAGCCTTCGCCGCGGACTCCAGCTGGAACGAGTCGTTCTGGAAGAATCCCCGCTTCAACGAGTTGCTTGTCCAGGCGCGCGCCGAGACGGACGAGGCCAAGCGGGCGGCAATGTATGCCGAGATGCAGCAACTGACCCATGATGATGGCGGCAGCATCGTGCTGGTCTTCAACAATTTCGTCAGCGCCAAATCCAATAAGCTCGCACATGGCGAAGTGGCGCCGAACTGGGAGAATGATGGACTGAAGATGGCCGAACGCTGGTGGATCGCCACTGCGTGAGAGTGCGGGCCGGACCCGCGATGGCTACTGGGCTCCGGCTTGCAGCCGCGTGCCCTGCCGGGTGTGGCAGGGCAGCGACGGCAACGGGAAACGCGTCCAAATGAACCCCGTCGCAAGAACGGTTCTGCAGCGCCTTGGCCTCGGCCTGGTCACGCTTTTCATCGTGTCCATCATTATCTTCTCTGCGATTGCAATGCTGCCGGGCGACTTCGCCAAGGCGATGCTCGGACAATCCGCAACACCCGAAACGGTCGCCGCCTTCCAGCGAGAAATTGGCATCGACCGTCCGCCTGTCGAGCGCTACTTCGTCTGGGTCGGGCAGATGCTTCACGGTGATTTCGGCTCTTCCTTCGCGAGCCGCACCGGATATCGGCGCACCGTCGCCGAGATCATCGCGCCACGCCTCTATAATACGATGTTCCTCGCATCGATGACTGCGCTGATCGCAGTTCCGCTGGCCCTGGGACTGGGCATCCTCGCTGCGCTCTACCGCAATGGCTGGTTCGACCGGCTGGTGAACGCAGTGACGCTGACAACCATTTCGTTCCCGGAGTTTTTCGTCGCCTATATGCTTGCCTACCTGGTCATCTCGCGCGACACATTCATCGGATCCGAGTTCGCACAATCCCTGCCGCATTGGCTCGCAGTGTCACTGAACTGGCTACTCAACGCAGTTCCCAAATTCCCGACATTGTCCAACGTGAACGACCAGACGCCGTTCTGGGACCACGTCTGGAAAGTAGCCTTGCCGGCGACCACGCTTACGCTCGTCATCGTGGCACACATGATGCGCATGACACGAGCGGCGATCATCAACATGCTCGCAAGCCCCTATATCGACATGGCGCGTCTCAAGGGAACGTCGCCCATGGCCATCGTGCTCAGGCATGCCTTGCCCAACGCATGGGCTCCGATCGTCACGGTGGTGGCGTTCAATCTTGCTTATCTCGTCGTCGGAGTGGTCGTGGTCGAAGTGGTGTTCGTCTATCCCGGCATCGGTCAGCTGATGGTCGACGCGGTCAAATCAAGGGATGTTCCAGTTGTCCAGGCTTGCGCCCTGATTTTCGCGGCGACCTATATCCTCCTCAATCTGACTGCCGATATCATTTCCATCGCCACCAATCCCAGGCTCTTGCATCCGCGATGACCAGCTACGAACCCATCGCTCAGGTTCACAGGCTGAGGCGCTCGCGCGCCACCCGGGTCAAAACGGCACTGAAGAAGGCACCGTTCAGTGCCTGGTTCGGCATCCTCGTGATCATCGGCTATGTCATCGTTGCGATCTTCGCGCACTGGATCGCCCCATACGGCGAAACGCAGGTCTTCAGCGAAGCCTTCGCACCGTGGAGCCAAGAGTTCAAGTTGGGAACCGACCAGCTCGGCCGCGATATGCTCACGCGCTTGATTTACGGTGCGCGCAACACCATCGGTATCGCCATCGCGACCACACTGCTGTCCTTCGCAGTCGGCGTCTCGCTCGGCCTTCTCGCTGCATTGTACAGGGGATGGCTGGACCAGATACTCTCGCGTGCCGTGGATGTGTTGATGTCGATCCCAAGCCTGATCTTCGCCCTGGTGCTGCTCTCGATTTTCGGCTCGTCGATCACCAGTCTGATAATCATCATTGCGCTGCTCGATTCTACCCGTGTCTTTCGGCTCGCACGCGCCGTCGGGCTCAACGTGGCAGTGATGGAATATGTCGAAGTGGCGCGATTGCGCGGCGAAGGCCCGAAATGGATCATCGCCAAGGAAATCCTTCCCAACGTGATGCCGCCGCTGGTTGCGGAGTTCGGCTTGCGATTTTGTTTCGTATTCCTCACGATCGCGGCACTGTCCTTCCTGGGCGTCGGTATTCAGCCACCGACCGCCGATTGGGGATCGATGGTGCGCGAGAATGCGACCCTGATCACCTACGGCGATGTCACGCCGCTGCTGCCGGCCGGCGCGATTGCCCTCCTCACGGTCTCCGTGAATTTCGTCGTGGACTGGTTCCTGCACGCAACAAGCGGGTTGCGGGATGAAAAATAGCGCTCCCGGATTGCGCGAAAAAGGCAAGGATCTGCTTCAGATCCGCAATCTGCATGTGGAGGGGTTCTCGGACGAGCGATGGCATCCCATCGTCCGCGGGGTCGATCTGGCGCTGAAGCGGGGGGAGGTTCTTGGCTTGATCGGCGAGTCGGGCGCCGGCAAATCCACCATTGGCCTCGCCGCGATGGGTTACGCCAAGCCGGGCTGCCGTATTACTCAGGGCTCGATCCTGTTCGACGGGATCGATCTTCTGGCACTCAGCGAAACAGGGCGGCGTCGCCTCAGAGGCTCCCGTATCGCCTATGTCGCGCAAAGCGCCGCAGCCTCTTTCAATCCGGCCCACCGGCTCCTCGATCAGACTATCGAAACTGTGGTGGCGCATGGGATTGCCAGTCGAGAGAAAGCGAACCGCAGTGCGGTCGATCTTTATCGTCGTCTTCAGCTTCCAGATCCGGAGACCATCGGCTTTCGCTATCCACATCAGGTATCCGGCGGACAGTTGCAACGGGCAATGACCGCGATGGCGATGGCTTGCCGCCCGGACCTCATCGTTTTCGATGAACCAACGACGGCGCTCGATGTGACGACACAGGTCGAAGTTCTCGCCTCCATTCGCAACATCGTGGAGGAATTCAACACCGCTGCAATCTATGTGACGCATGATCTGGCGGTGGTGGCCCAAATGGCGGACCGCATCATGGTTTTGCGCCATGGACTTACCGTGGAAGAGGCAGAAACGCGCCAGATGCTCGCCTCGCCCCGCCAGGAATATACCAAAACGCTCTGGGCCGTGCGCAAGCTCGCGAAGCCCGAAGTTCCAGCCGATGAATATCTGCTTACCATAGACAACATCACGGCGGCCTACGGCCGGGCGGTTAAGGTGCTCCAGGATGTCTCCATCAAAGTTCCACGTGGAAGAACAGTGGCTGTGGTCGGCGAATCCGGTTCCGGGAAATCGACGCTCGCTCGCGTTGTTACCGGGCTGCTGCCCCCGCTTTCGGGGTCGATTTCCTTTGCCGGCCAGACCCTTTCCAAGACCCTGAAGTTGCGCCCAAAAGAGATCCTGCGCCGCATACAGATGATTTATCAAATGCCCGACAACGCGCTAAATCCGCGCCAGACGGTCGAAGAAGTCATAGCGCGACCGCTTGAATTCTATCTTGGCCTCAAGGGTGCGCAGCGGGACCGGCGGATCGGCGAACTCATGCACATGGTCGAGATGAGCGAAGCTTACCTTGATCGTCTGCCAGCCGAACTGTCGGGCGGCCAGAAGCAGCGCGTTTACATCGCCCGAGCGTTGGCCGCCGATCCGGAACTCATCATCTGCGACGAAATCACGTCCGCGCTCGACCAGATTGTGCAGGAAGAAATCCTGAAGCTCTTAATGCGGCTTCAGCGCGAGCTCGGCATGAGCTACATTTTCATCACCCATGACATTGCCACCGTGCGAGCGATCGCCGACGAAATTGTCGTCATGCACCAGGGTAAAGTCGTTGAGCAGGGATTAAAGAGCGAAATTCTCACGCCGCCGCATGCCCCCTATACCGAACGGCTTTTGTCCTCCGTGCCGGAAATGGATCCGGATTGGCTGACAAGGCTGCTGGCCAGCCGGAGGATGTGATCGTCGGGCAGAGTGTTCTTCCATGTCGCCACGGTTTACAGTCTCGCGGTAGGCGCTCGGCGAAGCCGCGCTCGATCGCAAACGGACAGCGCGCATCGCCCCGTCCAAACGAGGTGAGGGACCCTTTGCCGTCACTCGGTTTTCTGAGAGCATGACTGAGTACGCGCAATCCGGAGCCGATATTCCATGCCGACAAGAACCGATGCTAGTGAAGCGCGCCGGTGGTTTGCCGAAGACCTGCGTGTCGCATCACCTGTCTTGCACAACCCTGCGGTCATCGAGGCCTTCGCAAAGGTTCCGCGCGAACACTATCTTGGCAACGGGCCCTGGCGTATCCATTCGCGATTGCAAATCGGGGCGGTCCATACCAGCCCTTCAGCCGCACTTCATGAGATTTATCACGACGTTCTGGTCTTGCTTGACGAAAAACGCGGACTAAACAGCGGCTTGCCGTCGCTTTGGGCATTGGTTTTCGACCATCTGAACATCGCTCCCGGCCAGACTGTCCTTCAGGTGGGCGCCGGTGTCGGCTATTTCACCGCCATCCTCGCTGAACTGACGGGTTCAGAAGGACGCGTGATCGCCTATGAGATCGACGAAGAACTAACTCGGCGCGCGCAAAGCAATCTTGCTCATTATGCCCATATCGAAGTGGTGTCTGGTGATGCAACGCAGGCGGTCGATCTGCCAGACCTCGATGTCGTGATCGCTTTTGCCGGAGTGACGCACGTGCCGGAACGGTGGCTTTCAAATTTGTCCGATGCTGGCCGGATGGCATTGCCGTTCACAGGTGAAGACCGACGAGGTTTCATGATGCTTCTGGAAAGGGCTGGCGATACGTTTCCCGTACGATCACTGGTGCCATGCGGGTTTTACCCCTGCAGCGGAGCCAGGCGCAGTGACGAAGAAAAAAGGCTTTGATGGCCGCCCTCAAGGCTGCGCGAGGCAAGGTCACCCATCTCGCCCAATATCACCGAGGGCGACCAACAAACGGCTCGAGAACGCTTGGTTGGTGACCGACACATACTGGATTTCGAAGGCCTAGAGATCGACATCGATCTCGCGTGTCGCCGTCGTAGCGTGCGGCACGGCGTTCCACGAAGGATCTATACCAGCGGGCGCAGTCCGGAACTCATTGCGTCCCGAATTTCCCCGATCCGCGCGTGGGGATTGCAGCCGCGGTCCTGGCCGGCTGCAGCGCAGGCTTTCTCTTGTCCGACGATTGACTAGACCTATCCCGTACAGCGCGATCCGCCGCCGAGACATCTCCGACCAGCGACGCAAGTTCGGTCTCATCGAGCGTCTCGGTCTCGAGCAGCCTGCGTGCCGCCCTTTCCAGCACGTCGCGCCGCTCGATGAGCAGGCTGACGGTTCGTTCGAACGCGGCCTCCACAATGTCGCGCACTTCCGCGTCGATGGCATCGGCGGCGGCTTCGCCGTAGTCGTGCTCGCGCGGTCCGCCGGCGAGCGGGTTGGGGCTCAGGAAGGAGCGTGGATCCTTTTCCAGCGCCACGTGCCCGAGTTTTGCCGACATGCCGTAACGCGTCACCATGGCGCGCGCTATGTCGGTTACCTTGGCGAGATCATCGGCGGCTCCGGTGGACAGATGGCCGAATACGATCCATTCGGCCGCCCTGCCGCCGAGCAGCACCGCCATCTTGTTGTCCAGCTCCTCGCGCGTCATCAGGAAGCGGTCCTCGGTCGGACGCTGGATGGTGTAGCCGAGCGCGCCGACGCCGCGTGGTATGATCGACACCTTGTGCACCGGGTCGACGCCAGGCAGGACCATGGCTACCAGCGCATGACCCATTTCATGGTAAGCGACGATCTCGCGCTCCTTCGGGTTCAGGAGCCGATTGCGCTTCTCCAGTCCCGCGACGATGCGCTCCACCGCATTGTTGAAATCGTCCATCGTTACCGCATCCGCCTTGCGGCGCGTGGCGAGCAACGTCGCCTCGTTCACGAGATTGGCCAGGTCAGCACCGGTGAAACCGGCCGTCAGCGCCGCCACTTTTTCCGCATCGACATCCGTCGCCAGCTTGGCCTTGCTCATGTGAACCTGCAGGATCTTGATGCGACCCTGCTTGTCGGGCCGGTCGACCAATACCTGGCGGTCGAAACGGCCGGCGCGCAGAAGTGCCGGGTCAAGGATTTCAGGACGGTTCGTCGCGGCCAGCAGCACGACGCCGGTCTGTGGATCAAACCGTCTAGTTCGACCAGAAGCTGGTTGAGCGTCTGCTCCTTTTCGTCATGGCCGCCGACCATGGTCCCGCGGGCGCGGCCAAGCGCGTCGAGCTCGTCGATAAAGATAATCGCGGGGGCCTTGGACCGCGCCTGTTCGAAAAGATCGCGCACGCGCGCGGCCCCGACCCCCACGAACATCTCGACGAACTCCGAACCGGAGATCGAGAAGAACGGAACCTTGGCTTCGCCCGCGACGGCCTTGGCGAGCAGGGTCTTGCCCGTGCCCGGCGGGCCGACCAGCAGCACGCCTTTGGGCATGCGGCCTCCGAGGCGGCCGTATTCGCCTGGGTTCTTCAGAAAATCCACAATCTCCTGCAGCTCGGCCTTGGCTTCATCGACCCCCGCCACATCGTCGAACGTCACCCCGGTATTGGCTTCGACATAGACTCTGGCCTTGCTCCGGCCGATTTGCATCAAACCTCCGACGCCGCCATTCATGCGTCTTAGAAGCAGCATCCACAGGCCGAAGAAGACGAGCACCGGCACAACCCAGGAAAGAAGGTCGCTCAGCAAGGTGCTCTCGACCTGGCCGGTCACAGTGACACCGTGCTCCTGCAGGTCACGGGCAAGGTTCGGCTCGACGCGTGTGGTGATAAACAGCGGCCTGCCGTCTTGTGGCTCCTTGAAACGGCCCTGGATGAAGCGGTCCGAAACCTGCACCTCAGCGATTTTGCCGGCGTTCAGCAAGGCCTCGAACTGGCTGTACGGTATTTGGGCGACGTGCTGCGTCGTGGCATAGATGTACTGGACGACCATCACGCCCACGAACGCCGCGACCCAGTACCAGATATTGAACCGCGTCTTTCTGTTGCTCATGTCCATGGCCGCCTCCAGAAGGAAACGGATATAGGTCGCCTAGCCCGCGCGGCATCGGTGTAGGCGGGGTCCGGCGCAAAAAAGTGGGAGGCCCAGACCAGCCGGCGACGATAATGGGCCTGTCATTGTCCTTTCCTGCCCGGCCAACGCGTCGTGCCGTTTCTTCCGCTGGATAGAGTCCGTCATGCGTTGTTGAAATGGCGGTTGACGGCTGCATTGCACTCGCCGGTAAGCGCCTGCGAAATGGCGGCGCTGCTGCTCTGCAGCAACGCCGGGCGGTTCCAGACAAGGTGTGCGCGGCCTGCAGCCCCGTTTCCGCATCGGACGATTCGACGCTGGACTTTTCGGCCGCCGGGCTCCCTTGAACCGTGTAGGCAGCGTTCGGCATAGTCGATAGCCGCCTGAGCCGTCGGAAAATCGAGCTCCACCTGGGTCAGCGTGTCACCACTTCCGGTGTAGCCCATCAGCGGTTCAATGACCGGCGCAGTACGCCACTCGAACACCAGCCGCCAGCCTTTCGGCCGCGCACGGCCCGAGGTCATGACTGAGCGGCAAGGCTTGTAGATCCGCGCGACCGGATCATGCGGGAACTCGGATCGACCGAATGACAGCGCTCGCCCGCGGTTGTCGTTTGCCGCTCCGAGATTTTCCACGACTGGTGTGACTTATCTTTCTTGCTTCTGCATCATTCATCCCTCCCATTTTGGCGAAGGATGCGCCGGAGGCGGCGGCCTGCCGCCTCCGACTTACTCCATGGGTCAGTGGGTGATCGGGATGCGCTTCACCTTCGACTGTTCGTTCGGGTTCTTCGGCAGTGTCAGGGTCAGGACGCCATTGGCAAAGGACGCCTTGACCTTGTCGTCCTCGACCTCGTAGCTGAGGGGTATGCGCCGCTCGAAGTGACCGTAGAAGCGCTCGGAGTAGTCCTTCTCGTCGGTCTCCGACCGCTTTTCGCCACGCAGGGTCAGCACGTCCTCATCGAGCAGGACTTCGATATCCTTCTCTTCCATACCGGGGACTTCGGCGGTGACGCGAAGCTCATTATCCGACTCCGAAATCTCCACCTTCGGCCAGCCGCTATCGAAAGGCAAAAGCTGTCCCGCAGTAGGCAAGCGCGTCTCGAAGCTCCTCAACATATCGTCAAAGAGCCTGTTTACCTCGCGGTGAAGCGAAAGAAAGGGATCGCCACCGCTATAGGTGCTCGGGGCCTGGTTGCTGTTGCGGCCCCACGGGATAAGGTCACGCATGTTCATCTTCATTCACCTCCACGTTCAACCGCGCGGCACCGGGCGAATGCCGGTGCCTGTCGCTTCTGATTCACTCTGACCTCAGGCTGCGTTCTTTTCGGCGTCAATCTGCCGCGGCGCTGCCTTAGCCGTGCTGCCGACGATGGCGATCCGGCGCTGTTTCATCTCTTCGGGAAGCTCGCGCTTGAGATCGATGTTCAGCAGCCCATTGTCCAGGCTGGCGCCGACGACCTTCACATGGTCGGCCAGTTTGAACCGACGCTCGAAGGCGCGCCCGGCAATGCCGCGATAGAGATACTGGCCGTTATCGTCGCCAGATTGTGACCCGCTCACAACCAGCAGGTTGGGCTGATGAGTGATGGTCAGCTGATCCTGCGAGAAGCCGGCGACCGCCATGGTGATGCGATAGTCGTCCTCACCAGTCTTGGCGATGTCATAGGGCGGCCAATCGTCTATCGCAGTGACACGGCTCGCATCTTCCAGCATGTTGAAAATCCGGTCGAAGCCGATGCTGGACCGGAACAGAGGGGTAAAATCGAGGTTTGTCCTCATAGCCACATCCTCCTTTGAGCAACATGGATACAAGAAGCGCCAAGAGCGCCTTGACGCCTCCTGGACTTACGCCGGACCCGTTTGGCGACCGGCAATTACTTATTTATAACAGTGCCTTACGCGTTCAAGAGGGCTATAGGAAAATTTTCAGCCAGACGACTAGGTCGCAGAGAACACCTCACCCGCCCGCGAGTTCCTCGCCAGCGGGCGGATGCCTCGGATGCTGAGAGTGGCCGCGTTCAACTCAAAGTCGATCGACGGATGCTGTAAAACCGGTGATCGCGATGCTGTCGATCTCACGACCCCGACCGGCGCCGGGAAGCTTCCCCAATTGGTCCAATTGGCGCAACGCGTCCATGATGGCATCGAAGCTGACCGGTTCGGTGACTCCCGGCGGCATGCGCAGCGCCGGGACCGATTCCACTGCACAGGCATCCGATGCCCATGACGAAAGGGTTGCGCGCTTCTCCTAGACGTCCAGCGTCACGTCGGTCAGCACGTCCTGAGGTCGCTCGAAATGCCGCGCCGGATGGAGCAACCGGTCAAGAAAAACATCCGGTCCCTCGGGCCCGATTGGGGGAAAACTCGTCGAAATGGCACCTTCCATCGATAGTCCTCCGCTTTGAAAGTCTCCTCTGTTGACGTCATCTTTGGTGGCTCTCGCGATTCCCACCAACTGAGATTTTGGAGAGTTTCGACCAAATTTCAATGGCCTCGCGAGGACACATCCTCGCAGTTCAGCCCCCATCAACATTTTTTCGAACCGGTGAAACAATCGGCGTGAATGTCAGTTCTTGCGTCTGGGACAAATCGCAGCAGCGCCAGGGCGGTCGGGCAGGAGAATCAATCATGTCTTACATTTGCAGGAAGCGACTGTGCATTGGCCTCGTCGCAGGAATTTTGATGCTCTCGGCTGGTGGCTTTGCTCCGCTTTCAGCACAGGATATCCCGAACGACTTCAGCGCAATCGTGCGTCAGAAGCTGCCGGCCGTGGTCGCGATCACGACGAGGCAGATCATCCAGGACCAAACGATGCTCGACGATTTTCTCAACCCCTTCGACAGCCGCGGGCCCGCTCAGCCGCAGGTGCGAGAAGCTCTTGGCTCCGGCTTCGTGATCAGTCCCGAGGGCTACATCGTCACCAACAATCATGTCGTGGCCGACTCCACCGAAATCCACGTCGTATTCTCCGATAAGGAGACTTCGCCGGCGCGACTGGTAGGCCGCGATCCAGCAACCGACATCGCGGTGCTGAAGGTCGATCCACGCCCCAACATGACGACCACCGCCTGGGGTGACTCTGACGCAATGCAGCCGGGTGCCTGGACGATCGCGATTGGCAGTCCCTTCGGGCTCGGGGGAACCGTTACCGTCGGCGTTCTTTCCGCCCGCTCGCGCGACATCCAGGCCGGCCCTTACGACGATTTTCTCCAGACAGACGCCTCGATCAATAGAGGCAATTCCGGCGGCCCGCTGTTTAACGCGCGCGGCGAAGTGATCGGCGTCAACACGGCCATCGTCTCGCCGTCGGGCGGCAGCATCGGCATCGGTTTCGCCGTGCCGTCCCGAACTGCTCGAAGCGTCGCCGATCAGTTGATCCGCACCGGCCGGATCGAGCGCGGCTTCATCGGAGTGCGTCTCCAGGAGGTGACGCCGTCGCTTGCCCAGGCGCTTGGCATATCGAGCACCAAGGGAGCGCTGGTCGCCTCGGTCGAGCCCGGCAGCCCGGCGGAGAAGGCAGGCTTACAATCGGGCGATGTGATCACCCGGTTCGACGGCCAGGACATCCAGGGCGTCCATGACTTGACGCTGGCGGCAGCGAACGAAAAGCCAGGGTCGAAAGCGACGCTGACGAGGAACCGCGGCGGCTCCCAGCAGGAGGTTGAACTAACCGTCGGTCAACGCAAGGACGAGGAGGTACAGACTGGTGCCGTTCCGAGTCCGGAAGGGGCGGACCAACGCCTCGGGCTGTCGCTCAGCCCCATTCCGGATGAAGCGCGCCAGCAACTCGGTCTCCAGCCGGGTACCACCGGGGTGTTTATCCAGGAAGTGGCGCCGAATAGCCCCGCTGCCGAGAACGGCCTTCGGCCAGGCGACGTCATCGTCTCGGCCAACAACCGCAATGTGACGCAGTCGTCGGATATCCAGCAAGAGTGGGCGAAATCCCGTCAGCAGAAAAAGCCCGTCCTGTTCCGCATCGAAAGGCAAGGACAATCGCTTTTCATTGCAGTGGCCGCCTCCTGACGCGGTGCTGCGTCAGGCCATGCGCGGTGACGAAGAAGTGGCCTTGATGGCCACCCTCAAGGCTGTCCTGGCAAGATTACCGGACTCGCGCAGTATGATCGAGGCCGACCAGCAAATGGTCGCGAGAACGCTTTGGCTGGTGACCGGCACATACTGGATTTCGAAAGCCTGGCGATCGATATCAATCTCGCGTGTCGCCGCCGTAGGGTGTGCCATGCATTGAAGGGCGTTCCACGAAGGATTTATACCATTGCGCCAGTCGTGGCCTTCCCTGCAGGAAGTCCGCCAGTCCGCGGAATTCCGGCCAGCTTAGACGAGTGGCGAGCGCGATGTGGCCGACATGGAGCGGCGCGTCGAATTCGACCTCGCGTTCCACGAAGTCATAGGATTCGATAAGCTTCGTCGTCATGCCTGCGCCCAAGGCGGGACAACGCAGATGTTCAGGGCGACGCTTGTTTTCCCAGCGGATGGAAATGCCTGCGTCGCACATGCCGCCGGCGAGCGCCTGGAGGCGCAAGGCGGACCACTTGGCCCGCCCTGTTTCGGGCATGAGCCGACAATTGCTTTCGAGATTGTCGAGATAGTCGCAGATTACGCCTGAATCGAAGATCGCATAGCCGTCCTCCAGAACGAGAACGGGCACCTTGCCAAGCGGATTGATCGCAAACACATCATCATTGCGATTGATCGGGCTCGTCTCCTGATGAATGACGCACAGACGTCCGGCAAGCCCAGCCTCGTGGGCAAAGACCAGAACCTTGCGCGCGTAGGGGAGTGAGTCTGGTAGATGAGTTTCATGGACCGGTTCTGCGTTAGGTCTGGAACGCGGGCAACTCGAGCAGTCCGTGGCCCAGCCGCTCTTCTGCTCCATGGTTCCCGGTTCGGCGCCATCGTCATGCGTCCTTTTCCAGTTCGGACTCGGTCACGATGTTCAGCACCCGGCTCGACCGGTCGAGCGCAAGCTCCTGCGACATGCCGGAAGCCGCGACGGCCGTGGCGAGACCGGCAAGGCCGGCGGCACCCGAAGGGGTTGTGCCTGGACCGTTTGCCTCGCGAAGCCGGCTCTTCGCGTCGGCAAGCGCCGCTTCGGAGACGGTTATGACCCGAGCGTTGGCTCGGCGGAGCACGTCCGCCCTAGGGCTAGCTCCGGTGGACGTGGGATCGCACGCATCGATCCGGGACCTTCTTAGGGTCGTTCCCGTACCGATTTGTACTAGCTTCCCGCCAGCGACAACCCGCGGGCGCGCTCGCATAGCAGGACAAGCAATTCACCCCGTCGCGCTTCCGGCGTGTCGACGGGCAACACGAAGCAAAGAGTCTTGTTGATCGCCCCGTTGCCATCGCGGATGGGCGCGGCCATGCACCAGGTGAAGCGGTCGGCCAGAGCAGCCGTCTCACTGAAACCTTGCTGGCGCGCCAGAGCTACATCGCCGAAGAACTCGGCTGGCGCAATGACGCGGCCGTCGGGAAGCTTGTAGTCGCCAGGCGGAATGAAGTCCTGTATTTCCTGCTTGCTCATATGGCCGAGCAGCAGCCTTCCAGACGCCGTCCACGGGATCGGCACCTCGACTCCAACATCGCTTGAGATCCGGAACGGGCCGGGCGAGTCCCGGCAATCAAGGACGACGTATTTGTTCCCGCGCAGGCCACACAGTTGGACGGTCTCGCCCGTCTCCGCGCCTAGTCTGTCCAGGGTTTCGATGATGCGCCGATAATGGGCATTATGATGTGAGTAGGCCCAGCCGAACAGATGCATCGCCTTTCCGAAATAGACATAGCCTTCCGTCCCGACGTTCTCGAGCATTTCGGCTTCCAGCAGGCTGTTGACGATCTCATAAGTGGTCGAACGCGGCGCGCCGATCATCTTGGCGATATCGCCGACGCGCATCGGCGCGCGCTGCCGCAGAAGCGCTTCAAGCAGCGTGATGACGCGGTCAATCCCGCGGCGCCGTTCGCCATTGCGCGGCTCGGTGCGGACTTCCCTTTCGATCAAACCAGTCACGCCATCGCTCATGTGGGCCGCACCCCGCGCAAAATCATTTCGGCACTCGTCCCAAGACGCTTGAAAGATGTCAAGGCTCAGTCTAGCATCCGATCTGTCCGATATACAGGCCTATTGTCTGGAATATCGGACAATAACGAGCCAGGCGCAGAAACTCCTGACGAGAAAAAGCGCGGTTTCCGAGATGCGGCAACCGGCGAGTTTTCTCGTCTCGACCCCGCACGTCAGGCATAACCTCAGAAGGGAACAATCATGACCAAATCATCGTTTTTCGCATCCGCCAGCGCCCTTTGCCTCGGTCTTCTCCTCAGCGTTGGCGCCGGTTCGCAGGCCAACGCCGCCGCTAAATGCATCAAGGGCGACCGCAAGGCGCCGTATACGATCGGCTGGGCCAACATCTATTCAGTGCCGACCTGGATGAAGCAGACACAGGGCACGATCGAAGCCGAAGTCGAGACTTTGAAGAAGCAAGGCTTGGTCGACAAGCTCGTCGTGACCGACGCCCAAGGCGATGCCAACGTCCAGATTCAGCAGATCCAATCGATGATCGATTCCGATGTCGATGCCATCATCCTGATCGCTGGCTCGTCGACTGCGCCGGCGCGCGTGCTGGCGGACGCCTGCGCCAAGGGCATCGCGATCATCAATTTCGACAGCCTCGTCGACACCGACCAGGTGACCGCCAAGGTCAACACCGATTCCTCACAGTGGGGCGATCAGGCGGCCAAGTTCCTGATCGACGCCATCGGCGGCAAGGGCAAAATTTTGATCCTCAATGGCCCAGCCGGCGTTTCGGTCAGTGACGACCGGCGCAAAGGCGCCGATGCCGAGCTTAAGGCTCATCCCGATGTGAAGGTGCTTGCCGAAACGAACACGCCCTACAATGTCGCGCCCGCCCAGGAAGCCGTCACCAGCCTGCTTTTCGCCAATCCCGAAATCGACGGCATCCTGTCGCTCGGCGGCGCTCTGTCGGCGGGTGCCGTGCTCGCGCTCGACAAGCAGGGTCGCGACCAGGTGCCGATCACCGGCGAGAATGCGCGCCAGTTCCTCGAACTGTGGAAGGAAAAGGGCTTGAAGAGCTGGGCGACGATGCAGCCGAACTGGCTCGGCGCTTTCGCCACCTACACGGCCGTACAGGCGCTGGACGGCAAGGATGTGCCGGCTTTCGTCAAGATCCCGCTGCCGGTGATCGACAATTCCAACATCGACGAATATCTCGCCCGGGCTAAGGATTTCCCGGCTGACGGCTACATCTATTCGCCGTACGATGAGGATCTGTTCAAGAAGCTGCTGGCCCAGAAATAGGCCTGAAGGGTTGTAGCATTGACAACCACGGCTACGCTTCTCGCCGCGCGGGGGGTGTCGAAGTCCTTCTTCGGCAACCCCGTCCTGCGCAACGTTTCCATCGCTCTGCAGCCGGGCCGCGTGCATGCGCTGCTCGGCGAGAACGGCGCGGGGAAGTCGACGCTGATCAACCTTTTGTCCGGCGCTCTGCGCCCGGAGGGCGGGGCGATCGAGGTTGATGGACGCCCGGTATCGCGCATGAGCCCCGCTCATGCGCGGCACGCCGGGATCGCGGTTGTCCAACAAGAACTCAGCCTGACGGCCAGTCTCTCGATCGCCGAAAATATCGGGCTCGGCGCCTATCCCAAGAGATTCGGGTTGGTCGATTACACCGAACTCGCCGCACGGGCCAGGGCCGCATGCGATCTTGTCGGCCTTCGCGAACCGCTGTCGACGCCGGTGGGGCATCTGTCGCTCGGCCGCCGTCAGATGGTGGAGATCGCCAAGGCGCTTTACCGGCGGCCGCGCGTGCTCATTCTCGACGAACCCACCTCATCGCTATCGGCAACCGAGACAAAAACCCTCACGGACCTGCTGGAAAGGCTTCGGGCCGAGGGCATCGCCATTCTCTACATCTCACACCGGCTGAACGAAGTGATGACGCTGTGCCAGCATGTCACCGTACTGAAGGACGGCGCCTGCACGGCGGACCGCTCCCTGGAAGAAACTGATGCCGCCGGGCTGGTGCGGCTGATGGTCGGCCGCGACCCCGGCGATCTGTTTCCACGATGGCAGCCTTCGCCATCGCCAGCCAACTCCATCTCGGTTCGTAATTTTTCGGCCGGCCTGATGCGCGACGTCGATCTCGACATCAGGACGGGCGAGGTGCTTGGGATCGGCGGTCTGGTCGGGCAGGGGCAGGAGGATTTGCTGCTTGGCCTCTACGGCGCGATCCCGGCTAGGACGGCATTCGCGACCGTAAACGGTGCTTCGGGTTTGCCGGGCGGCGTGCCGAAAGCCAATGCGCTCGGCCTCGCCTATGTCCCGGCCGACCGCAAGCGCGAAGGCCTGCACCTGATCCATCCCATCATCACCAACATGATGCTACCAGCCTTCGCAAGGCTGCCGGCGTTGAAGCTGCGCAGCCGGCGTGCCGAGCGCGATATGGCGAGGGGACTCGCCGCCCAGCTTGCCATCAAGGGCGACCTCGACCGCCCGGCGCAGGCACTCTCAGGTGGCAACCAGCAGAAAGTCGCGCTGGCGAAATGGATGCCACACGATCCGCTTGTGCTTCTCCTCAACGACCCGACGCGCGGCGTCGATGTGGAGACCAAGCGTGAGATCTACATGATGCTTCGCAATCTCGCTGCCGCCGGCAAGGCGATCGTCCTGCTCAGTTCCGACACACCCGAACTGGTGCACCTTTGCGACCGCGTCGCCGTGGTCCGCCAAGGTCGCATCATGGCCATGCTCGAGCGAGAGGCACTGAGCGAGGAAGCCATCGTCTCGGCCGCAATGGGCGCCGAACAGCAGAAAGTTGCGGCATGAGCACGGTTGTATCCTCAAGCCAAGCCGGCGCCCTCTACTGGCCGGTTCAGCTGCGCCGAAATGTTGGCGTGCGCAGCCTGTTTGCCGTGGTTCTGGCGTTCCTCGTTGCCTACGGCGTGTTGTTCCCCGGCCTCTTGACGGCGTCCGGCTTCGCCAAATTCACCCAGAGCTGGTTTCCGCTGGCGCTGGTCGCGATGGCCCAGGCGATCCTCATGCTCACCGGCGGCATCAGCTTGGCGATCGGCGCAATGGTCAGTCTCGGCGCGGTAATCGCCGCGACGACGATGATGGGGCCGCTGGGCGTAGCCGGCGGTACCGCCGTGGTGGCGCTGACCGGTATCGGCATCGGTGCCGCGACCGGGTTCATCGTCGTGAAACTTCGGTTGCCGGCCATCGTGGTGACGCTCGCCGGCTCCTTCATCATCGGCGGTGCTGCGTTGCTCATCCTGCCGAGGCCGGGCGGCGCCATTCCGGAGTGGCTGTCGGACCTGCTTGCCGGCAACACGCCGGCGGCATTCGTGTTGCTGGTGCTCGTCGTACTTTTGTGGAAACTCTATCTCGCCACGCCGCTTGGGTTGAGCCTCTATGCCGCCGGTGAGAATCCGGTCGGCGCCTATCGCTCCGGCGTGCCGGTCGATGGCGCGCGGATCGCGGCTTATGCGATCAGCGGTCTGCTTTGCACAGGCGCCGGCCTGTTCGTCGCCGCGCAAACGGGTTCGGGCGATCCGGTCATAGGCACGGCCTTCACGCTGAATTCCATTGCCGCCGCGGTGCTCGGCGGAATCGGCTTCCTCGGCGGCCAGGGCACGATGCGCGGCGCGCTTGCCGGCAGCCTGCTGCTCAGCCTGATGATCAGTGTCATGTTCTTCCTCGGCTTCACGCCAGTTGCTCAGTATGTCGCCCAAGGCCTCATCATCATCGGGGCGGTCGCCATCCCGCAATTCCGCAAGGTGCAGCAATGACAGCACGGAAAGAGAGCGCGCGCGGCAGGCGGGCGTTGACGATCCTGCGCAGCCGGCCCTTCCTCACGGTCGCTATCGTTGCCGCGGTGTGGATCGCGGCGAGCTTCGCTTCACGTGGCTTCGGCGCTTATGGTCATTTGCGCTATTTGGTCGAGTTGGGCGCGGTGATCGGCCTGGTCGCGGCGGGCCAGACCTTCGTGGTGATTGCCGGCGGCATCGACCTTTCCGTCGCGGCGATCGTCACGGTCAGTGCCGTCAGCCTCCCGCTGCTCCCATTGCAGGCGGATCCGACCGGGCTCACAGCCGTTCTTGCAGTGCTTGCGTTGACGACCGCGATAGGTCTCGTAAACGGGCTGGGCGTGGCGCTGTTGCGCGTTCATCCAATGATCATGACTCTGGCGATGGCGACATTCCTGCAGGGCCTCCTGATCATCATCGCCGGCGGCAGCGCCGTGACCGCCGAGAACCCGCTGGTCCGCTGGCTCGGCAATGCGCGGCCAGCCGGTATTCCGGCAGGCGTGCTTTTGTGGGTGGCCATTTCCGTGATCGTTCTGACCACGATGCATGCGACATCCCTAGGCGCCCGGATTTTCGCCATGGGCGCCAATCCGCTTGCCGCGGCGCTCTCCGGAGTTTCCGTCGCCTCGACCACGCTCGCGGTCTATGGGATCAGCGGCTTCTGTTCGGGACTTGCCGGTGTGTTGGTCCTCGGCATGAACGGCCAAGGCTATGTCGGGATCGGAGATCCCTATCTCCTCGCCTCGATTGCCGCCGTGGTGCTCGGCGGCACCTCGATACTGGGCGGGCTCGGCACCTATGCCGGTACTATCCCCGGCGCCATCCTGCTGGTCACGATCACGGCGCTGATCACCGTCGTCAATGCATCGCCCGGCTGGCGCAGTATCCTGTTCGGGTCGCTGATTCTGGGGCTGCTGCTTCTCTCAGGCAGGGAGCAGGCCCGCCGATGAAATATCGTGCAGCCGGTAGATACGCCTTGCGTTGCCGAAGAACAGCGCCGTTTGCTCGTCCGCGGAAAGCTCTCCTGCAATGGCTTTGAAGCTGTCATATACTGCATCGAACGACGCATGCAGGCCGGCGACTGGGAAGTCACTGGCGAACATCGCGCGCTGCGTACCGAAACAGTCGATGCAATGCATGACAACCGGCTTCAGGCTGTCGAGTGTCCAGTCATGATCGTAGGCGACCAGATCCGATATCTTGATGGCAGCGTTGTCGCACTCCGACAAAAGCCGCAGCCCTTCGCGCCACACCCGCATCCCGTCCGCATCGCGATCGATAGGGCTGCCGCAGTGGTTGAGAACAAAGAGCTGGTCCGGAAAGGCCGCTGCGAGGCGCGCCGCACCGGCGAGCTGGCGCGGAAACACCATCAGGTCGAAAACCAGCCGGTGGCGCCCAAGCAGGGACAGGCCGGCACGCCAGGCCTGATCGTCCATGATGCCGTCACGGGCAGCAAAACAGCGGGCAGGATCCGGATCCCAGCTCAGTATGTCGCGCACACCGACGACACGGTCGAATGCCGCCTGCGTCTCGACCAGCGCCGGCGCTTGGCGGCTCGCCAGCGGTATGTGAACGACATAACGGGCGGCCACGCCGCGCGACTTGTCGAGCGTTTCAAGCCACCGCGTTTCGCCGACGCAGTCATCCCCGGTCCAGCCGGCTTCGACATGGACGGTTGCGACGACATTGTGCCGGCCGGCATCGCGCAAATAATCTTCAGGAAGGTAGTTTCGCCGCAACGGGCCAAGCTCCCCCAGACCGCCGCGTTCGCCAGCCGTTGTGGCGAGCCAGGGGTGCCGGCTGAGGCCGAGATCCCAAAGATGATGGTGGGCATCGATGATCGGTCCGCGGTAAGGTGTTGGCACGCATCTCTCTCATGGTGTGGCCGGAATCGGAAATCGATCCGGACTTCATCCTGTGAAGGAAGGACTAGCATCGGATGACCGAAAGCTCACCCGTACTGTCGCTGGCGACCCGAGAAAATTTCCTCCTCGATGACCGTATCCGCGGCGTGCCGCCTGGCACGCTCGGCTTGGACAGCAGCCTTGTCGCGTCTGAGCACTGGCATCCAGCGCATGGGCGTATGTCGTTGCCGGTGTTGACCGTCGACGAGGAGGCCTTCATCGCCAATCGTGACCTATTCCTGCGCTATGCGCGAGAACAGGGCTCCGTGATCGCCCCGCATGCCAAGACCCCGATGGCGCCTGATCTTGCCCGGTCCCTGATCGAGGCCGGAGCATGGTGCACGACCGTCGCCGACATACGGCAGGCCACGGTGATGCTCAGAGCCGGACTCTCTCGGCTGATCATCGCCAATGAGGTCGGCGGACCAGGTGGTGCGAACCGGCTTGCGGTTCTTGTCAGCGCCTGGCCAAGCGCCGAGTTCTACGTTTTCGCCGACTCGATCGCCGCCGTGAATGCGCTTGCCGAAGCCTGGCGGGCCAATGCGACGCTGCCGCCATTGCGCGTGCTCGTCGAACTTGGTGCGG
This sequence comes from Mesorhizobium sp. M1329, assembly GCF_040318035.1. Classification (NCBI taxonomy): domain Bacteria; kingdom Pseudomonadati; phylum Pseudomonadota; class Alphaproteobacteria; order Hyphomicrobiales; family Phyllobacteriaceae; genus Mesorhizobium; species Mesorhizobium sp. M1329. Next base: position 240,316 of record NZ_JAMYLN010000001.1, on the reverse strand, counting down.
GGAGGGCAGGCGCCCGGACCACCGGCGAAGCGGAGGCAATTGCCGACGCGATTGCAGCAGCCAGCGGCCGGCTGCTGATCGCCGGCGTCGCAACCTATGAAGGTGCCGCGGCGCAGCCCGATCCTGGCCGCACCGATGAGGCAATATCCGCACTGCTGACAATGACAGCCGACATGTTCCTGCGGCTCCGCGCTCGCGTCGGCGGCGACACCCCGCTGATCGTCACGGCAGGCGGCTCGGTATACTTCGACAAAGTGGTCGCAGCGCTTTCGCCTCTCGTTTCCAGGGACAGCAGCGCGACGCTGGTGCTGCGCAGCGGCGCCATCTTCTTCCACGACCATGGCGTCTACGACCGCTCGCTCGGCGCACTCGATGCCCGCGAGGGTTTTGCAGTCGGCGGCTTCAATGCGTCCGCACGAAATTCGTTCCGTCCGGCTTTGCGCCTGTGGGCCGAGGTACTGTCGCGGCCGGAGCCCGGCCTTGCGATCTGCGGCATGGGCATGCGCGACGTGTCGTTCGACCAGGGCTTTCCGATGGTCCTGACCATCTTTCGTGCCGGCAAGCAGCTGCCGATAGCGCGTTCCGAGGTCTTCAAGCTCAACGACCAGCACGCCTTCCTGACAATTGCGTCGGGCGATGATGCCGTCGGCGACACCGTTGAATTCGGCATCTCCCATCCCTGCACCTGCCTCGATCGCTATCGCGTGATCTTCGGCGTCGACGCGGCCGGGTATGTCAGCCACGCCTTTCCCACCTATTTCGGCTGACCATCGTCGCGATTTCCAAAAAGAGAACCTCGAAAGGATCCAATATGATCAAGTACTTCCAGTCCGGCTCCCGCATGTCGCAGGCGGTCGTCTATGGCGGCCTCGTGCACATAGCGGGCCAGGTCGCAGACGATCGCAAGGCCGGCATCGAGGGTCAGACGAGCGAGGTACTCTCTAAGGTCGAGGCGCTCCTGGTCGAGGCCGGCAGCAGCAAGTCAAAGCTCGTGGCGGTCAATATCTTCCTGCCGCAGATTGGCGATTTCGACGCCATGAACAGTATCTACGATGCCTGGGTGGATTCCGCCCGTCTGCCGGCGCGTGCCTGCGTCGAGGCGCGTCTCGCTGATCCTGACCTCCGCATTGAAGTCACCGCCGTCGCGGCTGTGTGAACCGCCGCCATGCACACCGGCATCAGCCATTCGCTCGATTTCGATCGGGACGGCAAGACGCTCAGCCATCTGAGCATCCCGTTCTCGATAGACCGTTCGCCATATTTCCAAATCAAGGTCCCGATCTGCCTCATTCGCAACGGTCAGAGTCCGTCTCTCCTTCTTATGGCCGGCAATCACGGCGATGAATATGAAGGCGAGCTGTCCTTGGCGAAGCTGGTCCGCCGGCTCGATCCAGCGCGCGTCAGGGGCCGCGTCACCATCCTGCCGATGGCCAATGTGCCGGCGGTGATGGCCGCCAAACGCTGCTCGCCGCTCGATGGCGGCAATCTCAATCGCGCCTTTCCCGGAGATCCGTCGGGCGCGCCGACAAGCCGGCTCGCCAACTTTCTCGAGACAGACCTGTTCCCCCGACACGACATTGTCTTCGACATCCATTCGGGGGGCACTTCGATGGAACATCTGCCGACTGCACTCGTCGAGCGCAATGCCGATCCCGAGCGCCACAGGCGCGGGGTGGAGCTGATGCGGGCGCTCTGCATGCCCTATGGGTTCGTGGCCGACAATGGCCAGGCCTCGCCGACCTCCATGGGCGCAGCGCGCCGTGCCGGCGCCATCGGCGTCAGCGGTGAGTTCGGGGGCGGCGGCACCGCCACGGTCGACACGATGGCGATCACCGCTCGCGCGATCGACAATCTGCTGATTGCGCTAGGCCTGGTCGACGGGCCAGTTGTTGGCGCGGAGTCAATGGATTCGATGCCGACGCGACTGCTTTCGCTTTCGCGGCATAGCCAAGGCCTCTACGCCACCCGCCGCGGCTGGTTTGAACCCGCCGTGAGGGTTGGCGACAGCGTGAGCGCCGGACAATTGGCTGGCTGGTATCACGATCTCGAAAGGCTCGATTTTGCCGAGGAAGCCTTGCATTTTGCCGAAAACGGCATCGTGCTTTCGCGGCGGCTGCATACAATGTGCGAGGCAGGAGACTGCCTCATGCAAGTCGCCGAACCCATAGAAACCTAAAGGGAAACCGCACGGCGTCTGCCTGCTGCGTCACTCTGGAGAACTGAGGATATCTATGCAGCTTTCCATGTGGACCTACCCCTGGGATGTCCAGGATCTGGGCTTCGAGATGGTCGAACGCGATCTGGTCGAACGCGCCGGGGTCAACATGATCAGCCTTGCGGCCTCGTATCATGCGGGGCGCTTCCTTCAGCCGCGCAGCCCGCGCCGCAAAGCCTATTTCCCGGAGGACGGCACGATCTACTTCAAGCCAACCGCCGCGCGCTGGGCTGACCTCGCAATTCAGCCCAAGGTGGCGGACGTGATCTCGCAGGGCGGCGACGTGCTTGGCGAGCTCGTCCGCAGACGAGACGCCAATGGGCTGGGTGTTTCGTGCTGGACGGTGTGCCTGCACAATACCCGCGCCGGCATGCTTCATCCGCAGGTGGTTACCCGAAATGCCTTCGGCGATCCCAATTATTACAACCTTTGTCCCTCGCATCCGGATGCGCGCGCCTATGTTCGCGCGCTGGTCGCCGACGTTACGCACACTTACAAGCCGGACAGGATCGAGCTCGAAAGCCCGTCATTCATGAGCTTCGCCCACGAATACCATCACGAGAAAGACGGTGTCGGGCTGGCCGCGGAAGATGACTTCCTTCTGTCGCTGTGCTTTTGCCCGTCCTGCCTCGCCCGCGCCGCTTATGCCGGCATTGACGGCGAGGCGGCGCGTAAACTAGTCAGAGGGTGGATCGTCGAGACCTGTGATCGTGCCGTTCCGGCACCGCGTTTTCCGGACTTTCCGAACGGTAGCTTCGATACCTTCCGGCCCTGGCCAGAATTATACGACTTTCTGCTGTGGCGGTTCGAGCCGGTGACCAGCTTGGTTGCCGAGCTGCGCGACGTTGCCGATCCGGGCACACGTGTCCTCATCATTGACCTGAAGGACGGCTGGTTGGGCGGCTGCGATCTGGCGGCTCTCGGCCAGGCTTGCGACGGCGCGATCCTGTGCGCCTACGATATGCAGGCCAGCGATGTCGCAGATCTGATGGCCACTGGCCGTGCCACGCTTGGAGCAGAGAAATTCCTTGGGACCGGTTACCGGCTGTTCCATCCGGAAATGGCAGGCCCGGACATTCTCGCCGCCAAAGTGAAGCCGGCGCTGGCGGCGGGCGTCGATGGCATCAATTTCTACAATTACGGCCTAGTCCCTGCCGCACGCCTCGATTGGGTGAGCGCCGCACGATCTCTGTGAACAATCGATTCACTGCCGATCCAATAGGCCTCATTTTGTCTCGAGCATTGCGCGTAATGGAGAGGCGCTCGGAGGACTTCCTGCATGGATCCTCGCATCGCCTTTGGCCGGCGGCCAGCAGCCTATTCTAGCTGAAAACCGAGGCATGGCTGTGAGGGCCACGCGGGAGGGAGGGAGTTATACGGTAGAGCGTATCTCACAATTTTATTCGCTCTGGCGCATATTGAAATTTATCTTCTGAAGCGTATATCTCATAGGAGAGGTACGCTGTGGACCAAATCGCCCGAACGCCTAAGCAACTCGGAGATGCCATCCGGCGGCGGCGCCGCAAACTCGGCCTGAACCAGGCCACTGTCGGGGAGCACACGATGTTGCGCCAAGCGACCATCTCGGCCGTCGAGAATGGTGCGCCCGGGACACAGCTCGGAACGCTTTGCGACATTCTCGCAGCGCTCGACCTTGAATTGGTTGTCCGCTCTCGGACCAGGGCAAAGTCGACCGAGATCGAGGACGTCTTTTGATGGCTCGTCCGCGGCGGCACCTCCCGCTCAACGTCTTCTTGAACAGCCGTCTCGTCGGACGGCTGAATAGACAATCCAGCGGCGCGATCGATTTTCAGTATGATCCGTCCTGGCTTGCCTGGGAGCACGCGCTACCAGTCTCGCTATCTCTGCCGTTACGTGAAGATCGCTACATCGGTGCACCCGTCGTTGCCGTGTTCGACAATCTCCTGCCCGACAGCATCCCCATTCGCCGCCGTATGGCTGAGCGTGTTCACGCCCAAGGGATAGACGCCTACGACTTGCTTGCCGCTGTCGGACGGGATTGTGTCGGCGCACTGCAATTCCTGCCGGATGATGTCGAGCCGGGCCCCGCCGGTATTGTCGACGGCAAACCCGTTGACGATACCGAGATTGCTCGTCTCCTCCGCGATCTGGCATCGGCCCCCCTCGGGCTGGGCGAGGATGAGGATTTCCGGATCTCGATCGCTGGCGCTCAGGAAAAGACTGCGCTCTTGTTCTGGAAAGGACGTTGGTACAAGCCGCTGGCGACGGCTGCTACAACGCACATCCTCAAGCCACAGATTGGACGCTTGCCAAATGGCATCGACCTTTCCTTCAGTGTTGAAAACGAATTTTTCTGCCTTAAGATGACAGCCGCCCTGGGACTCCCTTGCGCCGTCGCCGCAATCGAGGAATTCGAAGGCAATCGCGTGCTCGTAGTCGAACGTTTCGACCGCCGATGGACGAGTGACAACCGTCTCCTGCGCTTGCCCCAGGAAGACTGTTGCCAGGCTTTGTCTGTGCCTCCGTCGCTGAAATACGAATCCGATGGCGGGCCTGGGGTTCCAGCTATCCTTGGTCTGATGAAGGGAAGCGATCAACCGGAGCTAGATCAAGCTGCGGTTCTGAAGGCCGTGGTCGCCTTTTGGCTGCTCGGCGCCACAGATGGGCATGCCAAGAATTTTAGCGTCTTTCTTTCTCCCGGCGGCCGGTTCCGCATGACGCCGTTATTTGATGTGATCTCAGCGCAGACCAGCCTTGATGCGGGACAGATCAGGCGCAACAAAATGAAGTTGGCGATGGCTATAGGCGACGCACGCCACTACCTTATCGATAGCGTGATGCCGCGCCATTTCATCCAGACCGCCGCCAAGGCAGGAATTGGTCCAAAACCCGTCACGGCAATCTTTGACGAGCTGCGCCAACAGGCGCTAATGGCAATTGAACTAGTTTCTGCATCACTCCCAAAGGGTTTCCCTTCGCAAGTCGCAGATGCCATTGGCAATGGGGTCAAAGCTCGCGTGCGCAGACTGGAAGAGGTGTGATGCTGAAGATCGAGGCACAACCAGGGGACGGTCCAATTGATCTTCCTTAGCAGCAGCAACGCCGCGCGGGACGTAATCAACCTTCGGGCTTGCCAGCCTGTAACTTTCTGACCAGGCCGATCAGCTGATCCAGTTCCGCGCGTGTAAGCGGAAGCATCTCGCCAGGGGGCTTGTGATATTCCCTTGTTAATTCCTCAATGGTTGCAGCACCCTTGGCCGTAAGCTTGACAAGTTTGACACGGCGATCGCTTGGCGACGGAACCCGTTCGGCGAGCCCCGCCTGCTCCAACCGGTCGACCAGCCAGGTCGCCGTCGAAGGGTCGCAGTGCCATTGAGCGGCCAATGCGCCGATCGGCTTGCCCGCATCTTTGTCGAGCGCGAAGAGGGCGCGCGAGTCGTTGGGCGTCAGGCCTAATTTCTGCTGGATCGCCAACCGGTCCGGCGCGGACCGCATAAGGAAATCAAACATCAGGCGCCAGGCCTCGGTGGCGTGCTGCAAGCGATCTTGGCTCGGTCTCATTCCACGCTCCCTTCGCGTCTTGACACATATTTGGACCAATCATATGATTTGATCAATCAAAATGTTTTGGTGATCAAAGCAATGAGAGGAGATCCGAGATGACCAACACCACGGTTCTCGTCGTCGGAGGCGGCCTGAACGGTCTGACGGCGGCCGCCCTATTGGCTCACAACGACATTGCGTGTGTCCTCGTCGAGCGTCATCCCGACACGTCAATCCAGTACAAGTTTGCCGGCATTTCCCCGCGCAGCATGGAGATATTCCGAAGCCTCGGCCTCGAGGAGGAGATTCGTGCAAATCGTACGGGGGACCAACAGGCGGGCGCTATTGCGCGCGCCAGGAATCTCGCCGATCCGGAGATTCAATGGGGCGGACCGGCGTGGCCGGATGCAAGTGCCCTCAGCCCCACGCAACCGGCGACGTGTGATCAGCACGTCCTGGAACCGATTCTGCGCCGCTACGCCGAGCGGAACGGTGCAGACGTGCGTTTCAGCACGGAGCTGGTGACTTTCGATCAGGACGAGACCGTCGTCCGCGCGGAAATTCGCGATATCGCGACCGGCGCGAAGGAGGTCATCTCGGCCGACTATCTGATCGTCGCGGACGGTGCGAACGGTTCCTTGCGAGAAAGGCTGGAGATCAGCCGCAGCGGGGCAGGCGGCCTTCAGCACTGGATGAATGTCGTCTTCGACATGGACATGCCTCCAACGATAGGCGGCAAGCGCTTCACGTCATGCTTTGTGACCGACCTCAACGGGACCTTCACGCCCAGGGAGGGTGGACGATGGCTTCTGGCGCTCCAGTACTTTCCCGAAAAGGGCGAGAAACCTCAGGACTTTGATGAAGCCAAATGCAGGGAACTGATCATACGAGGTGCGGGCCGGTCGGACATCACGACGAGGCTTGTCGATGCGCGCTCCTGGGAAGTGGCCGCCCTCACAGCGCGCCAATTCCGCCGAGGCCGCGCGTTTCTTGTGGGGGATGCGGCACATGTGATGCCCCCAACAGGCGCTTTCGGTGGCAATTCAGGTATCCACGACGCCCATAACCTTGCCTGGAAGCTTGCGATGGTGGCACGCGGACATGCCGATCCCTCGTTGCTGTATAGCTATGACATGGAGCGCCGGCCGGTCATCGAGGCTACTTTGGCGCAAGCGCTCGCCCGCCTGCAGAAATGGTTCGACGATCCGTCGAAGCGGTTGCCTCCTCCGGTTGCGATCGTCGAGGATTACGATATGGTATTTGGCCAACGCTACACTGCAGGCATCGTGACTCGAGAATCCACGCCGGGCGATCACCCGTTCCAAAAGTCCACGGAGCTGTCGGGCCGCCCTGGCACGCGTTTACCGCATTTCGCGGTCGAGCGCGCCGGCCAGCGGATTTCGAGTCTCGATCTGTGCGATCGCGATCTTCTTCTCCTCTGCGCCGATGAAGCATGGTGTCAGGCCGCTGACGCCGTAAGCCAGCGCCTCGGAATGCCGCTGACCTGCCACGCCTTGGGTGCCAATGGGAATCTGATTGACTTGGACCATCGGTGGCCTTCCGCGCTCGGGGTTGAAAGCGGCGGTGCCGTCTTGGTCAGGCCGGACGGCTTTGTCGCGTGGCGGTCAATCCACGGTGTGCCTGATCCCGTACAGGTGCTGATCGAAACACTTGACGGGTTTGGCTTCCGCACGCAGGCACACGAACACCATCGATGAGCGGCGCGGATGCCTCCTGCGTTCCGCCACGCCCATGTCGTCGCCGGGAATGCAGCGCACGAAGCCCGGCCGCTACGACTTCCTTGCCGATCCCATCGCCTGGAATGGCCGCGATCCTGTAGCTTCGCATCGGTCCGGTCCGTGGCGCTACACTCCGATGGACCACCGTGGCCTTGGCGGACCGATTGTCGCCGTTACCGCAAATGGTCGATCAAACCCTTCAGCAGGAGCAGCAACGCCCCAGCGACGACAGCCGCGGCCGCATCGTCCAGCATGATGCCGGCCCCACCCCTTACCTTGTCATGCATGATACGGATGGGCCAAGGTTTGACGACGTCGAAAAACCGGAAAGCAAGGAAGCCTGCTGCCCACCAGAATGGGTCGAGTGGCAGCATGGAAAGTGTTACGGCGGCGCCGAAGGTCTCATCGATGACAACGATCTGCGGGTCCTCCGTCCCGGTACGGGAGATGACATGCGATGACGCCCATACGCCGACGGCGAACAGGGCCGCATAGGCAAGCACGGTCAGCCAAGGCGATGCAGGTATCAAAGCTGCGGCAACAGCCACTCCGACCATTGCGCCGACCGTGCCCGGCCATAATGGAGATAATCCCGCGCCAAGAGAGGTCGCGAGCAGGTAGGCGAACTTGGGTGGAAATTTATGCATCGAGTTTCGCCGGACTTCCCGAGGATGGCAAGCAATCATAGTCACATCGTTCGGGTGCGACCGCCAGACCGCCGGCCGATTTGCTCCGTCAGCTCGGCGAGCGCCTTAATCCGCCGGCCGCATTCGCCGAAAGAAATCGCCGTTGCGGCGAGTTGAGAATGTTGCTGGGTCCGGTCTTGGGCCGCTTTGGCCAAATGGAACGGTAGCGACGGTGGAACAAACCCGCAAATTGCTGGTAAAGCTCGGTGAAACGACATTATCAGAGGAACCGCCATGATCGCCGGTCTCATGAAAAGTCGCATCGACCCGCTATGGGAGCAGGCCGCTTCTCCGCTGATCGGGATCGGCATGACGCCGAACCAGGTTACTGCCAGCGGGCTCGTGCTCGTCGCTTTGTCCTCGGCGGCCTACGTCTACCACCATTCAAGCCTCGCCTTTGGCCTTTGCCTGGCGTTTGCCTTCACCTTCGATGCGCTGGACGGTGCCGTCGCCCGCCGGACAAACATGAGCACCAAGGCCGGTGGCTATTTCGATGCCGTCGTCGACCGCTATCAGGAATTGGCAGTCTTTGCGGCAATCGGCTGGGTCGCTGATCTGTGGGCGACCGCAATGTTCGCGTTCGCCGGCGGGATACTCACAAGTTACGCCAAGGCGCGGACGGCGCTGGAAATCCCTGTGGAAAACCACGGTTGGCCGGATTTCTTCGAGCGGATGGAACGCCTGGTGTTCATTTGCGTGCTGCTCGCCGCCGACGGAGTCGCGACCGCCATGGGCGCGGCTTCGCCCTGGATTCTGGCGGGTGGGTTCGCGTTGTACGCAGTGCTGGCCAACGCCACAGCGCTGCAACGGATTAGTCGCGCATTTGCGATGCTGAAACGAGCCGACGGGAAGCAGCCGTGAGACTGCAGCCCACTTGCGGCTAGCCTCACATGAAGGTATATTATGCTTCACATGAAGGAGGCAGTGATGATGCTGGCGTTTGGAAATGTCGCCGACGTGCTGGGACTGTCGCCCAAGGAAACGGCTGCACGGTCGCCATTCGGGCTGATGGCTCGAATTGAAGACGGATTGCCCATCGGCGCGCTCGAACGCGTCTCACAATTGCTGGCACCGGCCGACGCCCAATTCAAATATCGCCTCGTTCCAAAGGCAACCTATGAACGTCGCAAGAGGGGTGCTCTTCGACTGTCTTCGGAAGAGGGCATGCGGGTGGCACGGGTTGCTCGTGTATGGGACTTGGCCCTCGACGTCTGGAAGATCGAAGATGAGACTCGTGACTTTCTATTTCGGCCGCATCCCATGCTGGAAGACCGGCGCCCGATCGAAATGGTCATCCAAAACGAGATCGGCGCCGAGCTGGTGATCGATATCCTTGCAGGCCTGAAGTACGGCACCGCCGCTTGACGGCGCAGATACTCGATCGGACGCTGCTGTGCTTCAGGATCGGCGATCCTGCTGGCACCTATCCGATCTTTGACGCGACGGGCTCGACGATCGCGCCCGGCCGCTGGAACACGCCCGGCAGCCCGGTGATCTACACCAGCGAGCATTATTCGACTGCGTTGCTGGAAAAGCTGGTGCACGGCAGCGGCAGACTGCCGCCCAACCAGCACTACGTCCAGATCATGGTTCCGCGCGGGCTGAGCTACGAGATATTTTCGCAGCCGTCGCTGCCGGGGTGGGACATGATGCCGGCAAAGGTGAGTAAGGAATTCGGCGAGACGTGGTATGTCGAGCGCCGCAGCGCGATCTTGATCGTGCCAAGCGTTGTGGCTCGCCTCGACAACAACGTGTTGATCAATCCGGCCCATCCGGAGTTTGCCTTGATCACGGCCAGCCTGCATCAACCCGTATATTGGGACAGTCGCCTGTTCGGCTCCTGAGCAGGTCAGGAGGGGCAGGTTCCTGCCTGCGGCGTCGATTGCTCAAACGCGTCAGCGCCAGCCCAAGCCAGGGGCGACATGGGTCAGGATCGCCTCGAGGACGTGGGCATTGTAGTCGACGCCGAGCTGGTTGGGGACGGTAAGCAGCAGCGTATCGGCCTCGGCGATGGCTTCGTCGCCCTTTAGCTGCTCGATCAGCACGTCCGGTTCGGCGGCATAGGAGCGGCCGAACACGGCGCGTCTGTCTGCCTCGATGTAACCGAAATGATCTCCGCTCTGGTTACCGCCGAAATAGCCCCGGTCGCGATCGTCGACCAGCGCAAAAATGCTCCGGCTCACCGACACCCGAGGCTCGCGCGCGTGACCGGCCGCCTTCCAGGCCTCGCGAAAAGCCCTGATCTGTTCGGCCTGCTGGATGTGAAACGGCTTTCCGCCTTCGTCGAATTTGAGCGTTGAGCTCTGCAGGTTCATCCCCAGTTTCGCCGCCCATTCTGCGGTGGCGTTTGTGGCGGCGCCCCACCAGATGCGCTCGCGCAGGCCTTCCGAGTGAGGCTCGACGCGAAGCAGGCCAGGCGGGTTGGGAAACATCGGCCACGGGTTGGGCTGCGCAAAGCCTTTGCCCAGCAACACTTCGAGCAGCACTCCGGTGTGTCTGCGGGCCATGTCGGCATCGCTCTCGCCCTCTTGCGGGGCGTAGCCGAAGTAGCGCCATCCCTCGATTACCTGCTCCGGCGAGCCGCGGCTGATGCCCAGCTGCAGACGCCCTCCGGCGATTAGATCGGCGGCGCCGGCGTCCTCGGCCATATAGAGCGGGTTCTCGTAACGCATGTCGATCACCGCCGTGCCGATCTCGATTCGGCTGGTCTTCGCCCCAACCGCTGCCAGCAGCGGGAAGGGCGAGGCGAGCTGGCGCGCGAAGTGGTGCACGCGGAAATACGCGCCGTCCGCACCCAGTTCCTCGGCCGCGACGGCCAGCTCGACGGACTGCAAAAGCGCATCGGATGCCGTCCGCGTCTGCGATTGCGGCGAGGGCGTCCAGTGCCCGAACGAGAGGAAACCAATCTTCTTCATGAAATAGCCAGCCTAGAGGGACGACAGGTGCAGACTATGCGTCGGCGCAGCGCAAAGCATCCCGAAATCGGAACCGACCGCCCCAGTTTGAGGTGAACGGTCCGTTGTTGATCAGCGATGCCGTCAATGGCGAACCTGCTGCCGGCGCGAGCGCATCTAGGAAGGTACCGCGAACGCGAGCACTATCGCGATGAGGATCAACAGCGGCCCCATCCATTTAAAATGGGTTCCAAAGTTGGTCCACCATGCCTGCTGTTGGCCGGGGCGAGCTTGAGAGGGGTCCGCGAAAAATCCGAAGCCGACGCCAGCCATCCACAACCCGGCGCAGAACATGATGAACTCGTCGATGTAATCCGCGACCACGCTTCGAAGCTTTCGAATTTATGCCGCCGCTACATGCGCCGAATTCGAGCCGATATAGTTACGGATCGTTTCGATGATCCGGTCCTGGTCGGCCTCGCTCAGATAGGGATGCATCGGCAGGCACAGGATGCGATTCGGCAGCTCTTCCGAAACGGTAAGGCCGGTCGGCGTGCGCGGATAATCGCGATAGGCGATCTGGCTGTGCAGCGGTTTCACATAATAGATGACTGACGGAATGCCCTTTTCACCGAGATGTGCCTTGAGCCCGTCGCGTTTCGGCGTTTCGATCGCGTATTGCGCCCAGGCCGAGCGGCCGCCGCCCAGATTGCGCGCCGCCTTGACGATATCGCCGAGACCTTCGGCATAGCGATTGGCGACCGCTTGCCGTGCCACCATCTCGTCCTCGAGGATGGCCAGCTTCTCGATCAGGATCGCCGCCTGAAGCGTGTCGAGCCGCGAGTTGATGCCGACGCGGACATTGTCATATTGCGTTTCGCCCTTGCCGTGAAAAGCAAACGACCGCAGCTGTTCGGCCAGCGCATCGTCATTGGTGAACATCGCACCGCCGTCGCCATAGCAGCCGAGCGGCTTTGCCGGATAGAAGCTGGTCGAGCCGACGGTGCCGAACGAGCCGCACATCTTGCCGTCGGCCGAGCCGCCGGTCGCCTGCGCCGCATCCTCGATGACCATCAGGCCTTCGCGATTGGCGATGGCCATGATCGCCTCGTAATCGGCGGCGAGGCCGAACAGGTCGACGGGAATGATTGCCTTCGGCCTCAGCCGGCCCTCCGCCTTGATCATGGCGATTGCCGCCTCGAGGCTGGCGATGTCGATATTGTAGCTGTCGGGATCGACGTCGACGAAGACCGGTTCGGCCTTGGTCAGCGCCACCACTTCGGCCGTGGCGGCAAAGGTGAAGCTCGGCACGAACACCGCGTCGCCCGGGCCGATGCCGGCGGCAAACAGCGGCAGCAGCAGCGCATCGGTGCCGTTGGCGCAAGCGACCACATGCTTGGTGCCGATATAGGCGGCGAGCTTGTTTTCGAATTCGGTGACCTGAGGTCCGAGAATATAGCGGCCCTCATCGACAACCCGGTCGATTGCCGCTTTCAGCCTGTCGCGGATGCGTTCGCGCTGCGCGCCAAGATCGATGAACTGCATGTCGGCCTCAAACGGGTTTAATCAGATAACCGGCCGCTGGTAGCAGACTTGGCACGGCCGAGAAAGCCGCAGGGCAAAACCCTGAATTGCTCAAGTGTCGCAGCCTGTTACCTCTGATTTCCGATCTGCCCTCTTAAACGCGGGGAAATCCGGGCTTCGGCCGGCTCGATATGGACCTTCACAACCCGCCCCGCCGGTCGGCGAAACATAAAGTGATCGCGGCAGGCAGATCCGTGAGCGTGTTGCCAGCCGGTCAAGCGAGTTCATGCCGCCATGGCGGATTGGCGCCGGCCCGCGATACCGTCACCGCCGCGGCCTTGGCGCCGAGCGTCAGCGCCTTTTGGATGGCGTCTTCGGGCAAACTGGCGATTGCCGTCTTCGAGAGCAGACCCTGTTCGTGCAAGGAGGCAAGAATGCCGGCATTGAATGTGTCGCCGGCGCCGACGGTATCGACCACCTCGACCTTGTCCGGGACGACCGTGACCCGGTGCTGGCTGCTGTAACCGACCGCGCCCTCGCTGCCATGGGTGACGACGATCAGCTTCGGACCGCGGTCCAGCCAGTTGCGGACGACGTCCTCATGCGAGCCGGCTTCGCCGAACCAGTTCAGATCCTCGTCCGACAGTTTCACGATGTCGGCCATCGCCATCATGTTGCGGATGCGCCTGAGGTGCTTGGCCTTGTCCGGAATGAAGTTTGGCCGGATGTTGGGGTCGAGCATCATCACGCGGCGCTCATGCTCGCGTCGCATGAACTCCTCATAGGCCGACCCGGCCGGCTCCGAGATCAGGCTGATGGCGCCGAACAGCATGGCCTCGATCTCGCTGCCGAGTTCCGGCAGGTCCTCCATGGTCAGCATGCGCCCGGCGGTGTTCTCGTCATAGAATGTATAGGTCGCCTGGCCGTTGTTGAGGCGCACGAAGGCGAGCGTGGTCGGACGCGACGAGGTGTGTGCATAGGTGGAACTGACCTTGCTGGCTCCCAGCGCCTCCCTGAGCTGGCCCCCGAACAGATCCGACGACAGGCCGGAGAAGAACGCAGCAGGCGCACCGAGCCGGCCAAGCGCAATTGCCGAGTTGAAGACGGCGCCGCCGACATAGGGCGCAAAGGCCGGCTCGCCCTTCGTCGTGGTCCGCGGCAGCATATCGATCAGGGCTTCGCCGCAGCAGAGGATCATGAAGTCTTGCTTTCCGGCGGATAGATCACGCCCTTGCGAATGATGATGTTGGCATAAAGCCGCGGCTCACTCGTCGCGACGATTGCGTGCGCGGCCTTGACCCGTGCATAGAAGTCGGCACCGGCAAGCGCAACCACCTTGCGGCCCGGCGCACGCATGGCGCAGATCGCTTCCATCTCATGGTGAACCGGATCGGCGAGCAGGGGATCGCCTTTGGCCGAGGCGCGAAACAGCGCCTGCGGCACGGCGTCGTCGACCGGCAACACGCTCAATACCGCATCGAGCACGGGGACGAGATGATGACCGTCGGCGCGGATCAGCCGCTGTGCCTGCTGCTCGGCCGGGTAGTTGCCGTCGACCAAGGCGATCTCGTCGCCATGGCCCATGGCGCGCAATATCGCCAGAAGCTCCGGGCCGAGCAGCGCCGGGATGCCGATCAGCATGCTCAGAAGCTCCGGGAAATCGTGGTCGAGCCGATGAGGAAGCGCTCCGATAACGGCAGGCTGGCGCCACCCAGCGCCCGCGCATGGATACCGACGGTTCCCTCGCGAACGGCCGGCAGCCTCAGGCCTTCGCCGTCGATCCGGCCGATGGCCTGGATGACGGCATCGACAAGCCGCCTGCGCACAGCAGGCGGCATCCATCCGTCGATCACCGCGGCTTCGAAATCAATGACGGAGGACGCCGAAACGATGGCGTAGGCGAGCGCCTGCGAGGCGCTGGCGATCCAGTCGTCAAGGTCGGCGCCGAGCTCGCCCCAGTCCCCCGGTGACGTCCACAGATGCGAGGCCTCGACGCCGCGCGCGTTGAGCGCCTTTTCCAACATGGCGATCGATGCCACGTCGATCAGCTGCGTCGGCTTGCCGTCCGGCCCGGGCACCGGCATCGAGCCCAGCGCGCCGGCATTGCCGGTTGGGCCGCCAAACAACCGGCCGTTCAGCACGATGCCGCCGCCGGCAAACGCGCCGATATAGAAATAGACGAAATCGCGTGCCGCACCCGCCGCCTGGCCGAACACGAGCTCGGCGCCGCAGGCCGAGGTGGCGTCGTTCTGCAGATAGACTGGAAATTCGCATTGCGCCTGGATGTCGGCGCGGATGTCGCGATGGCGCCATTCGTCCATGATTTCGCGCGGTGCACCGGCGGTGTCGGCCCAGTTCCACAATTCGAACGGCATGGCGATGCCAAGCCCGGCAATGCGTTTGTCTTGCGCCGGGGTGAGTTCGCCGCGCATCTTCTTCATGCCGTTTGTGACGAACTCCACCGTCTCGCGCGGCGCCGGATAGCGGTACGAATGCTGCAGCATCGAGCGCACATTGCCGAGGAAATCGATCAGCACCAGCTCGGCGCTGCGGCGGCCGATCTTCAGGCCGATGAAATAGGCGCCGTCGGGATTGAGCGCCATGGGTATCGAGGGCTGGCCGATCTTGCCGCGCAACGGCGCCTGGCGAACGAGCAGATCGTCCTCCTCCAGCTCGCGCATGATGACTGACACTGTCTGCGCCGAGAGCCCGGTCATACGTGCGATGTCGGATTTTGCCAGGCTGCCGTGCTGGCGCACCAGCGACAGAACCAGCCGCTCATTGTGGTCCCGCATGCCGCTTTGATTGGTGCCGCGGTGCAGGCGGCTTTCGGCCGCATCGGGCGAGCCGTGCCTTGTAATGCCGGTCTCCACCCTGTTCCTCCCGTTGTTTCCCCTCAATGCTTTTGGTCTAGAGTGAGTGAACAATCCTGCGTTGTCAATAATAAATAAGAGTGATTTAATTATTGACAGTGCTGGCGGACTGGTGTCTCTTGAGGTCGGCGCCGACACTGGGAGATTTCGTCGGACGCGCTGCAGATGCCGGTTGGCCGGCATCCTAAATGGTTCCATGGGAGGAAAATCGTGACCACGTCAAAACTGTTGAAATCCACCGTGTTTGCCGCGGCCGGACTGAGCCTGATGGCCTTTGCTTCGACCGCGTCCGCAGCCAATGTCAGTGCTTGCCTGATCACCAAGACCGACACCAACCCCTTCTTCGTCAAGATGAAGGAAGGTGCCGCCGCGAAAGCCAAGGAAATCGGTGTCGATCTGAAAGCCTATGCCGGCAAGGCGGAAGGTGACAATGAGGGCCAGGTTGCGGCGATCGAATCCTGCATCGCCGACGGCGCCAAAGGCATTTTGATCACCGCCACCGACACTGCGGCCATCGTGCCGGCGGTGAAGAAGGCGCGCGATGCAGGGGTGCTGGTGATCGCTCTCGACACGCAGCTCGAGCCTGCCGATGCCGCGGATGCGACGTTTGCGACCGACAATTTCAAGGCCGGCGAGCTTATCGGCTCCTGGGCAAAGGCTACCTTGGGCGACAAAGCCAAGGATGCGCACATCGCCTACATGGATCTGATCGCCAGCCAGCCCTCCGTCGACGTCCAGCGTGATCAAGGCTTCATGAAGGGCTTCGGCATCGACCTCGGCGATCCCAAGAAGATCGGCGACGAAACCGACGCACGCAACGTCTGTCACGATCTGTCGAGCGGCAATGAGGATGGCGGGCATACTGCCATGGAGAATTGCCTGCAGAAGGATCCGGATATCAACGTCGTCTACACCATCAACGAACCTGCGGCCGCGGGCGCCTACCAGGCGCTGAAGGCCGTCGGCAAGGAGAAGGACGTCCTGATTGTCTCGGTCGATGGCGGCTGCCCCGGCGTCAAGAACGTTGCCGAGGGCGTGATCGGCGCCACTTCACAACAATATCCACTGCTCATGGCCTCGCTCGGCATCGAAGCGATCAAGACCTTTGCCGACACGGGCAAGAAGCCAGAGCCGTCGCCCGGTCTGGATTTCTACAACACCGGCGTCACGCTGATCACCGACAAGCCTGCCGCCGGCATCGAATCCATCGACACAAAGCAAGGCCTCAGCAAGTGCTGGGGTTGATTTGATCCCCTGATCGGCTCAACTTCAAAACAACAATAGAGAATGTGGAGCGGTTTCGGCCGCTCCACATCACAGGCGGGGAGGCCGACTTGAGCGTCGAAACAACTAGGAGCAAGGGACCGCAGGAATTCGAGACGGTCCTGGCCGCCAGCGACGCCAGCGTCGCTTCATTCGAGACGCATTCCCGCTCGACATTGGAGAGCATCCAGCACCGCTTGCACAAAAGCCCCGCCATGGTGCCGCTGATCATCCTGCTCATCTCGGTGGTTCTGTTCGCAGTCGTCGTCGGTGGCCGCTTCTTTTCTCCCTTCACCCTCACCCTGATCCTCCAGCAGGTGGCGATAACAGGCATGGTCGGCATCGCGCAGACACTGGTGGTGCTCACCGCTGGCATCGACCTGTCAGTCGGCGCCATCATGGTGCTGAGCTCGGTTGTTATGGGCCAGTTTGCCATGCATTACGGTGTTCCAGCGCCGGTCGCCGTTGCCGTCGGGCTGCTTGTCGGCGCGATTTGCGGCTTGATCAACGGCATTCTCATCGCCTGGGTGAAACTGCCGCCCTTCATCGTGACGCTCGGCACCTGGTCGATCTACGCTGCCATCAACTTCATCTATTCCGGCAACGAGACCATCCGCAGCCAGGATCTCGAGGCTACGGCACCGCTGCTGCAGTTTTTCGGCGGCTCGTTCAGGATCGGCGGCGCCGTCTTCACCTACGGCGTGCTGTTGGTGCTGATCATGGGGGCAATTGCCTGGTACGTGCTCAATCACACGGCATGGGGCCGGCATGTCTACGCAGTCGGCGACGACCCGGAAGCCGCGGAACTGTCGGGGGTGCGCGTCAGCCGGATGCTGGTCACGGTCTACACCCTGACTGGCATCATTTGTGCCATCGCCGGCTGGGCTTTGATCGGACGCATCGGATCGGTCTCGCCACAGGCCGGGCAGTTCGAGAACATCAATTCGATTACCGCCGTGGTGATTGGCGGCACATCGCTGTTCGGCGGCCGCGGTTCCATCCTCGGGACCATCTTCGGTGCGCTGATTGTCGGGGTGTTCGCGCTCGGCCTCAGGCTTTGGGGGACAGATCCCCAATGGACGCAATTGTCCGTCGGCGCCCTTATCATCATCGCTGTTGCTATCGACCAGTGGATCAGGAAGATCTCGGCATGAACCAGACTCAGGAACCGATCCTTACCGCCCGCAGCCTGGTCAAGCGCTACGGCCGTGTCACCGCTCTCGACAGCGCCGACTTCGACCTCTATCCGGGCGAAATCCTTGCTGTCATCGGCGACAACGGCGCCGGCAAGTCGTCGCTTATCAAGGCGATTTCCGGAGCCGTCACCCCCGACGAAGGCGAGATCCGGCTTGAAGGCAAGCCTATTGCATTCAAGTCGCCGATGGAGGCCCGCGAAGCCGGCATCGAGACCGTCTACCAGAATCTGGCGCTGTCGCCGGCGCTGTCTATCGCCGACAACATGTTCCTCGGCCGCGAGATCCGCAAGTCGGGGTTTCTTGGCAGCTGGCTGCGCATGCTCGACCGTCCGGCGATGGAAAAGCGTGCCCGCGACAAGCTCACCGAGCTTGGCCTGATGACCATCCAGAACATCAGCCAGGCGGTCGAAACGCTCTCCGGCGGCCAGCGCCAGGGCGTGGCAGTGGCGCGCGCCGCCGCCTTCGGCTCGAAGATGGTCATCATGGATGAGCCGACGGCCGCCCTTGGCGTCAAGGAGAGCCGCCGCGTGCTCGAACTGATACTCGACGTCAAACGCCGAGGCCTGCCGATCGTGCTGATTTCGCACAACATGCCGCATGTCTTCGAGGTGGCGGACCGCATCCACATTCACCGGCTCGGCCGTCGCCTGTGCGTCATCGATCCGAAGCAGTATACGATGTCCGACGCGGTCGCCTTCATGACCGGCGCCAAGGTGCCGCCGGAAGCGGCGCTGGCGGCTTGAGCAAGAACTTGAGGCCCATCGCCGAGGAGCCCAAACGCGCTGTTTCAAAATACCAAATTGCCGCAGGGCAACTCGGCTTGCGGTCGCCTGAATCGATTGAACATTCGGCGGGATGCATTAGCATTGGCAGAGATGGTGAAAGCCGCATGATCCTGGCAACGTCACGAGAGGCAGCATGACGCGCGCGATGACAACCGAAGCTCCTCTGCCCACGCTCGAAAACCCGGATCCCAAGACGCTCGCCGAGGAAGTCTTGCAGGCCCTCAAATACAGGGTGGGCAAGGGCACCAACGTTGCAACCCAGTACGATTGGCTCACCGCCTCGATCAAGGTTGTACGCGACCGCATCGTCGATCACTGGATGCAGGCGACCCAAGAGGCCTACGCCCAGCAGGAAAAGCGCGTCTACTACCTGTCACTGGAATTCCTCATCGGCCGCCTGATGCGCGATGCCTTCTCCAATCTCGGCCTGATGGACAATATGCGCGAGGCGCTTTCGTCGCTTGGCGTCGACCTCGACATCATTGCAGCGCTCGAACCTGACGCTGCCCTTGGCAATGGCGGGCTTGGCCGGCTTGCCGCCTGCTTCATGGAAAGCATGGCGACCGTCAACATCCCCGCGCATGGCTACGGCATTCGCTACGCCAACGGCATGTTCCGGCAGGAGATCCATGACGGCTGGCAGGTGGAACTGCCCGAGACGTGGCTCGATCACGGCAATCCCTGGGAGTTCGAGCGCCGCGAACGCTCCTTCGAGGTCGGCTTCGGCGGCTCGGTGGAATCGATCACCTCGAAGGACGGCAGGCTCGAGCGCCATGTCTGGAAGCCGACCGAACATGTTCTGGCCGTTGCCTACGATACGCCAGTGGTCGGCTGGCGGGCCAACCGCGTCAACACGCTGCGTCTATGGTCCGGCATGCCGATCGACCCGATCTTACTCGACAAGTTCAACGCCGGCGATCACATCGGCGCGCTCGCCGAAAGCAACAAGGCCGATGCGTTGTCGCGTGTCCTTTACCCGGCCGATTCCCACAAGGCCGGCCAGGAGCTGCGGCTCAGGCAGGAGTATTTCTTCTCCACCGCCTCGCTGCAGGACATCGTCCAGCGTCATCTCAGTCAGTATGGCGACCTGCAATCGCTGCCCGACAAGGCGGCGATCCATCTCAACGACACCCATCCGGCCATCGCCGTCCCCGAGTTGATGCGCCTGTTGATGGATGTCCACGGCATGGATTTCGACCAGGCCTGGAGCATCACCAAGCGCACCTTCGGCTATACCAACCACACGCTGCTTCCCGAAGCGCTGGAAAGCTGGCCCGTGCCGCTGTTCGAGCGGCTGTTGCCGCGCCACATGCAGATCGTCTACGCCATCAACGCCGAGGTGCTGCTCGAGGCGCGCGCCTCCGACCAGTTCTCGGACGAGCAGATCAGTCGCATCTCGCTGATCCAGGAAAATGGCGATCGCCGCGTGCGTATGGGCAATCTGGCCTTTGTCGGCTCGCACTCGATCAACGGCGTGTCGGCACTGCATACGGAATTGATGAAGGAGACGGTGTTTGCCGACCTCCACAGGCTCTACCCGGATCGCATCAACAACAAGACCAACGGGATCACACCGCGGCGCTGGCTGATACAGTGCAATCCCGGCCTCACTGCACTCACCCGAGAGGCGATCGGCGACGGCTTCCTCGACGACATCGACGAGATAAAGCGGCTCGATCCTTTCGCCGAGGACGCCGCCTTCCGCGACAAGTTCGCCGCCGTCAAACGGGCGAACAAGACGAGGCTTGCCAATCTCGTTGCCGACCGGCTCGGTATCAAGGTCGACCCCTCGGCGCTGTTCGACATCCAGGTCAAGCGCATCCACGAATACAAGCGCCAGCTCTTGAACATTCTCGAAGCGGTCGCGCTTTACGACCAGATCCGCTCGCATCCTGAGCGCGACTGGATGCCCCGCGTCAAATTCTTCGGCGGCAAGGCGGCGCCCAGCTACCACAACGCCAAGCTGATCATCAAACTTGCCAACGACGTCGCCCGGGTGATCAACCGCGACCCGGCGGTGCGCGGCTTGCTGAAAGTGGTATTCGTGCCGAACTACAATGTCAGCCTGGCCGAAATCATGATGCCGGCCGCCGATCTTTCGGAGCAGATATCGACCGCCGGCATGGAGGCGTCCGGCACCGGTAACATGAAGTTCGCGCTGAACGGCGCGCTGACCATCGGCACGCTCGACGGCGCCAATGTCGAGATCAAGGAATGCGTCGGCGACGACAACATTTTCATCTTCGGCCTGACCACCGATGAGGTCGCCGAGCGACGCAACAATGGTTACGATCCGCGTGCCGTGATCGAGAGATCGCCTGAATTGGCGCAGGCGCTTGCCGCGGTTTCGTCCGGGGTCTTTTCGCCTGACGATCCGGACCGTTATCGCGACCTGATCAAGGGTCTTTACCAGAGCGACTGGTTCATGGTCGCCGCGGATTTCGATGCCTACGCCGCCACCCAGCGCGACGTCGATGCCGTCTGGCGCAACAGCCCGGACTGGTACGCCAGAGCGATCCGCAATGTCGCCCGCGTCGGCTGGTTCTCGTCCGACCGCACGATCCGCCAATATGCGAAAGACATCTGGCACGTGCCCGCCTGATGTGATTGCATGAGACCAGGAACAATGTGGCCCTAGTGGAGTGATTTGACCTTCGCATCCCTTGGAAGGTCAGGCGGCCTGCGACTGTCGAATTCAAAACTTCACTAGAAACACACACTTGGTGCCCGAGGAGGGACACTGCCTGATGAGCAAGCCGCGCGCGACCGTTGCGACAAGCGGGCCGGACGGACTGACGCCAGCCGGCGATGTCGCGGCGATTGTCGCCGGCACGCATGGCGACCCCTTTGCCGTGCTTGGCGTACATGAGGCGGGGAAGGGCTTTGTCGCCCGCTGCTTCGTCCCCCATGCCGAGTCCGTCACCGCCTATACGCTGACCGGCAAGAAGGCCGGCGAGCTGTCGAGACGCGACGACCGCGGCTTCTTCGAGGGCAAACTGTCGCTGCGCAAACGCCAGCCGTTGCGCTATCATGCCAGGAATTCTGGCGGCGACTGGTGGCTGACCGATCCATATTCCTTCGGCCCCGTGCTCGGTCCGCTGGACGACTATTACATCGCCGAAGGGTCGCATCTCAGGCTGTTCGACAAGCTCGGCGCCCATCTCATCGACCATGAAGGTGCATCGGGCATGCATTTTGCGGTGTGGGCGCCCAACGCAAGGCGCGTCTCGGTGGTCGGCGACTTCAACGAGTGGGACGGCCGCAGGCATACCATGCGCGACCGCCGCGATACCGGCATCTGGGAGCTGTTCATTCCCGACATCGGCGCCGGCCGCCCTTATAAATACGAGATCATCGGGCCGGATGGCGTGAGATTGCCACTCAAGGCGGATCCGTTCGCCTTCAAATCCGAGCTGCGCCCGGCCACCGCCTCGGTGACGGCGCTGCCGCCGGCGCATGAATGGGGTGACGAGGCGCACCGGAACTACTGGCGCAATGCCGACCACAGGCGCGAAGCCGTATCGATCTACGAGGTCCATGCCGGGTCATGGCGGCTTCACGACGACGGCAGCTTCCTGTCTTGGGATGAGCTCGCCGACAGGCTGATCCCTTACGTGGTCGAGATCGGTTTTACCCACATCGAATTCATGCCGATCTCCGAACACCCTTATGACCCTTCCTGGGGCTACCAGACGACCGGCCTCTATGCGCCGACTGCCCGCTTTGGCGATCCGGACGGTTTTGCCCGCTTCGTCGACGGCGCCCATCGTGCAGGCGTCGGCGTCATCCTCGACTGGGTGCCGGCGCATTTCCCAGTTGACGAACACGGTCTGGCAAAGTTCGACGGTACCGCACTCTACGAACACGCCGATCCGCGCAAGGGCTTCCATCCCGACTGGAACACCGCGATCTATAATTTCGGGCGCCGCGAAGTGATTTCGTTCCTGGTCAATAATGCGCTGTTCTGGGCCGAGAAATATCACGTTGACGGACTGCGCGTCGATGCGGTCGCCTCGATGCTTTATCTCGATTATTCGCGCAAGGCCGGTGAATGGATTCCCAACGAGAAGGGCGGGCGCGAGAACCTCGAAGCGGTCAGCTTCCTGCAGCGTATGAATAAGGAGGTCTACGGCCACCATCCGGGTGTGATGACCATCGCCGAGGAATCGACCTCGTGGCCGAAAGTCTCGCAGCCGGTGCATGAAGGCGGACTGGGCTTCGGTTTCAAGTGGAACATGGGTTTCATGCATGACACTTTGGAGTATTTCTCCAAGGAGCCCATCTTCCGCAAGCATCACCACAACGACATCACCTTCGGCCTGGTCTACGCCTTCAGCGAGAATTTCGTGCTGCCGCTGTCCCATGACGAGGTGGTGCACGGCAAGGGCACGCTGCTCAACAAGATGGCCGGCGACGACTGGCAGAAATTCGCGACGCTGCGCGCCTATTACGCCTTCATGTGGGGCTATCCCGGCAAGAAGCTCTTGTTCATGGGCCAGGAGTTCGCACAGCGCCGCGAGTGGAGCGAGGCGCGCGCTCTCGACTGGAACCTGCTCGATTTCCGGCTTCACCGCGGCGTCTGGCAGACGGTGCGCGATCTCAACTATCTCTACCGCTCGCGCCCGGCGCTGCATGCCCGCGACTGCGAGCCGGAGGGCTTTTCCTGGCTGATCGTCGACGACAGCGCGAACTCGGTATTTGCCTGGCTGCGCAGCGCGCCGGGCGGCAACCCGGTCGCCGTCATTTCCAACTTCACGCCGGTGCCGCGCGACAATTACCGCGTGCCGCTGCCGCAGGCCGGAAAATGGCGCGAGATCATCAACACCGATGCCACGGATTATGGCGGTTCCGGCAAGGGCAATAGCGGCGTCGTCGAGGCTGAGGCGGAAGGAGGAGGCATTTCGGCGACGATGCTTTTGCCGCCGCTGTCGACGATCATGCTCGAATTCGTCCCGGACTGAGCTATGTCTGGAGCATCTAACCTGGGAGGATAGGAATGGCTGAAATAAAACGAACACAGCCGCTGGCACGCGACGCCATGGCTTATGTGCTGGCCGGCGGTCGTGGCAGCCGGCTCAAGGAACTGACCGACCGCCGCGCCAAGCCGGCGGTCTATTTCGGCGGCAAGACCCGCATCATCGACTTCGCGCTCTCCAATGCGCTCAATTCCGGTATCCGCCGCCTCGGCGTCGCTACCCAGTACAAGGCGCATTCGTTGATCCGCCACTTGCAGCGCGGCTGGAACTTCCTGCGGCCCGAGCGCAATGAGAGTTTCGACATCCTGCCGGCCAGCCAGCGTGTGTCGGAAACGCAATGGTATGAGGGCACCGCCGACGCTGTGTACCAGAACATCGACATCATCGAGGCCTATGGGCCGGAATACATGGTCATCCTGGCCGGCGACCACGTCTACAAGATGGATTACGAATTGATGCTGCGCCAGCATGTCGACGCTGGCGCCGACGTCACCGTCGGCTGCCTCGAAGTGCCGCGCATGGAAGCCACCGGCTTCGGCGTCATGCATGTCGACCCCAAGGACACCATCATCTCCTTCATCGAAAAGCCCGCCGATCCGCCGGGCATTCCCGACAAACCGGATTTTGCGCTGGCCTCGATGGGCATCTATGTGTTCAAGACCAAGTTCCTGATGGAACAATTGCGTCGCGATGCGGCGGAGCCCGGCTCGAGCCGCGACTTCGGCAAGGACATCATCCCCTATATCGTCGAGCACGGAAAGGCGATTGCCCATCGCTTCGCCAAATCCTGCGTGCGCTCGACCGCCGAGAACGAGGCCTATTGGCGCGACGTCGGCACGGTCGACGCCTATTGGGAAGCCAATATTGACCTGACCGACATCACGCCGGAACTCGACCTCTACGACCGCGACTGGCCGATCTGGACCTACGCCGAGCTGAAGCCGCCGGCAAAGTTCGTGCATGACGAAGATGGCCGCCGCGGGTCGGCCGTGTCGTCTCTCGTATCGGGCGATTGCATCGTTTCGGGCGCCTCGCTGAAGCGAAGCCTGATCTTCACCGGCGCGCGCATCAATTCCTATTCGACGCTGGAGGAGGTCGTCATGCTGCCCGACGTCCATGTCGGCCGCAACGCCAGGCTGAAGCGCGTGGTCATCGATCACGGCGTCACGATTCCGGAAGGGCTGGTGGTCGGCGAGGATCCCGTCCTCGACGCCAAGCGTTTCCGCGTTTCGGAAAAAGGTATCTGCCTGGTCACGCAGGACATGATCAACAGGCTGGGATCGTAGTGCATGCAGGTTCTGTCGGTGGCGCCCGAGATCTTTCCGCTGGTCAAGACCGGCGGGCTCGCCGACGTAACCGGCGCCTTACCCGTGGCATTGGCCGGCAAGGGCGTCACCATGCGCACCCTCGTCCCCGGCTATCCGCAGGTGATGGGCGCCTTCAGGAAAAAGAAGGCGGTTCAGCAATATCCATTGCTGCAGGGCGGCAAGGCTTCGGTGCATGCCGTCCAGATCGCCGGGCTCGACCTGTTCGTGCTTGATGCGCCACATCTTTTCGACCGTCCCGGCGGCCCATACGGCAACGCGACCGGCGCCGACTGGCCGGACAATTGGCGCCGGTTCGCGGCCTTGAGCCAGGTAGGCGGTGATATTGCCGGCGGCGCAATCTCGGGCTACCTGCCCGATATCGTCCATGCCCATGACTGGCAGTCGGCAATGACGCTTGCCTATATGCGCTACGGCAAGGCGGTCGGCACGCCGTCGATGATCACCGTGCACAACCTTGCCTTCCAGGGTCAGTTCGGCGCCGGCATCTTTGGCGAGCTTGGCCTGCCGGCAGCGGCCATGGCGCTCGACGGCGTCGAATATTATGGCGGCGTCGGCTTCCTCAAGGGCGGCCTGCAGGCCGCGTGGGCGATCACCACGGTCAGCCCGACCTATGCGCAGGAAATCCGCTTGCCCGAATTCGGCATGGGCCTCGACGGCCTGATCAACATGCGCTCAGTCGATCTCCATGGCATCGTCAACGGCATCGATACCGAGATATGGAACCCGGAAACCGACAAGCATCTGGCCTCCAACTACACGGCAAAGACGCTTAAGGCGCGAATGCCCAACAAGGCCGCGGTCGAGGACCGTTTCAACCTCGATCGCGATGACAGCCCGATCGTCTGCGTCGTCAGCCGACTGACCTGGCAAAAGGGCATGGACATACTGGCTGCGGCCGTCGACGGCATCGTCGCGGCAGGTGCACGGCTGGCAATCCTTGGGTCTGGCGACGCTGGGCTGGAGGGCGCATTGCTTGCCGCCGCAGCCCGCCATCGTGGCCGCATCGGCGTCGTCGTCGGCTATGACGAGGGGCTTTCCCACACCATGCAGGGCGGCTGCGACGCCATCATTATCCCATCGCGCTTCGAACCTTGCGGGCTGACGCAGCTTTACGGCCTGCGCTATGGCTGCGTGCCGGTCGTCGCCCGCACCGGCGGCCTTGCCGACACGGTCATCGATGCCAACGAGGCCGCCATCTCTGCCGGCGTGGCGACCGGTTTCCAGTTTGCCCCCGCCAACGCCGGCGCCCTGCTGTACGCCGTCCGTCGCCTTGTCGAGGCGCATGCCAATCTCGCAGTGTGGACGTCGATGCAGCGGCAAGGCATGAAGGCCGACGTTTCGTGGGACAAAAGCGCCGAAAAATATGTCCAACTCTATCGCTTGCTGCTTTCGAAAAGGGCTGCCTGACTGATGATCCGCACTATCGCCACCAAACCCTATCCCGACCAGAAGCCCGGCACCTCCGGGCTGCGCAAGAAAGTCCCGGTGTTCCAGCAGGAGCACTATGCCGAGAACTTCATCCAGTCGATCTTCGACGCCCTGGACGGGTTCGGGGGTAAAACCCTGGTGATCGGCGGCGACGGCCGCTTCTATAACCGCGAGGTCATCCAGAAGGCCATCGCCATGGCCGCGGCGAACGGCTTCAGCAAGGTGATGGTCGGGCAGGGCGGCATCCTGTCGACGCCGGCCGCTTCGCATGTCATCCGCAAATACAAGACCTTCGGCGGCATCATCCTGTCGGCCAGCCACAATCCGGGTGGCCCGCATGAGGATTTCGGTATCAAGTACAATGCCGGCAATGGCGGCCCGGCGCCGGAAAAGCTGACCGACGCGATCTTCGAAAAAACCAAGGCGATTTCGAGCTTCAAGATCGCCGATATTGGACCGGTCGACATCGACACCATCGGCACGGTCAAGGCGGCTGACATGACCGTCGAAATCATCGATCCGGTCGCCGACTATGCCGAACTGATGGAAAGCCTGTTCGATTTCGACGCCTTGCGCGCGCTGTTCAAGTCGGGCTTCCGCATGCGCTTCGACGCCATGCATGCAGTGACCGGCCCCTACGCCAAGGAGATCCTCGAAAACCGGCTAGGCGCGCCGAACGGCACCGCCCGCAATTTTATCCCGCTGCCGGATTTCGGCGGCCACCATCCCGATCCCAATCTGGTGCATGCAAAACACCTCTACGACGAGATGATGGGGCCGGATGCGCCAGACTTTGGCGCTGCCTCGGATGGCGACGGCGACCGCAACCTGATCATCGGCAAGGGCATTTTCATCACCCCGTCAGATTCGCTGGCCATGCTCGCCGCCAACGCCCATCTGGCGCCGGGCTACAAGGCCGGGCTGAAAGGCATCGCCCGTTCGATGCCGACCAGCGGTGCTGCCGACCGGGTCGCCGAAAAGCTCGGCATCGGCATCTATGAAACGCCAACCGGGTGGAAGTTCTTCGGCAATCTGCTCGATGCCGGCATGGCGACGATCTGCGGCGAGGAAAGTGCCGGGACCGGCTCCAACCATGTCCGCGAAAAGGACGGCCTATGGGCCGTGCTTTTATGGCTCAACATTCTTGCCGTTCGCGGCGAAAGCGCCAAGCAGATCGTTACCCAGCATTGGGCGGCCTACGGCCGTAACTACTATTCGCGCCACGACTACGAGGAGGTCGAGACCGATCGTGCCAACGCGCTTGTCGACGAGCTGCGCGCCAAGCTCGGCTCGTTGCCTGGCACCAGCGTGCGCGGCATGACGATCGCCAGCGCCGATGATTTCGCCTATCACGATCCGGTCGACGGCTCGGTCAGCAAGAACCAGGGCATCAGGGTGTTGTTCGAAGGCGGCTCACGCGTCGTCTTCCGCCTGTCCGGCACCGGCACCTCGGGCGCGACGCTACGGCTTTATGTCGAGCGCTACGAGCCGGACAAGAGCCGCCACGATCTCGACAGCCAGGAGGCGCTTGCCGATCTAATCGCGGCGGCCGACGACATTGCCGGGATTCGCAGCCATACCGGCCGCGCCAAGCCGAGCGTCATCACCTGATGTCGTCGGGACTATCCGCCGGCTATCGTCCGCGATTTGGCGGGCTTGCCGGGCAGGGCGGCATTCGCTTCGCCGCATGGTCCTCGTCGGCTCGGCGCATCTGGGTCTCGATTTTCGAGGAACACGGCAACCGTGAAGTCGACCGGCTGGAACTCCAGTCGGAAGGCGAGGGCGTCTACGCACTTTTTGTTGCCGGTCTCGCCGCCGGCACCCGATACGGGTTCCGCGCCGATGGCGACTACGCGCCGGAACACGGTCTCTGGTTCGATCCCGACAAGCTGCTGGCCGATCCCTATGCCGTCGAGATCGACAGGCCCTATGCCTATGACGGCCGGCTGGCCGCGCGCCGTGGCGCGGGGGCCGACACGGCGTCGCTGATGCCGAAGGCCATCGCTGGCGCCTTGCCGGAACCCTTGCCTGCCTTGCCGCCGCTGTTTCGGCCCGGCGGCCTCATCTACGAGGTGCCGGTACGCGCCTTCACAAAGCTGCATCCGGACATTCCCGAGAAGCAACGCGGCACCATTGCAGCGCTCGCTCACCCCCTCGTTATCGAGCATCTGCAAAAACTCGGCGTCGCAGCCATTGAGTTGATGCCGGTGACGGCATCGATCGACGAACGGCATTTACCGCCACTCGGTCTGCGCAACGCCTGGGGTTATAATCCCGTGACCTTCATGGCGCTCGATCCGCGACTGGCGCCCGGCGGTCTGGCCGAGTTGCGCGGAACGCGCGCCGCGCTGCGTGAGGCCGGCATCGGCACCATTCTCGACCTGGTGTTCAACCACACCGGCGAAAGCGACCGGCTCGGCCCGACATTGTCGCTGCGTGGGCTCGACAACCGCGCCTACTACCGGCACGAGGCTGACGGCGCTCTGGTCAATGACACCGGAACCGGCAATACGGTTGCGGGCGATCATCCGGTCGTCCGGGAAATGGTCCTCGACACGCTTCGCCATTTTGTCCAGCACGCCGGTGTCGACGGATTCCGCTTTGATCTGGCGCCGATCCTCGGCCGTGCCGACGGCGTTTTCGACGCTGATGCGCCGCTGCTGAACGCCATTCGCAAAGATCCTGTTCTTGGCGACCGGGTGCTGATCGCCGAGCCTTGGGATATCGGACCGGATGGCTATCAGCTCGGCAATTTTCCGCCGCCCTTCCTCGAATGGAACGACAGATACCGCGACGATATCCGCCGTTTCTGGCGCGGCGACGGCGGCATGATCGGGGCGCTGGCAACGCGGCTTGCCGGTTCGTCCGATGCCTTTGCCAAAGCAGGCCAGACAATTACCCGCAGCGTCAATTTCATCGCTGCGCATGACGGCATGACGCTGGCTGATATCGTTTCCTATGAGCACAAGCACAACGAGGCCAATGGCGAACAGAACCGCGATGGCCACGACGACAATCTGTCCTGGAACAATGGCGTCGAGGGCCAGACCGGCGACCGCGCGATCGTTACGGCCCGTTTCGATGACCAGCGCGCGCTGCTGGCGACACTCTTTGGCTCGCGCGGCACGATCATGCTGACGGCCGGCGACGAGTTCGGCCGCACGCAGCGCGGCAACAACAACGCTTACGCGCAGGACAATGACATTACCTGGCTCGACTGGTCCGGGCGCGACCGGGCGCTGGAGCGGTACACGGCTCTGCTCGCCAAGATGCGTCGTGCCGTGCCGGCGCTTTTGGACACGGCATTCCTGACCGGAGAACCGCCTGCGGGCTCGAAAATCCCAGACGTAGCCTGGCTGACGGAAACCGGCGTGCCGCTCGACGGTGCCGCCTGGCACGATCCCAGGCGGCACCGGCTGGTCATGGTTCTCGGTACCGGTGAGAACAGTCGCCTTGCGGTGGTCATCAATGGCGACCGCCGGGCCTGCATGTTCACGCTGCCGGAACGGGCCGGTTTTCTTTGGCGCCCAGCTATCGAACCGGATAGTAGCGATATCTTACGGCCGGTGCTTGGGCGAACGGTCATGTTCATGATCGAACGCAGGACCGCGCAGACGGGCGCAGGGGAGAGCCATGATGGCTGACAATGCCGAATGGTGGCGCGGCTGCGTCATCTACCAGATCTACCCCCGCTCCTTCCAGGACACGACAGGCGACGGCAGCGGCGATCTCAGCGGCATCACCTCGAGGCTGGCCCATGTCGCATCGCTCGGTGTCGACGCGGTTTGGCTGTCGCCTTTCTTCAAGTCGCCAATGGCCGACATGGGTTACGACGTTTCGGATTACTGCGCCGTCGATCCGATGTTCGGCACATCAGAGGATTTCGACGCGCTGGTTGCAGAGGCGCATCGGCTCGGCCTGAAAGTGATCATCGACCAGGTCTTGTCGCATTCGTCGGATCGGCACGAATGGTTTGTCGAAAGCCGCACGAGCCGCGACAACCCCAAGGCCGACTGGTACGTCTGGGCAGACGCGAAGCCCGACGGCACCGCCTCCAACAACTGGCTGTCGCTTTTCGGCGGCCCGGCGTGGGAATGGGACGCAACGCGCAGGCAATATTACCTGCACAATTTCCTCGCCTCGCAGCCAGACCTGAATTTCCACAATCCGCAGGTGCAGGACGCGTTGCTGGAAACGGTGCGGTTCTGGCTCGAGCGCGGCGTCGACGGTTTCCGGCTGGATACGGTCAACTACTATGTCCACGACCGCTGGCTGCGCAGCAACCCGCCTTTGGCGGAAAGCGTCGCCGGCACCAATACGGCAACCAGCACCTATCTCTATCAGGAGCATCTGTTCGACAAGAGCCAGCCGGAAAACCTTGCCTTCCTCAGGCGCTTCCGGGCGTTGCTTGACGAATATGAAGGCCGCGTCGCTGTCGGCGAGATTGGCGACGAAACCCGTTCGTTGCAGACGCTCGCCGCCTATACTGGCGGTGGCGACAAGCTCCAAATGTCCTACACATTTGACCTGCTCGGCCCGCAATTCTCGGCGGCGCACGTGCGTGGCTGTGTCGAGGCGTTCGAAAGTACTGTGTTCGACGGCTGGGTTTGCTGGGCCTTCTCCAACCACGATGTCGTGCGCCATGTCAGCCGCTGGACAAGGCCGGGCGGCGATCCGGACAGGGTGGCGAAATTCGCGATCGTGCTGCTTTCTTGCCTGCGCGGATCGATCTGCCTCTACCAGGGCGAAGAACTCGGGTTGGAGGAGGCCGAACTGGCGTTCGGGGATTTGCGCGATCCCTTCGGCATCCGCTTCTGGCCGGCAATCAAGGGGCGGGATGGGTGCCGAACGCCGATGGTCTGGGAGGCTGGCGCCGACAATGCCGGCTTTTCGACCGGCAAGCCGTGGCTTCCGGTCCCGGCAAGCCATCGCGCTCGGGCGGTCGACGTCCAGGATGGCGAGCAAACCTCCGTCCTGGCGAGCTACCGGGCGATGCTGGCCTTGCGCAAGCAGCATCCGGCGCTGGTTCGAGGCTCGATCCGGTTCCACGATGCCGAAGGCGACGTCCTTGCTTTCATTCGCGAAGGCGGTGACGAAAAGCTGCTCTGTGTCTTCAATTTCGCCGACGAGCCGGCCGGCTGGCACTTGCCACCGGATGTGGAAGCGATAGAGCCAATAGATCTTGGCGGTGCTGCCGGCGTCTTGCAGGAAAGAACTCTGTCGCTGCCGCCGTTGGGCTGCTTCCTCGGCCGGATCGGCTGAGCTCTATTTCATCATCTCATTGAACGAGCACGGAGCGCCCGCAAGTCGCGCCGACAACCCGCACATCGGCCTCGCCGACATGCACGCCGACAGCTGCAAGCACGTTATAGACCAGTTCGTCGACCGGCGCCGTCACCCCGTTCAGAGCCGTTACCACCGCCGGCTTCACCGTTCCGAGCAGGGCCGTCACGTCCAGCCCGAGGCCCAGTGCATTGACCGAGAGCGAGAGGCCGCTGACCAGCGATGTCGTGAGCGATTGCGTCAGGTTTTTCGTGGCGACAGTTTTTATCGTCTTGTTGGCGATATCGGTGCTGTCGAAGGTCAATGTGGTCGGATCGTTGTTGGTGATGGCAAGCGATGACGAACCCTTCACATCGAGCAGATTGAGGGTGAGCAGCAGAAGCCTCACGCTTACCTGTGCAATCGTGGCATCGGAGAACGATTGCGGATTGCTGAAATCGGCGAAGGCCGATGGGTTGTTGTCGGCGTCGCTGGCGGCAAGGTGCAGCGAGGCCACGCCAGGCTGCGCGGCGATCGAGACCTTGATGCTATCCGGCCGGCCCGTCGGGCAGCTGATGTCGGTTAGCTTGGCTTCCGCATAGGCGACTTCGACATGCAGAGGCAAGTTGACGGACAGCAGACTGATGCCGCCGCCGAGATTGGAATTGCCGATGCCGACTGTGGTGACCAGCTTGATGCGCGTCTGCGCGGTGCGCACCACGGTGCCTTTTTCCCCGACGGCCAGCCAGGGTGAGTATTGCATCGGCTCGCCGATGGCGATGGCGAGCGTGGTGGAGGTAAGTCCCGGAATAGTGGCGCCGAGATCGACCTGGACCTGGTTTGAGCCATTGGCCAGCGAGGCGGCGGCACCCAGCATGCCCATCGCGCTTGCGTCGACGGAAAAGCCGGGAGACTTTTGTCCGAGGCCGAGCTTACCGATCGAGCCAAGATCGATAAGATGACTGAGGGGTATTTTGACCGTGTTGGTGGCCCTCGACGCAATCGTCTGCAGCACAAGTTTGCTGGCGCTGCCCGACCCGGACGCATTGGCCATGGCGGTCGCGATCTGGCCTACCGTCGCTTTTGACGCCAGCACGTCGGAATAGCTGACACCTGTCAGTTGCAACTGTACGGCAAGGGCATCGACGAACGAAAGCACGTTTACATCGGCCGAGATCAGCGCGTTGTAGTCCATGACGCTGAGCGCAATGTTGGCGCCCAGCAACTTGCTGAGAAGTGCGTTGAGGATGCCGCCATTGACGCTGAGGAGCCTGGACCCGACCGAGAACATCGCTTGCGGGGTCACGCTGGCAATGGCTTCGGTGCCGACGACCGGAGTAGGGATGAGCGAACTGGCGAAATACCGGGCGGGGATTTTTTTCAGAGTGACGCGAACGGCGTTGTAAGGCGTTTTACCGGCTTCGAAGCGCTTGTCGACGCCAACGGAGGACGCCGCTGAGTATCGGCCGCCGGTGACCGACACGACGGTTTTGCCAACCGTGGGAACGATTGTCTGACCTGGCTTTTGAACAATGATGCCGGGCATTCGGTTGTCACTGAGCGTGGTTACTGCCGCGGCTTCCATATTGTTGATGTTCGACGCCGCGGTGATCGCCGCCAGATCGGTCATCGCCTGGGCTTCCCTGCGCTCCGTGTAGATCGAACCTTCGTCGACAGCGAAGGCCGCCAGCCCCAACGCGAATGGCGCTATCAGCGCCGTCATGACGGCAAAGTTCGCCTTCTTGTCG
The DNA here is from genome assembly GCF_040318035.1 of Mesorhizobium sp. M1329. Taxonomy (NCBI): domain Bacteria; kingdom Pseudomonadati; phylum Pseudomonadota; class Alphaproteobacteria; order Hyphomicrobiales; family Phyllobacteriaceae; genus Mesorhizobium; species Mesorhizobium sp. M1329. The sequence goes on along the minus strand of NZ_JAMYLN010000001.1, from coordinate 206,874 downwards.
CCAACCATCGAGCGAGCGATCCCCCCGATGCCCCTCAGCAAGAACCGCGACATTTCAAATGCCTCCAATCCGGATGGTCGACCTGCGTGAGATCGTGGTTTGCGGCATCGCAAGGCTGGGCAACAGGTTCCAGATTGGCAGGTTGCTGGCATCGTACTGGATCGACACGACGAACTGATTTCCGTCGGCCGTGCTGTCCGTCGCCTGATAGGTCAGCTTGCCGGAATCGACGAACGGGTATCCACTGGCATTGTTTTTGACGAAACTCGCCACCAGCGCCTGGCGCTCAGTTTGGTTCAATCCAGCAATCGCAGTGCGGGCGGCATCGGCGGCGATTTGCTGCAAGGAGTTGCTTGCACCAAAATAGATACCGTATGCAACCATTCCGAGTAGGAGCAAGATAAAGATCGGGGAAAGCAGGGCGAACTCGACCGCGGAAGTTCCGGACTCTTCTCCAATTTTGCGTAGATTCATCCGTATTTGGCGCAATATTTTACGCTTCAATGTGACAGTATTACTGTCTATCTTGTTCATTGCCCTTGCCCGTTGGAACCCGAGGTCGATGTGCCGATCCCATCGAAGTTTGTAACCCTTGGTTGCCTAAGAACCAATTAATACATTCTGGTAAACTGAAATGATCGGCCAGATTATTTCCCAGATCGGCGTTCTGGCCAGGAAACCCAGTCAAACTCATGGTTTCGACCATTGATTGGCCGCCCGCAAAACGACTGCCCCGGCCCCCTTACTTTGGGTGACCCCGAGAGTCTGTTGAAATAAAAAATCTCCACGTTACTGTTTGGCCACCAGCTGCCGGAAAGGGAACCGGCTGCGCGCTCGAAAGGAACCAGCCAATCGGTTTCGGGGCGTCAACACTTAGAGACGTGGCTGAAGGGCGACGTCATTAGGGAGAACTCCATGCTGAAACATGTGCTGAAGGCGACGGTACTCGCCACGACCATGGTCTTGGCCGCCGGTACGTTCTACACGCCGGCTTTCGCCGAAACCGTCTACAACCGCGGAGCCGCCGCCGAAGCGGAGACGCTCGATCCGCACAAGACCTCGACGGTCTACGAAGCAGATATCATACGCGACCTATTCCAGGGCCTCGTCATGCATGACCAGAAGACGAATCTCATTCCGGGCGCCGCCGAAAGCTGGACGGTGTCCGACGACGGCACTGTCTACACCTTCAAGCTGCGCAAGGACGGCCTCTGGTCGGATGGCAGCCCTGTGACGGCGGACGACTTCGTTTATTCGTTCCGTCGGCTGGAAGATCCGGCCACCGCAGCCGAATACGCTTCCATGCTTTATCCCGTGAAGGGTGCCGAGGAAGTCAATACCAAGAAGGGCAAGCCGGAGGATATGGGCGTCAAGGCGATTGACGCAAATACCCTCGAAGTCACGCTTAAGGCGCCAACGCCTTACTTCCTGGAGATGCTGACCCATCAGGCAACCTATCCGGTCAACAAGGCGTCCATCGAAAAGCTTGGCGCCGACTGGATCAAGGCAGGCAAGCTGGTCTCCAACGGGGCCTTTACAGCGGCAGAGTGGATTCCCAACGACCATCTGAAGCTGGTCAAGAATCCGAAATTCTGGGACGCCGCCAGCGTCAAGTTCGACGTGGTCAACTACATCCCGACCGAGGATCGCTCGTCTGCGATGAAGCGCTTCGAGGCCGGCGAATTCGACAGTTACGGTGACCTGCCGACCGAACAGCTCGCCGACCTCAGGGCCAAATTCGGCGATCAGGTCCGTGTCGGGCCATATCTCGGCATCTACTATTACGCGATCAAGACCGACAAGGCGCCGTGGGACAATGTCGAACTGCGCAACGCCATCTCGATGGCGATCGATCGCGATTTCCTTGCTGAAAAAGTCTGGCAGAATTCGATGCTGCCCGGCTATTCGATGGTGCCTCCAGGCATCGAGGGCTACACGCCGGCACTGGCCAAATACGCCGACATGTCGCAGATCGACCGCGAGGACGCTGCGAAGAAGATCCTCGAGAAACTCGGCTATACACCCGAGCATCCGTTGAAGATGCAGATCCGCTACAACACCTCGGAAAACCACAAGAACACCGCTGTCGCCATCCAGGAACAGCTGAAGCCGCTTGGCGTCGAGGTCAGCCTGCTCAACACCGACACCAAGACGCACTACTCCTTCCTCGAGCAGAAGGGCGACTATGACGTGGCGCGTGCCGCCTGGATCGCCGATTACAAGGACCCGGAAACCTTCCTCGGCATATCCCGCAAGGCCAGCGGCAATAATTATTCGAGCTATGACAGCCCGAAATTCGAAGCGGCAATGGATAAGGCCGCCGCCGCCGGCGGCAAGCCCGAACAGCGCATGAAGGAACTCGCCGAGGCCGAGCGCATCCTCGTCGACGACGTCGGCGAGATACCGCTTCTCTACTACAGCTACCACGACATCGTTTCCTCGAAGCTGCACGGCTTCGACGACAATGTGATGGACATCCATCCGTCCCGCTTCATCAGCAAGGACTGATCCCTTAGCCAGACCGCCGCGCAACTCAACGCGCGGCGGCGCCGGTTTGCCATCGCATCGGCCCGGGAACCGGATTCGATTTTCGACAATGTCGGTGCGAAGATTTGAAGGCTAGAGCGCAATCGTCCAGCCGGACGCGCGCTGCTCTGGATCAAGCGGGGCATCGATGCTGCGATTCGTTTTCCGGCGGCTGCTGACCGCCATCCCGACGCTGTTCGTCATCGTGACCATAGCGTTCTTCCTGATACGCGTCGCGCCGGGCGGCCCGTTCAACCAGGAGCGGGGCCTGAGCCCCGAGATCAGGGCCAATCTCGAAGCCCAGTTCGGCCTCAACGACCCGCTCTGGCTGCAGTACCTTCATTACTTAGGCAATCTTCTGCGCGGCAATTTCGGCCCCAGCTACAACATGCCGGATTTCACCGTCGGCGAGCTGTTCAGGGAAGGCCTGCCGATCTCGATCCAACTCGGCGCTTCGGCGCTCGTTCTGGCGCTGCTCCTCGGCAGCGTGCTCGGCACTGTTGCCGCGCTCAACCAGAACAAGCTTGCCGACTATTCGGTGATCGCGCTGGCGACCGCCGGCAGCACCATACCAACTTTTGTCATCGCCCCGGTAATCCAGCTTGTATTCGGATTGACCTGGAAGCTGCTGCCGATCGGTGGCTGGGGCGATGGAGCCCTCATCAATAAGGTCGGCCCGGTGCTGACCCTCGCTCTGCCGCAGATCGCCATCGTTGCCCGCCTGATGCGCGGCTCGATGATCGAATCGCTGCACTCGCATCACATCCGCACCGCGCGCGCTCTCGGCCTGTCCGACTGGTCAGTCGTCGTCAAGCATGCACTGCGCGGCGCCATCCTGCCGATCGTCTCCTTCACCGGTCCGGCAGCTGCAGCCCTTCTCACCGGCTCGATCATCGTCGAGACCATCTTCTCTATCCCGGGCATCGGCCGCCATTTTGTCGTTGCCGCGCTCAACCGCGACTACACACTGGTGATGGGGACGGTGGTGGTCATCGCGCTCTTCACCATTGTCTTCAACCTGATCGTCGACGTCCTCTATGGGGTCGTCGATCCGAGGGTGCGCTATGACTGACATCGCAGTTGCCGCACCAGTCGTCGGCCGGTCCCTGTGGGGTGACGCCTGGGCGCGCCTCAAGGCCAATCGCGCGGCCATGTTCAGCCTCTATTACCTTGCCTTCATCGCCGTCATCAGCGTGTTTGGGCCCTATTTCGTGCCGCACCAATACACCACCATCTATGCCGACTATGTCCGTACGCCGCCGAGCTTCTCCGCCTATCCGAAGGCCGACATGATCGAAGGCGCTCTCGATGAGGCGATCAGGCGTATGCGCGTCGACATCAAGGAGTGGCGGCAGGAGGGCAGCCGTGTGTTCGTTACCGTCAAATCGTCCAAGCCGATCGACGACCGCAACATTCGCTACCTTGATCGTTCCGATACCTTTGATGACACAAAGATCGAGAGCAAATCGCCGGACGGTCTCGAAATGGTGATGAGTGCCTCGATCAAGCAGCAATATTTCCTGTTCGGCACCGACAATACCGGCCGCGATCTCCTGTCCAGAACGCTGATGGCGGGGCGCATATCGCTGGCCATCGGCCTGCTTGCTGGCATCGTGGCCGTTGTCATCGGCGTGCTCTACGGCGCCACCGCCGGTCTTGCCGGCGGCAGGGTCGACGAGGTGATGATGCGTGTCGTCGACGTGCTTTATTCTTTGCCGTTCATCTTCTTCGTCATCATGCTGGTGGTGTTCTTCGGCAGGAACTTCGTGCTGATGTTCCTGGCCGTCGGCGCGGTGCTGTGGCTCGACATGGCGCGCATCGTGCGCGGACAGGCGCTGTCGATCCGCCGGCAGGAATATGTCCAGGCGGCGGAGGCGATGGGCGTCGGCCAGCGCGGCATTCTGCTGCGCCATGTGATCCCCAATTTGCTCGGGCCGGTGGTGATCTACATGACGCTGCTGGTGCCGCAGGTCATCATCCTGGAGAGTTTTTTGTCGTTCCTCGGGCTCGGCGTCCAGGAGCCGATGACCAGCTGGGGCGTGCTGATTTCGGTCGGCGCCCAGAACATCGGTTCTGCCAACTGGCTGCTTTTGTTCCCGGCCTTCTTTCTCGTCTCAACGCTGTTCGCGCTGAATTTCGTCGGCGATGGGCTGCGCGACGCGCTCGACCCGAAGGATCGTTGAGATGGCTGCTTCCGAAACCATCCTCAGCGTCAAAGACCTTCGCGTCCGCTTCCGCACCCTCGACGGTGTGGTGGAGGCGGTGAAGGGCATCAATATTCACGTCAAATCAGGCGAGACTGTTGCCGTCGTCGGCGAATCCGGTTCCGGCAAGAGCCAGACGATGATGGCGGCGATGAGCCTGCTCGCCTCGAACGGCGAAGCCACCGGCACCGTCGATTATCGCGGTCGCAATCTTTTGACCTTGAGCAAGCCCGAGCTCAACAAGATCCGCGGCCGCAAGATCAGCATGATCTTCCAGGAGCCGATGACGTCGCTCGACCCGCTCTATTCGATCGGCAACCAGCTGATCGAGCCGATCCGCAAGCATCGCGGACTTGGCGCCGCCGCGGCGCGCGAGGAGGCGCTCAAGCTGCTGCGGCTGGTCCATATTCCCGATCCGGAGCGGCGGATGAAATCCTATCCGCACGAGTTGTCGGGCGGCCAGCGCCAGCGCGTCATGATCGCCATGGCGCTGGCCAACGACCCCGACATACTGATCGCCGACGAGCCGACGACCGCGCTCGACGTGACCATCCAGGCGCAGATCCTCATGCTGCTCGCCGAACTGCAGCGCAAGCTCGGCATGGCGATCGTCTTCATCACCCACGATCTCGGCATCGTCAGGCGCTTTGCCGATCGGGTCTATGTGATGCGCTATGGCGAGGTGGTCGAGGAGGGCGAGGCGGAAGCGATCTTCGCCAACCCGCAGCACGCCTACACCAAGATGCTGCTCGCCGCCGAACCGACCGGCACCAAGGCGCCGCCGCCTCCGAATGCCCCGGTCCTGCTTGAAGGCAGGAACGTCGAGGTAACCTTTAAGATCGGCGGTGGATTTCTTGGCGGCGAGCCGCTGCTGCTGCGCGCCGTCGATCGCATTTCGATACGGCTGAAGCGCAACCAGACGATCGGCATCGTCGGCGAATCCGGCTCGGGAAAATCGACGCTCGGCCGCGCCTTGCTGCGGCTCCTGCCCAGCGACGGCATCATCCGGCTTGGCGACCGCGACATTTCCCACGCCGACCGCCAGGCGATGCGGCCGCTGCGGCGCGAATTACAGCTGGTCTTCCAGGACCCGTTCGGCTCGCTGTCGCCACGCATGACCGTCGGCCAGATCATCACCGAGGGGCTACTGGTCCACGAGCCCAATCTGTCGGGCAGGCAGCGCGATCTCCGCGCCGTCGATGCCTTGCTCGAAGTCGGGCTCGACCCGAACACGCGCAACCGCTATCCGCATGAATTCTCTGGCGGCCAGCGGCAGCGCATCGCCATTGCGCGCGCCATGATCCTCAAGCCGAAAGTGGTGGTGCTGGACGAGCCGACCTCGGCGCTGGACCGCTCGGTGCAGAAGCAGATCGTCGAATTGCTGCGCAAGCTGCAGGCCGACCACGAACTGTCCTATCTGTTCATCAGCCACGATCTCGCCGTCGTGCGCGCCATGGCCGACTACATCATCGTCATGAAGCAGGGCAAGATCGTCGAGGAGGGACCGGCCGAGGCGATCTTCAGCAATCCGCAGGCAACCTACACGCAGACACTGATGGCAGCGGCCATTGACGTGACGCGATTTCGCCTGAGCGCATAGCCTTGCTGGCGATCCGCCACATGTCGACGTCGCACAGCACAGGCCACATGGCGCGGGTATAGCGAAGCACATTCGGGGTGACATCGTCGCCGAGCCCGGCTTCCACGCGGCAGGTGCGGAACGCCTTCTCGATGCGCTTTGTCGGTTTGCCCAGGCTGTCATGGACGACCGGCCGGCAGTCACAATCGATACGCTTCCAGCGGCGCATATGGGCGATCAGCCGTGACGGCAGTCGCGCCGGCGGACGCCATTTCTTGCTTTTTTTCGCGTGCTGATCTTTGCAATAGAGCACACCGCGGCCTAGGTCCGGCCAAGCTCCTGCGGCCTCGCCATCCCAATTGAGTTGCAGGATTGAAGGATGTCGGCAGCCAGTGTAGAGCCCCACAATGATAAAGCGGCAGAGATGAGCGTACTGACCGTGCTTCCGGCGCAGCCGCAATGCCGCGCGCAGCAGTCCCGCTGCTTCCTCGCGCGTCAGCCAGCGCTCGCGCGCTGCTGGTTTGTCTGGCAAGGTGACGGACGGTTTCGGATCGAGACCGTATTCCTTGGCCCAAAAGTTGATCGCCGAGCGGAGGTCCTCAAGATCGCGACGCGGGCCTGATGTAAAGTCCTTGTCTCGCCACGCCGGGAGTAACGCACGGCGGGTCTCCATCGCCGCGGCGTTGAGCTTGGCGATTCGCTCACGCTCTACTCGATTGCGCTCGCGCGAACGGTGCTCGACATAGGCGCGGCAGCGATCTCCATTGATGCTCGCGACCGGCTCGGTGCCGAAGAATTCGTTCAGAAAACGCATCCTGGCGAGAAATTCCTTTCGACCGGCAATCTTGGCCTGGCGCGCTTCGGAATAGGCGGCGAGGATGTCACCGACAGTCAGGCTGCGCGCATCGGTCTTGGAGATCGGCTGCTGATATTTGTCGGCGGAAGCAGGCCCGAGTTGAGGGCGCAGTATACCTACGCCGCTAGACACCGCTGCCGTACGGGCATGATGATGGGTCGTCACGATGATCACCCTTTTCGCTACGAACGTGTTCGTCCTGCGGACGGGGATCATTGGAGAGGCAACAAGACCGGCTCTGCAACAAGCAAAATGGGCGATAGCGCTGCGAGAAACAAAGACTTGCGAAATGCGGCGAAGGAATCGCACCGACTTGGCTTTCCCGCCGGATGATGAGTTTGGTGAGTTCCCGGAGGGTAGCTGACAGCCGCATCAAAATGGTGGCTCGGGCTATCCCATGTCGCGGTTGCAACTGAGGTGTAAATCTCACGCCGGCCTTCACGGGACGACTTGGCATTCCGAAGCGGGGGACGTTTCCGGTGCCTTGGAAATCTCGCTTTTTGTCCGTGACATCCGCTCGCGTCGGCAATATCGGGATCCGATGCCACTGGGGCACCGCTTGGCCTCTCCTCGGCCAGACTTGCCATCTTGTCGAATGTAAAGGCGCAATTTGGAAAGAGCGCCTACGAGCCCTAAACCGTGCCTCCCGGGTAGACATGTTTTTTCTGGTCGGAGTGGCAGGATTTGAACCTGCGACCCCATCGTCCCGAACGATGTGCGCTACCAGGCTGCGCTACACTCCGTGACCAGACCGCGGGCTTATAGCCGCCGCGTTTGGTTACTGCAAGCGCCTATGGCAGCGCTTCCGTCGCATTTCTTTGGCTTTAGCCGCCACGTCATACAGGTTTCAGTTTCCTGTCGCACAAACACGGCTTAAAGGGGCTTCTGTGTAACCGTCCACTTGTCTCGAAGCACCTGATTCAGCCGCCTGGAGTTTGCAGTTGTCGATGAAGATCGTTAGCGATGTCAGACCAAACACTTTTGAGTTTGAAACCTCGGCGTTGATCAAGCCGTCCGGGTTTCGCGAATATGATGCGCGCTGGTGGTTCGGCCATCCCGGCTCGAACGAAACGCCGGAACTCAATCTCATCGGCGTCCAGGCGCTCGGCATGGGGCTCGGCACGCTGATCCGTCGCCTGGGTGCCGGACCCGGCATCGTCACCGGTCACGATTTCCGCTCCTATTCGCTTGCCATAAAGCTGGCGCTGGTTTCCGGGCTGATGGCGGCCGGCGCACGGGTCAAGGATGTTGGGCTGGCCCTGTCGCCGATGGCTTATTTCGCCCAGTTCGCGCTCGACACGCCATCCGTCGCCATGGTCACTGCCTCGCACAACGAGAATGGCTGGACCGGCGTCAAGATGGGCGCGGCGCGCCCGCTGACTTTTGGTCCGGAGGAGATGAGCGCGTTGAAGGCGATCGTGCTCTCAGGCGATTTCGACCTTGTCGGTGGTGGCTCCTATGACTTCGTTGCGGATTTCCGCAAACCCTACCTTGACGATCTGACAGCGGGAAAGCGTATCTCCAGGAAGCTCAAGGTGGTGGCCGCTTGCGGCAACGGCACCGCCGGGGCTTTCGCTCCCGAGGCACTGGAAAGGATCGGCTGCGAGGTGATCCCGCTCGACGTCGAGCTCGATCATACGTTTCCCAATTACAATCCCAACCCCGAAGACATGCAGATGCTGCACGCCATTCGCGACAAGGTGCTGGAAACGGGCGCCGATGTCGGGCTCGGTTTCGACGGCGACGGCGATCGCTGCGGCGTGGTCGACAATGAAGGCAACGAGATCTTCGCCGACAAGGTCGGCGTCATGCTGGCGCGCGACATTTCGCACCTCTATCCCGGCTCGACTTTCGTCGTCGATGTCAAGTCGACCGGATTGTTCATGACTGACAAGGTGTTGCGGGAAAATGGCGCCGTCACCGACTATTGGAAAACCGGTCACTCCTATATCAAGCGGCGCGTCGCCGAACTCGGCGCTGCCGCCGGCTTCGAGAAATCGGGCCATTTCTTCTTCAATCCGCCGATCGGCCGCGGCTATGACGATGGCCTGGTAACGGCCATCGCCATATGCCAGATGCTGGATCGCAGCCCGCAAAGCAGCATGGCCGACCTCTACCGCGACCTGCCGCTGACCTTCGGCACGCCGACCATGTCGCCACACTGCGCCGACGAGCTCAAATACGGCGTCGTCGAGCGCGTCGTAGGCGAATTTCGCAAGATGAAGGACGAGGGCGCGGTCTTCGCCGGCCAGAAGATCGCCGAACTGATCACCGTCAACGGCGTCAGGGTCGTGTCGGAGGATGGTACCTGGGGGCTGGTGCGGGCATCATCGAACAAGCCGGAGCTTGTGGTGGTGGTCGAAAGCCCGGTATCGTCCGAGCGGCGCCGGCAGATGTTCGAAGCCGTCGATGCGGTGCTGCGCCGCAGCCCCGAAGTCGGCGCCTACAATCAGACCTTTTGAGCACGAGGCTTGTTTTCATGACCGAACGGATCGTCAGTTTTGTGATGAGCGGTGGCGTTGGCTCGCGGCTGTGGCCGCTGTCACGCGAGGACAATCCTAAGCAGTTCCATGATTTCTCCGGCGACGGCTCGATGCTGGCCAAGACGCTGCGCCGACTGACCGCGCGGCCGGAAGGCGAAACGCCGGTTTTCCTGATTGCCTCGGAAAGGCATGCCGACCGCGTTCATGCCGACATTGCTGGTCACGAGCTTTCCGGCGGCGGTCCGCTGTTCGAGCCGACCGGACGCAACACCGCCGCGGCCGTCGCTTTGGCAAGCCTGCGCGCGCTGTCGGAATTCGGCGACAGCCTGGTGCTGGTGGTGCCGTCCGACCATGAGATCGCGACCGCGCAGCAATTCTGGCGGAGCGTCGAGGCCGGCACGGCTGTCGCGCGCCAGGGCAGGCTGGTGGTGTTCGGCATCAAGCCCGCCCAACCCGAGACCGGTTATGGCTACATCGAGGTGGCCGGCGAGCGCGATGGCGTCTGCGATGTCTCGCGTTTCGTCGAAAAGCCCGATCTCGCTACGGCGCAGAGCTATCTCGAGGCCGGCAATTTCTACTGGAACACCGGCATCTTCCTGTTTCGCGCCAGTGCCATGCGCGACGCGTTCATGGCTTTCCAGCCCGACATCTGGAGCGCCACAGAGGCTGCCTACCAGGCTGCCACATCGGATCTTTCCGGCCTCTACATGCCTCTGGAGCTCTATGCCGCCATCCCATCGACATCGATCGACTATGCGATCATGGAGCGCGCCAGCGGCATCGCCATGGTGCCGGCCGGCTTTCGCTGGAACGATCTCGGCTCCTGGCAGTCGCTGCTCGACGTCGGCCCCTCCGACACGCAGGGCAATGTCATCGTCGGCGATGTCGTCGCCATCGATTGCGAGAACTCCTATATCCGCAGCGACGGTCGCCTGCTGTCGGCCATAGGCCTGAAGGACGTCGCCATCGTGTCGACCGCCGACGCCACTTTCGTCGCGCCGGTCAGCCACAGCCAGAACGTCAAGAAGATCGTCGAGCAGCTCGAAAAAAGCGGCCGCCTCGAGACCAGGTTCACGCCCGCCGACGACCGCGTCATCGAAAGCGGCGCCTGGCAGCGCCGCGTGCACCATTGGCTGTTCGAGGAGACGGTGCCGTTATGGTCGACAGTCGGCGTCGATGAGCGCCATGGCGGGTTCCACGAGGCGCTCGGCTTCGATGCCGCCCCGCTGATGAAACCCAAGCGTATGCGCACGCAGGCCAGGCAGATCTACGCCTTCGCCGTCGCCAAGGCGCGCGGCTGGAACGGCCCGGCCGATCGGCTGATCAGCCACGGCCTCGAATTCATGGCCAGGCACGGACGTACCGACAATGGCGGCTGGGTACGCACGCTCAACATCGACGGCACTGTCGCCGACGCCGCCGAGGATGCTTACGACCATTCCTGCGTGCTCCTGGCGCTGGCACATGCCCATATGTGCGGCAATCCCGATGCGTTGCGGCTTGGCGAGGAGACCTTTGCGTTCATCGACGCGCATCTCGAGGACGAACGCCTGACAGGCTTCCGCGAGACCTCGAGCGGCGAGGGCGAGCGCCGCTCCAACCCGCACATGCATCTGCTCGAGGCATTCCTGGCCTGGCATCAGGCGACCGGCGAGCGCGCCTATCTTCGCCGCGCCGCGCGCATCGTCGATCTGTTCCGCAGCCATTTCTTCGACCCGGAAAGCTGGACGCTGGGTGAGTATTTCGACCATGAATGGCGGCCGGCCCCTGGCGAGAAGGGCACGTGGACCGAACCCGGCCATCATTTCGAATGGGCCTCGCTGCTGGTCGACTTCGCCGGGCGCAGCGGCCAGAGCGGCTTGACCGGCCTAGCCCGGAAGCTTTACGCGTCGGCGATTGCCAATGGTCTGAACCGCGCCACGGGCCTCGCCTACGGCGCCGTCTCGCGGCAAGGACTGCCGCTCGACCGCGTCTCGCGCAGCTGGCCCCAGGCCGAAGCGATCAAGGCGGCGATCGCGCTGGACGGTTCGGGCGGTCCCGACCTGAAGCCGGAAATCGAGGCGCGTGTCGGCCGACTGTTCCGCTGGCACATCAATCCCGCACCGCTCGGCCTGTGGATCGACCGCATCGACGAGCGCGGCCGTTCGTTGGCAAGCGAGGTGCCGGCCAGCATCTTCTATCATCTGGTCTGCGCGCTGACCCAGTATCTGGATGGTACCGCCCGCAAGGATCAGTACGGGCTGGCGACATCCCCGGTCTCGACATAGACCGACTTCAGCTGCGAATAGAGTGCCAGTGCCGCGAGCGAATTCTCGCGGCCGATACCGGACTGCTTGAAGCCGCCGAAGGGGATTTCGACCGGCGTCAGATTGTAGGCGTTGATCCAGCAGGTGCCGGCCTGCAATTCGGCGATGACGCGGTGGGCGCGCTGCAGGTCGCGTGTGAACACGCCGGCGGCGAGGCCGAATTCGGTGTCGTTGGCGCGATCGATCACCTCGTCCTCGCTGTCGAATTTCAGCACGCTCATCACCGGCCCGAAAATCTCCTCGCGGGCGATGCGCATCGTGTCGGTGACACCGGTGAACACCGTCGGCTCGACGAAGAAGCCACCCTGGAAGCCCTGCAGCGAAGGCACGTTGCCGCCGCAGGCGAGCACCGCGCCATCCTGCTTGCCCGTCTCGACGTATGAGATGACCTTGTCGTGCTGCGCCTTCGAGACCAGCGGCCCCATCTGCGTGTCCGGATCGAGCGGATCGCCGATGCGGATTTTCTTCGTCCGTTCGGTCAGCCTCTCGACGAAACGGTCATGGATGCTGCTCTGCACGAACACCCGCGTGCCGTTGGAGCAGATCTGGCCGGTCGAATAGAAATTGCCGAGCATGGCGCCGCCGATGGCATTTTCGAGGTTGGCGTCATCGAAGACGATCAGCGGCGACTTGCCGCCGAGCTCCATCGTCGCGTGCTTCATCTTCGAGCCGGCGAGCGACAGCACCTTGCGGCCGGTCGGCACCGAGCCAGTCACCGAGACTTTGGCGACGACATCATGTCCGACAAGGCCGGCGCCGACATCGCCAAAGCCTTGCACGACGTTGAACAACCCGTCCGGCAGGCCGGCCTCGGTATAGATTTCGGCGAGCGCCAGTGCTGAAAGCGGCGTGTTCTCCGACGGCTTGAACACCATCGCATTGCCCATGGCGAGCGCGGGTGCGGATTTCCAGCCGGCGATCTGGATCGGGTAGTTCCAGGCGCCGATGCCGACGCAGACGCCGAGCGCCTCGCGCCTGGTATAGGCAAAGGGTCCGCCGAGATCGACGGCCTCGCCATTAAAGGCGGCGATGGCGCCGCCGAAATATTCGAGGCAATCCGCCGCCGACGGGGCGTCCGCAACGAGCGTCTCCTGGACCGGCTTACCGGTATCCAGCGTCTCGATGCGCGCCAGATCGGCATTGCGCGCCCGCAAAATGTCGGCGGCGCGGCGCAGGATGCGGCCGCGCTCGACCGGCTTCAGCCGTGCCCAGGCCGGCTGTGCCGCACGCGCGGCCTCGATCGCGAGCTCCAGCACGTTCGGTGTCGCCGAGCGCAGCATGGCGATGGTCTCGCCGGTTGCGGGATAGATGACCGGCAGCGCAGCGCCGCGCTCGTCGTCGATATAGCGGCCGTTGACATAATGCGATGCCGTTGGCTGGGCGCGCATGACTGTTCTCCAAATCGTCTTTTCGCGGCATGCGGAATATGCGTCCGCGGATCATGGCCTATCTGTCCGACGCCTGCCAGCGCGGATTGATCCATGGTTCCTGGTTGGACGGTGGCAGCGGCGTACGCCCGAGAATGTGGTCGGCGGCCTTCTCGCCGGTCATGATCGACGGCGCGTTGAGATTGCCGTTGGTGACGCGTGGAAAGATCGACGAATCGGCGACCCGCAGCCCTTCCACGCCAATGACGCGGCATTCCGGATCGACGACGCTCATCGCATCATCGGCACGGCCCATCTTGCAGGTGCCGCAAGGATGGTAGGCGCTTTCGGCGTGGTCGCGAATGAAGGCGTCGAGCTCCTCATCCGATTGCACATGCGAGCCCGGCGACAGTTCCTTGCCGCGGTACGGATCGAAGGCCGCTTGCCCGAAGATCTCGCGGGTCAGCCGGATGCAGTGACGGAACTCCGTCCAGTCATCCGGATGCGACATGTAGTTGAAGCGGATCACCGGCTTCGATTTGGGATCGGGCGAGCGCAGCGTGACCGAACCGCGCGACTTCGACCGCATCGGCCCGACATGCGCCTGGAAACCATGCGCCTTGGCCGCCGCCTTGCCGTCATAGCGGACCGCGGCCGGGATGAAGTGATACTGGATATCGGGATAGTCGACGCCGGCGCGCGAGCGCACGAAGGCGGCCGCCTCGAAATGATTGGTGGCGCCGAGGCCGGACTTGAAGAACAGCCACTGCGCCCCGATCAGCGCCTTCGAGAACGGGTTCAGCACCGAGTTCAGCGTAATCGGCTTCGTCGATTCCTGCTGGATGTAAAGTTCCATATGGTCCTGCAGATTGCGGCCGACGCCGGGCCGGTCGGCGATCACCGGAATACCGTTCTCCCTAAGGTGCTGGCCGGGGCCGATGCCGGACAGCATCAGGATCTTGGGCGAGTTGATCGAGGACGCGGCAACGATCACCTCGCGCCGCGCTCTGACCACCTGAATCCGTTTGCGCACTTCGATCTCGACGCCGGTGGCGCGTTGATTCTCGACGATTATTCGCCGGGCGAAACCTTTGACCAGGCTGACATTTTTCCGCCTCAGCGCCGGCCTCAGATAGGCGCTCGCGGCCGACCAGCGACGGCCGCCGCGAATGGTCTGCTCCATCGGCCCAAAGCCTTCCTGCTTCGCGCCGTTATAGTCGTCGGTCAGCTCGAAGCCGGCCTGCCGGCCTGCCTCGACGAAGGCGCCATAGAGTGGGTTCGTCCTCGAGCCGCGCTGCACGGTCAGCGGGCCGCCATGGCCGCGCCAGCCATCCTCGCCGCCTGCACTGTCCTCCATGCGCTTGAAATAGGGGAGCACGTCGGCAAAGCCCCAGCCGGCCGCGCCCTGTTCGGCCCAATGGTCGAAGTCGCGGGCATGGCCGCGCACATAGACCATGCCGTTGATCGACGACGAGCCGCCGATGACCTTGCCGCGCGGCGTCGCCAGCACGCGGCCGCCGAGGTGCGGCTCCGGCTCGCTGGCAAAGCCCCAGTCGTAGAGGCTCATATTGAGCGGGATCGACAGCGCTGACGGCATCTGGATCAGCGGCCCGATATCGCTGCCGCCATATTCGATAACGATCACCGAATGCTTGCCGTCCTCCGACAGCCGGTAGGCCATGGCCGAACCGGCCGAGCCGGAGCCGATAATGACGAAATCCGCTTCAAGCATGGTTCATGCGCGCCCATGGTTCATATGCGCAATGAAATCGGCCAGCGAGACGTTGCCGCCGGTTGCCATTACGAGAACGGTCTTGCCGGTCACGTCGACCTTGCCGCCCAGCAGTGCCGCGAGCGAAGCAGCGCCCGAAGGTTCGAGCACCAACTTCAGCCGCTCGAAGGCGATGCGCATGGCGCGCCGCACCGAAGCATCGTCGACGGTGACGCCGCGAACGCCGGCGGCCTTCACCGCTGCGAACGGCGCGTCGCCGGGCCGTCGCGACATCAGCCCGTCGCAGATCGATTTCGGCCCGATCGGCATGGTTTCGATGGCGCCATGCGCCAACGACGAGCCCATGCCGTCAAAACCTTCCGGCTCCACGCCGATGATCTTCGTGGCTGGCGACAGGTAGTGGAAGGCCAGCGACACACCGCCGATCAGACCGCCGCCGCCGACCGAGCAGAACAAGAGATCGGCCTCGGCCTGCCTGGCGGCGAGCTGGTCGAGTGCCTCCAGCCCGGCGCCGGCCTGGCCGGCGACGATCTCCGGATCGTCGAACGGGTGCAGCAGCGCCAGGCCTTCGCTCGCGGCGATCTCGCGCGCCTTGGTAGCGGCGACTTCCTCACGCGCGCGCTCGCCATGGTCGGTCAGCACGACACGGGCGCCATAGCCCGACGTGGCATCGCGTTTGGCGGCAGGCGTGTCGATCGGCATGACGATGGTGACGGGAATGCCAAGCGCCTGGCCTGCCGCCGCCAGTCCTTGCGCGAAATTGCCGGAGGAATAGGCGACGACGCCCATTTTTGCTTCGTCGGGCGACAGCCGCTTCAGCCGCCAATAGGCGCCGCGCACCTTGAACGATCCGGCCCATTGCAGCGACTCGGCCTTGACGAAGACGCGCGCGGCGCCGGTCTCGCGGGCGAGTGCCGCCGATTCCAGCAGCGGCGTGATCTGCGTCGCCTTGGAGGTGACGGCATAGGCCTGCCTGAGATGGTCGAGCGAGGGGACGAGACTATCTGCCATCATTCGCCTCGCGGAAAGCGCTTCTGCTCTTCGAGCAGGTCAAGGTTCATATGGTTGCGCATGTAGCGCTCCGATGCCTTCTGCAGCGGCTGGAATTCCCAGGGGTAATGGGTGCCGTTGCGCAGCGCCGGGTAGACCACCCAGCGGCGTGCCTGGCTGGTACGCACCGCCGCGTCGAAGGCCGCCATGTCCCAGCGCCCCCGCACCTTGTCGGTGAAAGCGGCCACCAAAGCCGCATTGGCCGGATCGGCGGCGAGGTTGGTCAATTCCCGGGGATCCGATTCAAGATCAAACAGTTGCGGCGGGTCGATCTCGCAATGGATGAACTTGTAGCGGCCCTCGCGGATCGCCACCATCGGCGCATTGGAGCCTTCAGCCGCATATTCCATCAGCACCGGCGCGGAGCGTTTCTTTCCGTTCAGCAGCGGCAGCAGCGACTGGCCGTCGGTCCATGGCGCTATCGCGCTGATGTCGATGCCGGCGAGGTCGCAAAGCGTCGGCGTCACGTCGAGGTTGGAGACCGGCGTCTCGATCAGCCCGGCGTGTATGCTGTTGCCGGCGATCATCAACGGCACCCGCGCCGAACCTTCGAAGAAGCACATCTTGAACCACAGGCCGCGCTCGCCAAGCATGTCGCCATGGTCCGAGCAGAACAGGATGGTCGTGTCGTCGAGCATGCGCGTAAGCTCGAGCACGGACAGCAATTCGCCGAGCTTGTCGTCGAGATATGAGATGTTGGCGAAATAACCGCGCCGCGCGCGGCGGATCTGCTCCGTGGTGATGT
The DNA here is from genome assembly GCF_040318035.1 of Mesorhizobium sp. M1329. Taxonomy (NCBI): domain Bacteria; kingdom Pseudomonadati; phylum Pseudomonadota; class Alphaproteobacteria; order Hyphomicrobiales; family Phyllobacteriaceae; genus Mesorhizobium; species Mesorhizobium sp. M1329. The sequence goes on along the minus strand of NZ_JAMYLN010000001.1, from coordinate 190,026 downwards.
CGAACCTGTCATAGTCGCTGGCGCGGTAGAGCCGCTGCGAATGCGGGTCCTGCCTGTCATAAGGAATGAAGCCGACCTCCGGCTCGAGCGCCGGGCAATCCTCGTAGTGGTCCCAGTAGCGCCGCCGTGCGACGTAGGGATCGTGCGGATGGGTGAAGGAAACCGTCAAGCACCAGGGGCGATGTGCGGCGTCGTCGGAGACGCGGGCAAAATCATAAAGCTTCTGCACCGCATGGAAGGCGACCTCGTCGTCATATTCCAGCTGGTTGGTGATCTCGGCAGTACCGGCGCCGCTCACCGAGCCGAGATTGTGATACCACCAGTCGATCCGCTCGCCGGGCTTGCGATAGTCCGGCGTCCAACCGAAGTCGGCCGGATAGATGTCGGTGGTCAGCCGCTCTTCGAAACCGTGCAATTGGTCCGGGCCGACGAAATGCATCTTGCCGGAGAGGCAGGTGTGATAGCCGGCAGCGCGCAGATGATGGGCAAAGGTCGGGATCGAAGACACGAATTCGGCGGCGTTGTCATAGACCCCTGTGCGTGACGGCAACTGGCCGCTCATGAATGCGGCGCGGCCCGGCGCGCAGAGCGGCGAGGCGGTGTAATTGTTACAAAAACGCGCCGAACGTGCGGCCAGCGCCTTCAGATGCGGCGCGTGCAGGAAGTCCGCCGGCCCATCCGGAAACAGCGTTCCGTTGAGCTGATCGACCATCACGATCAGGATGTTGGGTCGCTTGGATGTCACTGCTTCTGCCGTCCGCTGAGCTTCGTTTCGAGATAGTCCTCGACCAGTGCAATCGCGGTCGCGGCATCGGGGACGCCGTCCTTCAGCGCGCGCCTGATATAGAGCCCGTCGATCAGCGCCGCCGTCGCTTCGGCGACCCGGTCGGCCTCGCTTCTCGGCAGGATGCCGGTCAGCCCGCTGAGCAGATTGGAATGCAGCCGCCGCGCATAGACCCTGAGCAGCCGGCGAAGTGCTGCCGATTTCTGCGCCTCGACATAGAAGGCGAGCCATGCGGCGATCGTTTCGGGCCGGAACTGGATGTCGGAGAAATTGACCGCGACCACTGCCGAGACCCGCTGCCGCGCCGAGCCGGCTGCGCGAAGCGCGCGGCGCGTGTCGGCGGTGAGCTCGCTCAGGATGTGCCGCATCGTCGCCAACAGCAATTCGTCCTTGGCACCGAAATAATGGTGGGCAAGCGCCGAGGACACGCCGGCCCGGCCGGCGATTTCCGACATGGTCACATCAAGCGAGCCGCGCTCGCCGATCGCCGAGATCGTCGCGTCGATCAGCGCCCTGCGGCGTAACGGTTCCATTCCGAGTTTCGGCATTCTTGCTCCGGCCTGTCGTGGCAAGATTATTTTTTATTGACGCATCAATCAACAAAAATCCAGCCTGATTTGCTGGCAAAAGCCAGGCACTATGACCAGATGATCAAGATCAAGCGATTGTACGGTTCTGGCCCCTTCACGAAGCCGGCGGAACGGTTCATGCTTGAACAATGCTGAGCGCGCCGCAGTATCGCGTGGCCCAGGTCCACAGGATGGAGATCGCCATGACAGCATGCATCGTCGGTTGGGCGCATTCGCGCTTCGGCAAGCTCGAAGGCGAGACGTTGGAGGGCCTGATCACCAAGGTGGCAGTCGAGGCGCTCGATCATGCCGGCATCGGTCCAGATGACGTCGACGAGATCGTGCTCGGCCACTTCAACGCCGGGTTTTCCGCCCAGGATTTCACCGCGAGCCTGGTCCTCCAGGCCGACGACCGGCTGCGCTTCAAGCCGGCGACCCGCGTCGAGAACGCCTGCGCCACCGGCTCGGCGGCGGTCAGGCAAGGCATCCGCGCCATCGACGCCAATGCCGCCCGTATCGTGCTGGTGGTCGGCGCCGAGCAGATGACGACGACGCCCGGTCCCGAGATCGGAAAGAACCTGCTCAAGGCCTCGTATCTGCCGGAGGACGGTGACACGCCGGCAGGCTTCGCCGGCGTCTTCGGCAAGATCGCCCAAGCCTATTTCCAGCGCTACGGCGACCAGTCGGATGCGCTGGCGATGATCGCCGCCAAGAACCACAAGAACGGCGTCGAAAATCCCTACGCGCAGATACGCAAGGATTTCGGCTACGAGTTCTGCCGGCAGGAAAGCGAGAAGAACCCGTTCGTCGCCGGTCCGCTGAAGCGCACAGACTGCTCGCTGGTGTCGGACGGCGCCGCCGCGCTTGTCCTTGCCGACACGGCCACGGCGCTGAAGATGCGCCGCGCCGTGGCCTTCCGCGCTAATCAGCATGTGCAGGATTTCCTGCCGATGTCGAAGCGCGACATCCTCGCCTTCGAAGGCTGCGAGCAGGCCTGGAACCAGGCGCTGAAGCAGGCGGGCGTGACGCTCGGCGACCTGTCCTTCGTCGAGACGCATGACTGTTTCACGATAGCCGAACTGATCGAGTATGAGGCGATGGGCCTGGCCGGGCCGGGTGAGGGCGCCAAGCTGGCCCTGGATGGCGAGACGGCGAAAGATGGAAGGCTGCCGGTCAATCCGTCGGGCGGGCTGAAGGCCAAGGGCCATCCGATCGGCGCCACCGGCGTATCCATGCATGTGCTGAGCGCCATGCAGCTCGTCGGCGAGGCGGGTGGCATCCAGGTGCCGGGAGCAAAGCTCGGCGGCATCTTCAACATGGGTGGTGCTGCGGTCGCCAACTACGTTTCCATTCTCGACCGGATCAGATAAACCCGCCCGCATTGCGGGAGGTGACATGACAAATCCGGTTCTGGTCGAGGTCTTGCGCGGCGCAATCGTCGAGAGCGCGCATCGCGGTGCTGTTGCCGTATTCGACGCCGACGGCAAGGCTGTCTGGGAGATCGGCGACACGGGACAGCCGGTGTTCCCGCGTTCGGCGGTCAAGGCGATCCAGGCGTTGCCGCTGGTCGAGAGCGGCGCTGCCGATGCCTACGGCTTCGGTGATCGGGAGCTGGCGCTGGCCTGCGCCTCGCATTCCGGCGAGCCGCCACATGTCGAGCTCGCGCGGGCCATGCTGGCGAAGGCCGGCCTCGACGAGACGGCACTCGAATGCGGCGCGCATTGGCCGTCGAGCCATGGGGCGACGCTGGCACTTGCCCGCGCCGGCAGCGTGCCGAACGCGCTGCACAACAATTGTTCCGGCAAGCACTCAGGCTTCCTATGCACCTGCGTTCACAGCGGCATCGCCCATCGCGGTTACGTCAAGGCTGGCCATGCCTCGCAGGAGATGGTGCGCGAAGCGATGCAGGCGGTGACCGGTGCCGCCCATGACGCCGATCACCGCGGCACCGACGGCTGCTCGATTCCGACCTATGCCGTGCCGCTGCGCAGCTTTGCCCTTGGCTTTGCCCGCATGGCGACAGGTGCCGGCTTCGAGCCGGTGCGCGCCCGGGCGGCGGAGCGGCTGCTTTCCGCCTGCATGGCCGAGCCGTTTTTCGTCGCCGGCACGGGCAGGTCCGATGTCGCGATGATGGAGGCAGCGCCGGGCCGGATTTTCGTCAAGGGAGGCGCCGAAGGTGTTTTTTGCGCCGCCCTTCCGGAGCTTGGCCTTGGCATCGCGCTGAAATGTGACGACGGCGCTGGCCGCGCCGCTGAAGTGATGGTCGCGGCCGTGCTGGCAAAGCTTTTGCACGCCAACCACGCGCTCGCGGCGAAACTGACCGAACAGGCAAATCCGCCTATCGAAAGCCGGATCGCCGCCAAAGTCGGCGCGCTCCGGGCCACGGCCGCCCTCAACTGACGTGGTTGCGCTCGACGGTCAGATGCGCATAGCCGGCATTGCCTGACGCGGCGAGGTCGCCGGTCACTGGCTCGGCCCAGCGCTGGCCGACGATCGCGCCGTTCTGAGCCCCGTCGATGACATTGTCGGAAATGATTGCCGTCCCGGCACCTTCGACCACGGTGACGACGATGCCGGTTCCTGCCTTGCGGATGACGTTTCCCGTGGCGACCACATTGCGCATGAACGGTCCCCAGCCGATCTGCATGCCGTAGAGCGGCGCATTCTCGACGACATTACCGGCAACTGTGGTGTCTGCCTCGACGCTGATGCCGACGCCGAAGCCGGGCGCATCGGCAGGGTAGGGGCCGCTGGTCGACAGATTGCGGACGATGTTGCCGGAGCAGACGCCCATGCGGCCGCCTTCGTTGAAATTGACGATCGAAATGCCGTTGGCGGCGCCATCGACGATGTTATTGCCGATGACCGCGCCTTCGAATGAGAATTCGGAATACACGGCCGTTTCGCCCGCGCGCGAGCAGGTATTGCCGGCGACCTGCAAATTGCTGGCACTGTTGGCGCGGATCGCCGAAAACGCGCAGTCCGAAACAATGTTGCCAGAGATGATGACATTGCTGGCGCGGAAGGCATTGATGCCATTGCCGTTCTGGCCGGTTCCGCCGCTGCGCGCCTGGATGCGTTCGATGCGGTTGCCGCTGACGATGGTGCCGTCTTCCGCTGCCTGCCAGCGGTGCACGAGGATGCCGCCATTGGCGCAGTCGGAGACGCTATTGCCTGATATTTCCAGGCCATCGGCCTCAACCGAATAGATGCCGGCGTCGGCTGCGCCGGATATCTCCGAGCGCTCGATGCGGCCCGAGGCGTGTTCGAGCGCCAGACCGTTCTTGCCGCTGCCGGTCATCTGGCAGTTGTCGACGACCAGATGGGCGATGCGGCGCAGATCGAGCAGGCCTTGCGTGTAGTCGCCCATCCAGCGATTGCTGCCGTCGAACACCAGCCCGCTGAGTTCGATATGCTCGGCCTGTTCGGCCATTATGAGATGGCCGTTGCCGCCGTAGACGATCCGCGACGCGCCCGGCACGCCGGACAGGCGCACCCGGCCGGGCAGCGACAGGTTGGAAACGACATAGATCCCCGGCGGCAGGAACACCGGCATGTCGCGGTCGTGCGCGTCGCGCAGCAGCTTGGTGAAAGCCTTGCTCTGGTCGTCAAGCGCGCCGGGCCGGACGCCGAGCTCGGTCGCGTTGATGGCGCCACGCATCGCGGCTTTCTCGATGCCGGGCAGGTTTTTCGCCGCGGCCTTGCCGAACGAAAGCCCCATGACGGCAAAGCCGGCGGTCTGCGCAAGCAGCATTCGTCTGTTCAACATCGGCACAGATTCCTTGCGTTCGACGGTCGCGCCGCAGGATTCGTGCCAGACAGGATCGGCCCGGACCGACCCCGACGTCGGTTCGCCGGCTACGGCTTGTGGAGTCGTCGCGTCAGGCATAAGTTCGATTGATGAGCAGGGCCTTCACCCGCGAGGAAGACAGCGAAAACGCCATCGCCGGCATCGGCGAGCGGCCGATCAGTCATCATCGCAATCTGGTGACGGAACACGGCCTCGCGCTGATCGATGCGGAGGTGGCCGCTCTGCGCGACGAACTGGGCCGAGCCGAAAAGAGGGCCGACCGCGAGCGGATCGCGCTGGTGTCGCGTGATCTCCGCTATTGGACGGCGCGGCGTGAAAGCGCCGAGCTTTCGGTGCCGGAACCGGGCAGCGACATGGTTCGCTTCGGTATGGGCGTCACCCTGGAAAGCGACGACGGCAAGAAGGTGCACTGGAAGATCGTCGGCGAGGACGAAGCCAATCCGGCCAAGGGGACAATTTCCCATATGTCGCCGATGGCGATGGCGCTGTTCGCCAAGAAGGTCGGCGAAGTTGCCGTGGTCAATGGCAAGGAATGGGAGATCGTCAAGCTCTCCGACAATTAGTCTTCGAGCTTGATGACATGATCGCGGAAGAACGCCGCGGCGCCGGCCTCGTCGATTTCGCCGGCGGCGACGCCCATGACGAATTCGTAAAGCGTGCCGTCATTGGCCGACAGGGCATAACCATTCACAATCAGAAATGCGCCGGCAGCGACAATGGCCGTGCGTTTGTTGCCGTCGACAAAGGCATGATTTCTGCCAATGCCGAAGACGTAGGCGGCTGCGAGTTCTTCAACCGACGGGTCTCCGTAGTTGGCCTTGTTCTCGGCGCGTGCGAGCGCCGATTCAAGGGCATTTTCATCCCTCAACCCTTGTGCTCCGCCGTGTCGGTGCAACTGTTCCGCGTGCATCGCTTCGACTGCACGCCGCGTCAGAAACTCCCAGCTCATTCGGCGAGCTTCTGAAGCGCTACCTTGTATTTGTCCATCACCTCGCGGGCAGCTTTCATTTGCCGCTCGAAGCTGTCGTCCACCGGCTTCAGCGCAAGACCGTCACCTGTTTCAACGATTTGAAGCTGGTCGCCGGCCTTCAGGTTCAGACGATCGAGAATTTCCTTCGGCAGGATCACGCCTTCGGAATTGCCGATCTTACGAATGGTCGTGTTCATGGTGAGACATCCTGTTGCAACACTGATTATAACTCAGCCTGTTTTCGTTGCAACAGACATTACAACAAAGCGTCAGCCGGCCTGCAGCAGCCGATCCATCAGCCGGTCCGCCGCTTCCGGGATGACCGTGCCGGGCGGGAAGATTTCAGTGGCACCTGCCTGCCGCACCGCGTCGTAATCTTGCGGCGGGATGACGCCGCCGGCGACGATCAGCATGTCGTCGCGGCCGAGCTTCGTCAGCGCAAGCTTGAGTTCGGGAATGAGTGTCAAATGGCCTGCCGCCAGCGACGAGGCGCCGACGATGTGCACGTCATGCTCGACCGCCAGCCTGGCGATCTCGTTCGGCGTCTGGAACATCGGCCCGACGGTGACGTCGAAGCCGAGGTCGGCAAAGGCGGTTGCGATCACTTTCTGGCCGCGATCATGGCCGTCCTGGCCCATTTTGGCGACCAGGATGCGCGGCTTGCCGCCGGATTTTTCCTCGAACGCTACGATCTTGTCCTGCAGCCGGTCGACGACTGGATTGTCGCCGAGCGCGTTGCGATAGACGCCGGAGATCGTCTGCACCGAGGCGACATGGCGGCCGAAAACTTTTTCCAGCGCCAACGAAATCTCGCCGACCGTGGCGTTGGCGCGTGCGGCCCGGATGGCGAACTCCAGGAGGTTTCCGTTACTCCCGGCAGCACGGGTCAGCGCATCGAGCGCGCTCTCGACGGCGGCGACGTCACGCGTGCCTTTCAGCCGCTGCAGCTTCGACAATTGCCGCGCCCTGACTTCGGCATTGTCGATCCTCAGCACGTCGACCTCGATGTCCGTCTCCGGGCGGTGGGCATTGACACCGACCACGATCTGTTCGCCGGAATCGATGCGCGCCTGGGTGCGCGCGGCAGCCTCTTCGATGCGCAGCTTCGGTAGGCCCTTTTCGATCGCCGCGGCCATGCCGCCGAGGTCCTCGACCTCCTCGATATGCGCAAGCGCGCGCGCCGCCAGATCATGCGTCAGCCGTTCGACATAGGCAGCGCCGCCCCACGGGTCGATGATGCGCGTCGTGCCGGACTCTTTCTGCAGGATGAGCTGTGTGTTGCGGGCGATGCGGGCCGAATGGTCGGTCGGCAGCGCCATTGCCTCGTCGAAGGAATTGGTGTGCAGCGACTGCGTGTGCCCTTGAGTGGCGGCCATCGCCTCGATCATGGTGCGGATGATGTTGTTGTAGGGGTCCTGCGCCGTCAGCGACCAGCCCGAAGTCTGGCAATGGGTGCGCAGCGACAGCGAGCGATCGTCCTTAGGCGAAAAGTTCTTCAGCATCAGGCTGGCCCACAAAAGGCGGGCTGCTCTCAGCTTGGCGACTTCCATGAAGAAATTCATGCCGATCGCCCAGAAGAAGGAAAGGCGCGGCGCGAAACGGTCGATGTCGAGGCCGGCCGCGACGCCGGCGCGCGCATATTCGATACCGTCGGCAATCGTGTAGGCGAGCTCGAGATCCGCCGTCGCACCTGCCTCCTGCATGTGGTAGCCGGAGATCGAGATCGAATTGAACTTCGGCATGTGCTTCGACGTGTAGGAAAAAATGTCCGACACGATCCGCATCGAAGGTTTCGGCGGATAGATGTAGGTGTTGCGCACCATGAACTCTTTCAGGATGTCGTTCTGAATGGTCCCGGCGAGATCCTTCTGCGCGACGCCCTGTTCCTCCGCCGCCACGATATAGAGCGCCATGATCGGCAGCACCGCGCCGTTCATCGTCATCGATACCGTCATCTCGTTAAGCGGGATGCCGTCGAACAGCTGGCGCATGTCGAGAATGGAATCGATGGCGACGCCGGCCATGCCGACATCACCGGCGACGCGCGGATGGTCGCTGTCGTAGCCGCGATGCGTGGCGAGATCGAAGGCGACCGACAGGCCTTTCTGGCCGGCGGCAAGGTTGCGCCGGTAGAAGGCGTTGGACTCTTCGGCCGTCGAGAAGCCGGCATATTGCCGGATCGTCCAGGGTTGCTGGACATACATCGTCGGATAGGGGCCGCGCACGAAAGGCGGCAGGCCCGGATAGGTATCGAGGTGCGGCAAGCCCTTGAGATCGCCCTGGTTGTAGAGATGCTTGGCGGCGATGCCTTCCGGCGTCATCCGCTGACCTTTGACCTCGACCGGAACCCGCCGTGGCGGCGACCAGCCGATCTGGCTGAAATCCGGGATCATGGTGCGGCTCCGATCGACTGATCGATGCGGATCGGAAACAGCGGCTCGCACACCGCAACGCCTTCGGTGAAGGCAGGCCGCCTCTCCGCCGCCAGCGTCTCGACAGGACGCTCGGTTTTCGGTGGGTGCAGCGTCGTGCCGACGATCGCCCGTTCGCCCGCCTGGTAGGCAGCGTTGCGGCGGGCGGAAGCTGCCTGGACGCGTTTCTGGATATCGCCTTGCTCAAGGCTGGACAGCACGCCACCTTCCGCCTCGATCTGCTGGAACTCTTGCCAGGCCGCCGTGCAGAGCTCCGCAGTCAGGGCTTCGACGGCGCCCGAACCGCAAGCCGGATCGGCGACGTGGTCGATGTGGCTTTCATTGGCCATGATCAATTGCGCGTTGCGGGAAACGCGGCGGGCAAAACCCGCGGGCAGGCCGTGCGCGATGGTGTGCGGCAGGATGGCGATCGAATCCGCGCCGCCGGCGGCAGCCGCAAAAGCGGCGATGGTGGTGCGCAGGATGTTGGTTTCAGGGTCGGCCGCCGTCATCATCCTGAAGGAGGTTTCGGCATGGATGCTGGCGGTGGAGGGCGGTATCGAGCAGGCCTCCTGGACACGCGCCCACAGCCTGCGCAACGCCCTGACCTTGGCCATCGACACGAACTGGTCCTGGTCGACGCTCAGCGCAAAACCGATATGCGGCGCCGCGTAGACGAGCGGCTGGCGCGCCTTCTCGAACAGCCTCAGATAGGAGACGGCCGAGGCGAGCATGGTGCCAAGCTCCTGCGCCTCGGTGGCGCCGGCATTGTGGAACACCCGCCCGTCGGCTTCCAGCAGCACGCCGGGCACCCCCATCGAAAAGAAATGCGCCAGCGACTGCGGCATCGAAGCCTGTAAAGCCTCGATCGACATGCGTAGCTTGCCGGTCCCGGCAAAGATCGCCGCCGGATCGATGCCGAAGGAGAGGTTGAGCTTTGCCGGGTCGGAGCGGCGCTTGGTCAAAAACGCCACCAGCCAGTCGGCCACGGCTCGGCTCCAGGGATGGGCGTCGATGCGGATCTGGATGCGGTTGAGCGGCACGCCGTCGAGCACGCCCTCCAGCGCCTCCGCCGTCCTCGGCAAGCCGTAGCCGAAGGCGTTCGGAGCGCCTTCGAAGACAAGCGACAATCCGGTAGCACCCTGCGCGATGTCTTCCAGCGCCTGCGCACTGGCGCGGCCTATGTCCGGATCGTCGATACGCTGGCTGACGATCCATGGTGAACCCGGTTTGGCGCGCACGACAGGCTCGGCGGTCACCGAACGCTCGTAGAGCGGCTCGATGCGGATGGCGTCGTCCGTATGCGAGACGAGCTTTTCCTCGAAGGACCCGCCGGCCAGCGCCTTCTCTGCCAGCGCCAGCCATCGTTGCCGGTCGACGTTCGGAAGTTCGGCATCCAGGGTCAAGGCACCGGCGACCATCCGTTCTCCTCGTTCTAGCGGCCGCAGCGGCCGACCATGTCAGTCTACGGTCCCCGGCCCGATATCACAATGCAGCACACATGCCGTGCAACACGCCTTTCGTGACGGCGACCGTCAATCGATTGCCAAACATGGGCAGGTTCCGCAAGCTCCAAAAGCCATTTTCAACGACGCCCATTGTCGCTGCGCAATGGCCTCACTATACCTGCGGCGGGGCTCCCTTTTCTTCAAGGGATCAGGGCATTCGACCCTATAGGTTTGCGGAGACCGGACACATGGCCGACGATACCAGTATCTTCATGGGAGCCAGCCGCAAGCCGGACGACAGCTATCAGCGGCCCGAACAGCTTTTGCTGCAGTATGGCAATCGTCACGGCCTGGTCACCGGCGCGACCGGCACCGGCAAGACGGTGACCCTCCAGATATTGGCCGAGGGTTTCTCCAATGCCGGCGTGCCGGTATTCTGCGCCGACATCAAGGGCGACCTGTCGGGCATCGCCATGATGGGCACAGCGCAGGATTTCCTGGTCAAGCGGGCCGAGCAGGTCAAGCTCGATCCCTATGAGTTCCAGGAATTCCCGGTCATCTTCTGGGATCTGTTCGGCGAGCAGGGCCACCCGATCCGCGCCACCATCTCGGAGATGGGACCGCTGCTTCTGTCGCGGCTGATGAACCTTTCCGAGGCGCAGGAAGGCATCATGAACATCGCCTTCCGCATCGCCGACGAGGAAGGCCTTTTGCTGCTCGACTTGAAGGACCTGCAGTCACTGCTTGCCAATATCGCCGACCGCGCCGACGAGATCGGCGCCCGCTACGGCAATGTGACGAAACCTTCGGTCGGCGCGATCCAGCGCACGCTGCTGGTCCTGGAGCAGCAGGGCGCTGCCAATTTCTTCGGCGAGCCGGCATTGCGGATCGCCGATATCATGCGCACCACGCGCGATGGACGCGGCGCCATCAGCGTGCTCGCCGCCGACAAGCTGATGATGAATCCACGGCTCTATGCGACGTTCCTGCTTTGGCTGATGTCGGAACTGTTTGAGGAACTGCCGGAAGTCGGCGACCCGGACAAGCCGAAGCTGGTCTTCTTCTTCGACGAGGCGCATCTTCTGTTCGACGAAGCGCCGAAGGTGCTGGTCGACCGCGTCGAGCAGGTGGTTCGACTGATCCGCTCGAAGGGCGTCGGCGTTTATTTCGTCACGCAAAATCCGCTGGATATCCCTGAAACGGTGCTGGCCCAGATCGGTAACCGCGTGCAGCACGCACTTCGTGCCTATACGCCGCGCGAACAGAAAGCCGTCAAGACGGCGGCCGAGACGTTCAGGCCCAATCCCGATTTCGACTGCGCAACCGTGATCACGCAGCTCGGCACCGGCGAGGCGCTGGTCTCGACGCTGGAAGCCAAGGGCGTGCCGTCCATAGTGCAGCGGACGCTGATCCGCCCGCCGTCCTCGCGCCTTGGCCCGATCACGCCCGAAGAGCGCCGCAAGCTGATCACTGAGAGCCCGGTTGCGGGACAATACGACCAGACCATCGACCGCGAATCGGCTTTCGAGATGCTGCAGAAAAAGGCCAAGGACGCCCAGGAGGCGCAAGCCCAGCAGCAGGAGAGCGGCCGTTCGCGCTGGACCATTCCCGGCTTCGGCAACGACGATCCCCAGCCGACCGGCACCCGCCGCGCGCCGCGGCCCTCCAACCGCCAGACGGTGGCGGAGGCTGCGATCAAATCAGTCGTGCGCTCGGTCGGCTCGTCGGTCGGACGGGCGATCGTGCGGGGTATTCTGGGGAGTTTGGCAAGGGGGCGGTGAGGGAGCATCGAACCACCGAGTTTGACAAATGCTGTCTTGGCATCAAGCTCAGCAGAAAATTTGGAGGCAACCGACGGCGGCTATGCCAGAAGTAGCCGTTCGGACATGCATTTCTCAACGACCAGAACGGGCGGCATCACGCATAGCGCGAACGTCAGGTTTGGAGACGCGCTTACGAATGACCGATCATGGGTTGAATCCGCTTTCTCGCGGTACCGTCGTGGTCACCACCCATCGCAGCGATTACGCTCAACGGGCGCCGAACCGCTCGATGAGGATGTCAATCAGCGCACGCACCTTTCTGGGCGCGGTCCCGCCAGGTGGCCGCACCACGTAGATCCCAGCCTCTGGCGGAGGATAATCCGCCATCACTTGTCTCAACGTACCCTCCGCGATCGGCACGTCGGCCAGGAAGTCGGGCAGCGCGGCAATGCCCAGCCCAGCCAAGGCAGCCCTCAACAGTGCGGTGCCGTTGTCCGCCTTGAAGCGTCCGCGCGGGCTGATCGAGATCGTCTTGCCGCTGACGACGAAGCGCCACGTCTCGTTGCCCTGCAAGAGGCATTCGTGCTGGGCGAGGTCGTCCGGTGTCATGGGAGTTCCATGTTTAGCAAGATAGGCGGGACTGGCGACGCACGTCCCGCGCAAGGGTGCGATCCGCCGCGCAATCAGGTTTGAGTCCGCCAGAATACCCACGCGGATGCCGACGTCGAAGCCTTCGCCGACAAGGTCGACGAAGCGGTCGCTATAGGCTGTATGGACATGCAGCCTTGGGTGACGGCTGGCCAGTTCGGCCAGCACGGAGCAAAGGTGCGTGACGCCGAAGCTCAGCGGGGCCGCAATCCGCAACCGGCCCCGCACATCCCCTTCGGGCGAAACCGAATCTCGGGCCGCCTCCAGTTCCGAGATGGCGCGGACAGCGTGCTCGCGCAGGGTGGCGCCTGCCTCGGTCAGTGCCGCGCCGCGCGTCGTGCGGACAAGTAGCTGCGTGCCAAGATCCTGCTCCAGCCGTTGGAGCCGCCGGCTGACGATCGACTTCGGCAATCCAAGCCGGCGCGCAGCCGCGGATACCCCGCCTGCATCAGCCACCTCAACGAAGGTACTCAGCACTTCCAGATCGAACATGGCGTTCCACTTTTTGAGACACCGTGGCCTGCTTAGCACGGCTATCGTCCCTCGACCAGCTACGGCATTGATACCGACGAGCCGGGCAAGTACCCAGCGCAGATGAAAGGAAATGCCATGAATAAGCAGCAAGGCGTCTGGAAACACGAGGACACCGTTCTGATACTCATCGACTACCAGAAAGAGATGTTCGACACCGTCCGTTCCGAGACCCCGGCCAATCTCATCGACCTCAACGTGCGGCTGATGATCAAGGCGGCCAAGGCCTTCAAGGTCCCGATCATCCTGTCAACAGTCGGCGTCGAGATGGGCGTCAATCATCCGACGCGTCAATCCATCCTCGACGAGCTGCCGGGCATCCAGATCATCGACCGCACGTCGATGAACGCCTGGGAGGACGTTGCCTTTCGCGAGGCTGTCGCAAAGACGGGCCGCAAGCGGCTCATCTTCGGCGCGCTGTACACCGAGATCTGCCTTGCGTTTCCGGTGGTCGACGCACTGGCGGACGGTCACGACGTCATGTTCGTCGTCGATGCTGTCGGCGGACTGTCGCAACTCGCACATCGGACCGCGGTTGATCGGCTGACGCGCGCGGGCGCTGTCCCCAATACCGCCTTCGCGCTAGTGACCGAGCTATTCCGCGATTGGGCTACACCCTACGCGAACGCCGCGCGCACGTTGCTCAAAGAGTACAGTGTCGAGGCCCAGGCGCTCGTGAGCGCGTGACCAACGGGCGGCGAGCCGTCCTGCTCTCATCCCTTGCCGCACGCCCCGGCGTGCGGCGCTTTTCTCCCTATCGAGAGGATCTAGCCATGAATAGCGATAGGCAGCGGATCATCTTGAGGGCCCTGCGTGGCCTCGTCGCCTTTTGCCTTAGTCCTGTTCGGAACCCTCAAGCTGATCGGCATGCCGATGATGGTGGATGTATTCGACCATGTCGGCCTGGGCCAGTGGTTCCGTTACGCGACCGGCATGATCGAGGTGGGCGGCGCGATCCTGCTGCTCAGCCCGCGGTTCGTCGGGCCTGCCGCCCTGGTGCTCGCCGCGACCATGATAGGCGCGATCATCTCCCACCTCACCGTGGTCCCGGGATCGCCCGCGCCTGCCGCGTTGCTGCTGACCCTGTCCTCCGTGATCCCCTGGTCGTATCGCGGCAGCACTCTTGCGTTGCTCCGGCTGACGCAACGGGTGTCGGCATGAGTGCGGCGGTGACCACATCGCGGCGGGTCGTTTATCGTACCCGCGGCCATGTTCATGGGCCGGTCACCCGGCTCATGAGCCCGAGCGACCTCGGCGAGTTGTTGAAGCCGCTCGTCTTCCTCGACATCTTTTCGCTTTCGGACTCCAGCAAGAGCCCCTTCGACCTCCATCCACATTCGGGCATTGCGACTGTGACCGTCTTCACTGAAGGCGATGCGAGCTTCGATGACGGCCAGGGTAGCTCTGGCACTATCGGCTATGGCGGTGTCGAGTGGATGCGTGCCGGCCGCGGCGTCTGGCACGGCAAGGAATTGGGAGCGGGCCATTCCAAGGGGCTCCAGGGCTTTCAGCTCTGGCTGGCGCTTCCTGCCGACCTCGAACTTGCGGATGCCGAGAGCCAGTATCTCAAAGCCGCTTCCATTCCGGAAGTCGGCCCCGCCCGTCTCATCATTGGGCGCTATGACGGGCAGCAGAGCCCCGTCCGCGCGCAGGCTGGCGTCAACTATCTCATCGTGACGTTGAAGCCGGGCGAGAGCTGGCGGTATGAAACGCCCGCCGGCCAAACCGTGGGATGGCTCGCGGTTTCAAGCGGCGAGGTTATGCTCGATGCGCCAGCGTCGGCGGGCGAGATGATAATATTCGACGACAGCGACCGCGCCATCGAGATGCGCTCGACTGGTGTGGTCGATGCAAAGCTGGTGATTGGTAGCGCCGCACCGCACCCGCATTCGCTCCATCTAGGGAACTATTCGGTTCACACCTCGGCAGAGGCGCTGAAGGCCGGGGAACGGCGTATCATGGATTTGCACAAGGAGCTGATTGAGCGCGAACGGCAACTGCCGCCACACAGTAGTGGACCGGTGCCGGTGCTCCGCTAGGAACCGCCGATCGCAGGCGCTGGTCTCGGCGAAGCCAATGGCGCGGCCCGCGACGGCCGATGCTGCACGGCGGCTGGAACGGGCATTGGCGCGCGGCCGCGTCCTTGGTGCTTTGCAGAGAGCGGCGGCGGTCGCTGTTTTCGTCGCGGCCGGCTGGCTTGGGAAGAGTGCGCCGTCCATGGTGCGGACGCTGATCGACAGGCCGTCCTCGCGCCTTGGCCCGATCACGCCCGAAGAGCGCCGCAAGCTTATCGCGGAAAGCTCGGTTGCGGGACAATACGACCAGACCGTCGATCGCGAATCCGCTTTCGAGATCCCGGAGGCAGGGCGAAGTTCAGCTTCGCGCGATGAGCTACCGTCGCGCCATATTAGTGCGAAATGCCAATAGCGCCAGGATGTTCAAGTCGGGTCGGTAAGGAAGGGCATGATGTCCACGCCGTCTCCCGGGAAGACCGTGAAATGCGGGTGGTTCTCGAACAGGCGGGCGGCGGCATCGATGGTATCGGCCTCGACGACAATATAGCCGCAGAAAGGGTTCACGGCGTCGGCGATGCCGTCCCTGGTAACGCGCCTCGTCTTACCGACCATGCCGCCGCGATCGGGGAAAAATGCGGAATTTCTCTCCTCCCAGTCCGCCCAATGCTGTAGGCCGACGGCATCAATCGCGTCCTGCTCGGGCTTAGGCAGGCTGCGAAAGCGGGCGAGGTCTTCGGGCTTCATGGTGTAGACGGCAAGAAAACGGGGCATGCGGCAATCTTCGTGCGGACAGCAGGCATGCTAGCCTAGACTGCTGGGCGGCCGAAGTCACTGCGCATTACCACCCTCTAAGTACCCACCGGCTATTTGCGTCAGTTCGGAAGTCTGCTCTTGTCTGAGCGGCCTCCAAGGACTGTAATAAACGATGGCCGCTTGCAGAATACGGACGTTGTCAGCGCAACGAGTATAGATAGCGGCGCAGATCTGCCGTTGGCACGCTGACGGTGGACGTCGCGTTTGGGTGATAAATTGCCACATAACGCAAAAAGTCCTGTGCCAGGGCGCCATTGGACCGGAAGTCAGACAGAGCGGCGAAAGCCCGCCGCCCGCGCTTTCGGCCAGCTCAGAAGATCGAGTTTGTGATCGATTTTATCGGGCCGAGCAGGATCGATCCTTCCGGCACGCCGGCGTCGATCGGAATGGCTTTGCGGTTTGCTGTCGCCACCATCGGCTGGCCGATATCGGCCGTCACCACGACGGGGGTCTTGTTCGGCACACGGTCGTAGAGATCGATAATGTCCTGGTTCATCAGGCGAACACAGCCCGACGACACCGATTTGCCGATCGACCTCCATTCCGGCGAACCGTGCAAGCGGTAGAGCGTGTCCTGGTTGCCCTGGAAGAGATAGAGCGCCCGCGCGCCTAGCGGGTTCTTGAGCCCCCCCGGCATGCCGCCATTATCGGCGCTGTACGGCTTCAACTCCGGCTGCCGCGCTATCATTTCGTCCGGCGGCGTCCATTTCGGCCATTTCTGCTTCCATTGGACCACGGCATCGCCCGACCATTCGAAGCCGGCGCGGCCGAGCCCGACGCCATAGCGGATCGCCTGGCCGCCCGGGCGCACCAGGTAGAGGAAGTGATTGGTCGTGTCGACGACGATGGTGCCCGGCTGCTGCCCGGTCGGATCGTCAACGATCTGGCGCAGGAACTGCGGGTCGATCTTGTCGACCGGTATGGCCGGCAGCTCGAAGCCGCCGTCCGACATCGGCCCATACATCGTCACATAGTCGCCGAGCGCCGGCTCGACATAGGTCGGCGGCGGTGGCTCGACCGGCTGTTGCGACAGCGTTGTGCAACTGGAGACCGCGACCGAGGCGGCGCCAAGGGCTGCTGCGTTGAGGAAACCGCGACGGCTCAGGCGAAAAGAGGACGATGGGGGTGTGAACATGATTGCCTTTTTTAAGTCTCAAATCGCAACAAAGCATAAATGCGTCCGGTTGCGCGCCCGGTTGCGCGCAGGGTGCTCGAGCAATGCCCGGCGCGATAGGCTGTTCCAATTCTGGCCGCAGGGTGGACAAACAAAGGCAAAGCTGTGACTGGATCGTCACTGTTGCGCCGACGCAACATTTCCGGTGTCAACCCGCGGCAACCAGGCCTTCGAGGGACGGCAGGATCAGAGCCGGC
This sequence comes from Mesorhizobium sp. M1329, assembly GCF_040318035.1. NCBI lineage: Bacteria > Pseudomonadati > Pseudomonadota > Alphaproteobacteria > Hyphomicrobiales > Phyllobacteriaceae > Mesorhizobium > Mesorhizobium sp. M1329. Next base: position 172,892 of record NZ_JAMYLN010000001.1, on the reverse strand, counting down.
GGGAAATCCCGGTATTCCTCTGGCTGATTGGCACGGTTGATCCACACCGTCCTGAAGCCGAATTTGGTGGCGCCGGCGACGTCCCAGCGGTTGGAGGACTGGAACGAGACAGCGCCTGGATAGAGGCGCCAGCCCGTGGTGACCATGTCGTAGACCGACGGATCGGTCTTGAAGCGCCTGACGCTGTCGACGGAAAAGATGTCGTCCAGGACCTGGTCGAGCGCGGCGGACTTGACGGCGGCCTCCAGCATTTCAGGCGAACCGTTGGACAGGATCGCCAGCCTTGCCCCCGATGCCTTGAGCGCCTTGAGCACGGCCGGTACCTCCGGATAGCAGTCCAGCCGCCAATAGGCCTCGAGCAGCTTCGCTCTCAGCCCGGCATCTGCGGATGGAACCTTGCGCAGGGCGAAGTCGAGCGCCTGCTCCGTGAGCTGCCAGAAATCGGCATAGGCCCCCATCAGCGTCCTGACCCAGGAATATTCCAGCTGCTTGGCGCGCCAGATCTCGGACAGCAACTGGCCGTCCGGCCCGATCTGGTCGGCGTGACGGCGCACGGCCGCATGCACGTCGAACAGCGTGCCATAGGCATCGAAAACGTAAGCCGCGAACTGCATCCGACAGTTTTGAGGCCGCGTAAGGCAAGGCGCAAGCGCTGATTGCAGTCCGCCCGCCCGCTGGCCTCAACAAATCTCAGCCAAGCCGGTTGACGGCGGCCGCCAAAGCATCTTCCAATGCGCCGCAACGAGCATCGGACGGAACCTGGCAATGACACTGGCGACTGCGGCGCAATCCGCGACATGGACCTTCGTCGACGGCGACTGGTACGAGGGCAACGTTGCCATTCTAGGGCCGCGCAGCCACGCCATGTGGCTCGGCACCAGCGTGTTCGACGGCGCCCGCTGGTTCGAGGGCGTCGCTCCCGATCTCGATCGCCATGCAGCGCGGGTAAACGCCTCGGCGATCGCGCTCGGCCTGAAACCGACGATGAGCACCGAAAAGATCGTCGGCCTGACCTGGGACGGGCTGAAGAAGTTCGACGGCAAGACGGCGGTCTATATTAGGCCGATGTATTGGGCCGAGCATGGCGGCTATATGGGCGTGCCGGCCGACCCGGCCTCGACTCGTTTCTGCCTTTGCCTCTACGAATCGCCGATGATCTCGCCGGCTGGGTTTTCGGTGACGGTGTCGCCGTTCCGGCGCCCGACCATCGAAACCATGCCGACCAACGCCAAGGCCGGCTGCCTTTATCCCAACAACGGCCGAGCCATCCTCGAAGCCAAGATGCGCGGCTTCGACAATGCGCTCGTGCTCGACATGCTGGGCAACGTCGCCGAGACCGGCACCTCGAATATTTTCCTGGTCAAGGACGGCCATGTCCTGACGCCGGCGCCGAACGGCACCTTCCTGTCCGGCATTACCCGCGCGCGCACCATGGCCTTGCTTGGCGAATACGGGTTCACGACGACGGAAAAGACGCTGTCGATCCGCGATTTCCTGGAGGCAGACGAAATCTTCTCGACCGGAAACCACTCGAAAGTCGTGCCGGTCACCCGTATCGAGGATCGCAATCTGCAGCCCGGACCGGTGGCCAAGAAGGCGCGCGAACTCTATTGGGAATGGGCGCATTCGACTTCGCCCGGCTGACCCGCTAAAAAGCGGCCGGCGCTTCGTTTCCGGAGTTGTTCCAGACCAATCCAGTCCTATGTTAGTCCGGTATCGACACCGGATTTTTCCACGAGGGAGTACGACCGATGGCTTTTGAATTGCCCGCCTTGCCCTATGATTACGAGGCTTTGCAGCCTTACATGTCCAAGGAAACGCTGGAATATCACCACGACAAGCACCACAAGGCCTATGTCGACAACGGCAACAAGCTGGCCGCCGAGGCGGGCATGGGCGATTTGTCGGTCGAAGAAGCCGTCAAACAGTCCTTCGGCAAGAATGCGGGGCTCTTCAACAATGCCGCCCAGCACTACAATCATATCCATTTCTGGAAATGGATGAAGAAGGGCGGCGGCGGCAACAAGCTGCCGGGTGCATTGCAAAAGGCGGTTGACAGCGATCTTGGCGGCTACGACAAGTTCAAGGCCGACTTCATCGCCGCCGGCACCACCCAGTTCGGTTCGGGCTGGGCCTGGGTCTCGGTCAAGGACGGCAAGCTGGCGATCTCGAAGACGCCGAATGGCGAGAACCCGCTCGTCCATGGCGCGACGCCGATCCTCGGCGTCGATGTCTGGGAACATTCCTATTACATAGATTATCGCAACGCCCGGCCGAAATATCTCGAAGCCTTCGTCGACAGTCTCATCAACTGGGACTATGTGCTCGAACTCTACGAAAAGGCCTGATCCGTTCCAGAAAGCCCCGGCAGAACCGGGGCTTTTCTTTTTCAGCATCAGAACGACAGCTGCAAAAATTTCACGCAAGCGTGAGGCGAAGCGTCGGAATTTTTAAGCCATCTTTGCCGTTTGTCATCGGGGTGGGACCGCATCCTGAATGCCTTCAACATGGAGCCAAGTGAATGAGAAAGCTTATCCTCGCCATCTCGATGCTCGCCTTCGCCGGTTCGGCGGCATTTGCCGACCCGGTCGCTGACCGGCAGGCCCTGATGAAGGAACGTGGCAAGATCGCCGCCGGCTTGTCGAAAGTGGTCAAGGGCGAGACGCCCTACGACGCAGCTTCGGTGCTGACGGCGTTGCAGGCACTGCAGGCCAACGCCGAGAAATTCCATGCCGGCGTCGACACGCTTTTCCCGGCGGGCAGCGACACCGGCGACACTACCGCGTCGCCAAAAATCTGGCAGGACATGGCCGGCTTCAAGACGGCTGAAGGCAAGTACCTCGCCGACGTCAAGGCGGCGGTCGCCGCAGCACCTGCGGATGCCGAGGCGTTGAAGGCACAGTTCAACACCATCGGCGGCGGCTGCGGCAACTGTCATCAAAACTACAGGGTGAAAAAAGGCTGATGGCGGGCAATGCGCTTGCTGAAGAAACTTGTCGGCGCCGCCCTCGTTCTCGGCGGTGCGGCCGCGATTGCCGGCTGGTTCCTGTCGGCTCCGGTCAGGCTCGATGCCGCAACGCTGGCTGAGCTTGGTCCTGGCGACGCCGCCAGGGGCAAGCGCATCTTCTACGCCGGCGGCTGCACATCATGTCATGCCAAGCCCGGCTCGCAAGGCGACGCCCGCCTTCAGTTGGTCGGCGGCCTTGAACTCAAGACGCCATTCGGCACCTTCGTGCCGCCGAACATCTCGCAAGATACCAGGGACGGCATCGGCGCCTGGTCGGTCGAGGATCTTGCCAACGCCATGCTGAAGGGCGTGTCGCCCTCGGGCGAGCATCTCTATCCTGCGTTTCCCTACACCTCCTACGCGCGCATGAAGCCGGCCGACATTGCCGATCTCTATGCATTCCTCAAGACGTTACCCGCGGTCGCCGGCAAGGCGCCCGCCAATTCGCTGGCATTTCCCTTTAGCGTCCGACGCGGTCTTGGTCTGTGGAAGCTGCTCTATCTGAGCGACCAGCCGGTCGTTTCCTTTCCCGACGGCACATCGGATCCGGTGTTGACAGGCCGCTATCTGGTCGAAGGCCCCGGCCATTGCGGCGAATGCCACACGCCGCGGGACCTTACCGGCGGCACCAGGAAGAGCCAATGGCTGGCAGGTGCGGCCGCCGCCGAAGGCAGCGGCATCGTGCCGAACATCACGTCGGGCGAGGGCGGCATCGCCGACTGGTCCGAAGCCGACATCGCCAACTATCTCGAAACCGGCTTCACGCCGGATTTCGATACGGTTGGCGGTGCCATGGTCGACGTGCAGCGGAACATGGCCGTGCTGACCCCGGAGGACCGCGCGGCGATCGCGGCCTATTTGAAAGCCGTGCCGCCGCATCCCAACGGCTATCCGGCGCGCAAGAAGCCAGCGAGCTAGCCGCTGTCCGGTCTAGCGGTCGCCGAGAAAGTCGAAGCCGGTTTCGAAGAAATGATTGTAGTCGCAGGTCATTTCCTCGCCGGGGGCAATATCCCGCAAGGCATAGGTCTCCTCGGGCTGCGAGACGTCGCAATTCGGGTCGTCGGCATGGTTCATGTAGCGCGCATCGTCGGCTTCGAAGACGATGTAGTTCGGGTCGCGCCGGTCCGGGTAGGCGTAGCGGTCGAGATAGGTTTTCACCGGCCCGGTTTCCCGCTCGTAGGCCGCCACCTCGATGCGGCGGTCGTATTTGGGGTCGAGCTTCCAGACCAGCGTGCCGCGGGGAATGTGGTTTTTGGCAAAGACGCCGATGCCCTGGATGGGCGATTTGTCGAGATAGACATCGACGAGCAACATGGCAGATCCCTGGGTGATTGAGTGTTGGCGGCGGCCGTGAAAAGGCCGCGCACTGGGTAGCGCGCGACCTTTGCAATTGCGAGCGGAAAATCAGCTGTGCCTGCTCAGTTTCCGAAGCTTCATACGGCGTCGCCTGTCGAGTCCCTAGCGCTGTTGCAGCGCCAACCGAATGCCCAAGGCGCAATAGATGCCGCCGACAGCCTTGCCTTGCCATCTCAGCACCGTCGGGTTTCGGCGCAGGAAAGCGCCGAGGCCGCCCGCACCCACGGCGAAAACCACCGTGCTGACGAGGCCCAACAGAACAAAGATCACGCCCAAGGTCGCCAGTTGAAGCATCACCGATCCGTTTTCAGGCCGCACGAACTGCGGAAGAAATGCAAGGAAGAAAAGCGCGGTCTTGGGGTTGAGAACCTCGGTCAAAACAGCCTGCCGAAATGCTTTGGCGGCGGGGACCGCAAGTGCGCCGGCGGCCGGATAGGCAGGCGTTTTCTCGACGATCGCTCGAGTGCCGAGATAAATGAGGTAGGCCGCGCCGATGTACTTCACGATGCTGAAAAGCGCCGCCGACGTGGCAATGATCGCCGAAATGCCGACGATCGCCATGAAGGTGTGAACCACGTCGCCGGTCGCGATCCCCGCGCCGGTCGCAATGCCAACCCTGGTTCCGGAACTGGTAGCCCGCGCCACGGTCAAAAGGGTGGCGGGACCCGGGATGAAGACAAAGCCAAGCACAATCGCGACATACGCAATCAGTGTGGTGAGATCGATCATTGGTGGCGTCTCCGCAACTCTGACCGCGAATGAAAGCCACGTCTCGGGGCGGAAGGCAATAACCGCTCACCCCCGGGTTTTCACGCCGCAAGCTCGGCCTTGCCTGTCACCTTGAGCGCGAAGGCGTAGGTGAACGCGATTTCCTCCAGCCTGGAGAACCGGCCGGAAGCACCGGCGTGGCCTGAATCCATGTTGATCTTGAACAGCACCGGATTCCCACCTGTCTTGCGGTCGCGCACCCGCGCCACCCATTTGGCCGGCTCCCAATAGGTAACGCGCGGGTCGGTCAGGCCGGCCAGCGCCAGGATCGGCGGATAGTCGAGCGCGGTGACATTGTCGTAGGGTGAATAGGCGGCGATGGTCCGGTAATCCTCCGCCGAGGCGATCGGATTGCCCCATTCCGGCCATTCCGGCGGCGTCAGCGGCAAGCTGGCGTCGAGCATGGTGGTCAGCACGTCGACGAAGGGAACCTCTGCCACGATGCCGCCGAAGCATTGCGGTGCCATGTTGGCGACAGCGCCCATCAGCATGCCGCCGGCTGAACCGCCCTGTGCCACAATGCGGTCATGGGCCGTGTAGCGCTCGGCGACGAGGTGCTGGGCGACCGCGATGAAATCGGTGAACGTGTTCATCTTGTTCGCCCGCTTGCCGTCGTCGTACCAGCCATAGCCCTTGTCCTTGCCGCCGCGAACATGAGCTATCGCGTAGACAAAGCCGCGGTCGACCAGCGAAAACAAATTGGTGTTGAATGCGGCCGGCACGGTGATGCCATACGAGCCGTAGCCGTAAAGCAGGCAAGGCGCCGACCCGTCGAGCGGCGTGTCGCGGTGATGGAGGAGCGAGATCGGCACCAGTTCGCCGTCGGCGGCGGGTGCCATCAGCCGGCGTGTGACGTAGTGTTCCGTGTCGTGGCCGGACGGCACTTCCTGGGTCTTGAGCAGCACGCGCTCGCGGGTGCGCATGTTGTAGTCGAAGACCTGCGCCGGGGTCGTCATCGACGAATAGGAAAAGCGCATGATCTCGGTGTCGTATTCGTAGGAGCCGGACAGGCCGAGCGAGAAGGCTTCCTCGTCGAAGGAGATCAGGTGCTCCTCGCCGCTCTTGCGGTCGCGCACCACGATGCGCGGCAGGCCTTCCTTGCGCTCGAGCCGGACCATGTGGTCCTTGAAGCCGATCACCGAAAGGATCAGCCGCCCCGCTTCGTGCGGCACCAGTTCCTGCCAGTTGGCGCGCGCCGGATCATGCGCCGGCGCCGTCATGATCTTGAAGTCCTTGGCGCCGTCGGCATTGGTGAGGATGAAGAAAATGTCGCCGCCTTCCTCGAGCTCGTACTGCAGGCCGGTCTGGCGCGCCGCCACCAGCTTCGGCTCTGCGAACGGATCGTTGGCGCTCATGATGCGGTATTCCGAGGTCTCATGGTCGTTGATGCCGATCATGATCCACTCGTTGGAGCGCGTGCCGCCGACATCCATGAAGAAGCCGGGATCGGTCTCCTCGTAGATCAGCCGGTCGTTTTCAGGACCGTCGCCGAGCGCATGGAACAGCACTTTGGAAGGACGGTGGTTGGGGTCTAGGCGGGTGTAGAAAAAACCGTCATTGCCGGCATCCCACACACCGCCACCGCCGGTGTCCGGGACCCTGTCCGCCAGATCGTTGCCGCCGGCCAGATCGCGGACGCGCAGCGTGTAGAATTCGGAACCCTTGTCGTCGAAGGCCCAGAGCAGCTTGCTGTGGTCGTCCGAATGATCGACGCCGCCCAGGCGGAAATACGGCTTGCCCTCGGCCTCGGCATCGCCGTCGAGCAAGATCTGCTTGTCGCCGCCGTCACGCGCCGTGCGGAAATAACGCGGCTGCTGGCCGCCAAGCTTGAAGGAGGAGCCGTAGGCGTAAGGCCCGTCCTTCATCGGCACGGAAGAATCGTCTTCCTTGATGCGTCCCTTCATTTCCGCGAAAAGCTGCTTCTGCAGTTGGACCGTATCGGCCATCAGCGCCGCCTGGTAAGCATTCTCGGCTTCGAGGTTGGCGCGGATTTGGCCGTCGAGCAGGGACGGATCCCTGAACATCTCTTGCCAATTGGTGGCCCTCAGCCAGGCGTAGTCATCCGTCCGCGTCATGCCGTGATGCGTGTCGAAGATCGGCCGCTTCTCCGGCTGCGGCGGGGTGGCGGTCGGAAACGTGGCGGTCGGAAACACTGGGGTTTTGGTCATTGCGTCTCGCTGTGGAAGCTACTTGAATGGCGAATGAACACGCCGAGCAGCGCGGGTTCAAGGGCTATGATCTATTGTTGTGGTGGCTCGAGAGGACGGGCTGGAGGAGCGGATAACGAATATTTCTTCTCGGACTGCCGCGGTTCTCGCCGTCGCTGCGATGACCCCTGCCAGTGCCGGTCAATCTCATGCAATTGCCTTCGCGGCTTGGCAAGTGGCCGATATGGCTGGGTCTACGGAAATACATTACCCCATTTCAATGACACGGCGCACCGCTCTTGCCGACGGCCCGCGAGCAACAGTAACGCTTCGCAACCTATGATTTTACTGAATCCGCCGATCATCCAGGCTGTAATGCCGCCGGCAGGGTCAAGCATCGAACTCTATTTACCTGCTGCCGTTTGTGTAATGGCTGCTTGCCGCGGCGTCAGTCGATGCTGGTCTGACCAGAAAAAACGGCAAAGTTACACTTTGCACGAAAGAGTGAAGCTGAATATGGAAGATTTGACTTGTATCGCTGAATAGACCGAAAGAAGCGAATTGACTTACTTGGCGGCCCGGCCCATTAAGATGCCGCGACGCGAATCGCGGAGGCTTTTTCCTGCACAAGTTCGCGCGATGCCCAACTATCGAAACGGGCGCAAACAGAAACAATTCTCGTTGGGGCCTGAACGCCATGGATATTACCGAAACACCTTCCAGAAACAGTGACGCGCTGATCGAGCTCACCGCCGACGTGGTGGCCGCCTATGTCAGCAACAATCCCGTACCGGTCGGCGAACTGCCGAACCTTATCGCCGATGTCCATGCCGCTCTCGGGCGCGTCGGCGGGGCCGCCGAGCAGCCGCCTGCCGACAAGCAGAAGCCGGCGGTAAATCCGAAGCGTTCGGTGCATGACGACTACATCATCTGTCTTGAAGACGGCAAGAAGTTCAAGTCGCTCAAGCGTCACTTGATGACCCACTATGATCTGACGCCGGACCAGTATCGCGAAAAGTGGAACCTGGACCCGAGCTATCCGATGGTTGCGCCCAATTATGCGGCCGCCCGTTCGCAGCTCGCCAAGAAGATGGGTCTCGGCCGCAAGCGCAAGGGGCGCTGACAAGCGGCTCTTCCGGTTTGACACTCAAACGGCGCCTGCGGGCGCCGTTTCGTATTATGGGTCAAGGTCGAACCCGCCATGGTGCCTGCAACTGCCGTCCGGTCAGGCGGTCTGCTTCAACGCTGCTTCGGCATCACGCTTGATGCGCTTGACCATAGAGCGAAGACCATTGGCGCGCTGCGGCGACAGGTGCTCGTCAAGTCCGAGTGCCTTTAGCGTTGCCTCTGCGTCAGTCCTCTGGATTTCGCTGGCCGGCCGTCCCGAAAACAGCGCCAGCATGATGGCGACCAGGCCGCGCACGATATGCGCGTCGGAATCGCCCTTGAAGGTGATAACGGGATCGGCGCCTTCGTCCTGTTCGGTGGTCAACCAGACCTGGCTGACGCAGCCGGGCACCTTGTTGGCCGGTATGCGTTGCTCGTCGGGAAACGGCGGCAGCGCTTCACCCAGTTCAATCACATAGCGATAGCGGTCTTCCCACTCGTCGAGCAGGGAAAAGTCCTCGCGGATGGTCTGGATCGTCGTCATTCCCCGGATATAGTCATCCGGCGCTGCCACGTCACGGAAAAAGAGGGGAAACGCCGCAGGCGCCGAAAGCGGGTTGCCTTGCGGTCTGGCGATGGATTCGGCCGAAACCGTCTCAGTTCTTCGCCGGCAAGTGCAGTTTGGCCGGCAGATCGACTTTCGCCGGCAAGACGATTTCCTCGGGCACGCTGCCGGTAGTCGTCACCGTATCGGGTTCAGCGGCCTTGTGGTCCAGCATGGCGGCCGCGATCTTGGCGGTCTCCTTCGCCCGGGCGGTGATGGTGTGCATTGCCGATTTGCCGGTCTCGCACACGTCCGGCTTGCGCTCGCAGATGCCGGCGATGTCGCCGAGGGCTTCGCGCGCGGCAAACAGCGCCTGGAGCGGCCCGACGCTTTCGCGGCCCGCATCATCGGCGCCGACACCCAGCGGCAGCGCCAGAAGCACCAGCGAAAACCAGAAAGCAGCTCTTATCAAAAAGCCCATCTGTCTGTCCTTTATGACGGTCATGCATCCGAACCGCACAACCCTTGTACCGCGATACTGGCACAGACGCGCAAAGGACGGCTTGTCCCGAAAGCAACAGTTTTCCTCAAATTTTAGGCAGATTCGAAACGAAGCGTTTTGAAGTTCATTAGCCTCGAAAGGCTCAGATTTTATTCAGCAAATGATAACCATCCAACCACTTGTTTTTCCTCGTTATTTTTTGCATTGGTGACAGTTTGATGCCATCGGCCGCAACGCCAGGCGCGGGCGGTCCGGATAACGCTCCGTTTACTATGGCGGCAATTGCCCCGGTTTTTCCCCGCCGGAATCTCGATATTTGCAGCCTGCCGGGGGACGATCGGCCCAGCCTTATCCATTCCTTAAACGCTGGATGCGAGTTTCGGATCGACAAAAGCCGCCTGCAAAGCAGGGCCGTTCACGACCGGGTGCGTTGAGTTGAGTGCGATCAAGGCCAGATACGCCGAGTTGCCGGGCGCGATAGCCGCCGGTTGCGAACGGATGGTTCATCCGTCCGTCCTCGGCCAGAGCGATCGTCGCCGCCACAGCCGGTTCATTGGCGTCATGCTGGCGACCCCTTTCTTCAGCGCGGGTGCAGCGGTGACGCTGGTCACGTCGGGCATGGGTGCGGCCGTGACTGTGGCTGCGATCTTTGCGGCGTTCGGCCTTTGCTGGTTCGCCGCCCTGCTGGTGGCTGCATCGGGCAAGATGACCCTGGCCGGCCAACTCGCCTTGGTCGTCGGCAGCGTTGCGCTCGGTGCACTTATCGCTGCCGCCGGTGGTGTCGCCTCGCCAGTTGCCTTGCTCGCCGTGGCGCTGCCGTTTGAAGCCTGGTGGATCGGCCAGTCGCGCCGTGCCGTGACCTGGGGCGCCATATCTGCCCTTGTCGCAGTCTTGCTGCAGCCTTTAGCCGGTTCCGTCTTGCCGCTCGACCAGACCGAAATCGCCGCATGGCACTGGCTGGTACCACTGGCCTGGGCACTCACGCTCATTCCGCGTATCGCTCCGCTTCGTGGCGCCGCCAGCGCACAGCTCGATCCGGCCGGCAGCGACCGGCTCGAAGACCTCATCGACGCCGTCGTGCTGCGAATCGCGGCGCATGGCGAGGTTCTGGACGTGTCGGCCAAGGCACGCACGATGCTGAGGCTGCCACCGGAGTTGCTTTTCGGCACCGGACTTTTCGATCGCATCCATCTGTCCGACCGCGTCCCGTATCTCAGTGCGCTGGCCGATATGCGCGATGGCGCCCTGTCGCGCCGGCTCGACCTTCGCGTCCGGCTGCCGCAGAGCAGCGGCGTGACGGCCGACAATTACCGGCCGTTCTCGCTCGAGATGATGCGCGCGCCGGCGCAGGGGACTGTCTTTACGCTTCTTCTGCGCGAGAACGATGAACTGGCCGGACTGCGCCAGGAGCTTGCCGCCGCCAATGAGGCGGCTGCCTCCGCCGAGGTGGCAAAAGGACGTTTCCTTGCCGTCGTCAGCCATGAGTTGCGCACCCCGCTCAATGCGATCATCGGCTTTTCCGACATGCTGCTGCACGAGATGTTCGGCAGCTTCAAGGATCCGCGCCAGAAGGAATATGTCGGGCTGGTCAGGGATTCGGGCCAGCACCTGCTTGCCGTCGTCACCTCAATACTCGACGTGTCGCGGATCGAATCGGGCGCCTACGCGACCGAACCGGAACCGTTCCGCTTCCGCGAAGCGGTCGAGATGTGCCAGTCGATGATGTGCCTGCAAGCCGAGGCAAAGGCCATCGATCTGCAGGCCCAGATCGCGCCGGACGCGGGCGAAATAAATGCCGACCGTCGCGCCGTGCAGCAGATCCTGATCAATCTTGTCTCTAACGCGATCAAGTTCACGCCCGAAGGCGGCAATGTCGTCATCGGCGCCAAGCGCATCGGCTCGCGGCTGCATTTCTGGGTCCGGGACACCGGCATCGGCATTGCCGAGGAAGATTTCGCCAATCTCGGCAAGCCGTTCATGCAGATCCAGAACGACTATACGCGCCGTTTCGAAGGCACCGGGCTCGGGCTTTCGCTGGTGAAGGGGCTGGTGGCGCTGCACGAAGGCACCATGTCGATCGAAAGCATGCCGGGCGAGGGCACCACGGTGACGATCAGCCTTCCCGTGAGCGGCCCGACGGGCCGCTCGACGGAGAAGACCGGCGTGGTGCCGATGTCCGCAGCCAAAGCCAGAGCGGACGGTGGCAAAGGGGAGAGCAATGGGTCGCTCCGCAAAACAGCCTAAGGCGGTCAAACGCCGCGGCAATGCCTTCGAACACGGAGCGATGGCCCTGGGCAGCCTGATCTCGCGCAATCCGGTTGTGGTCGGCTGCTCCACGGCATTCCTGGTGACGCTGTTCTACGTCTCGGCGAACGCCCTTTGGTACCAGCCCTTTCCGCATGCCGGCGCGTTTTTCGCCACCAGAAGCATCGAACGCTTTCCGCGGGCGGAGAGCGACGAGCCCGAAACCACCATCAACATCGTGCGTCCGGCCGCTGCGCCGATCAAGAGCGACCCGGTCGTCGAACAGGTCCAGGGCATATTGAAGGATCTCGATTTCTATTCCGGCACCGTCGACGGTATTCCCGGACCGAATACGCGCAAGGCCATCCAAGCCTATCAGCAGAAGGTCGGATTGAATGCCTCCGGGGAGATCGACGGCGTCCTGCTGGATCAACTGGGCGCCACGCCAAAGACCGCGGCCGTGGTTCCGCATCCCGTGCCGCGGCCGGTCGAAACGGCCGCTGCTCCGGCCGCCATTCCGGTGTCCGCACCGGCAAATGCGGCAGCGCAAACGCCTGATCCGCGCATCGTCAAGATCCAGGCCGGACTGAAAGCGTTCGGCAATGACGACATGCAATTGGATGGTGTCGTCGGCGCGCGCACCAAGGCCGCGATCAAGGAATTCCAGGCGCTGTTCGGCCTGCCCGAGACCGGCGAGCCCGACGAGATCGTCTACGTCAAGATGCGCGAGATCGGCCTGACCAACTGAGGGTCGTGACGGCCGCTTGGCGGTCGGCTCGGCAAAGACCGTTTACGGTCTTCCGGCCGATGCTGTAAGGACCGCCGCATGTCCAGGAATTTTTTATGCGGGTAACCACCGATCTGTGGGTGTCGGCGCTGTTACGCCGGGTTTTCAGCGCCGGCGGCTTTGCCGCCGTGGTCAAGCGCGGCGCGACGGAAGCCGGTGCGGTTTTCGTGCTGGCGCGGGGCAGGCTGGGGGAGATGGCGCTGTTCGGGCCGGCGCCGCAGACGAGCTACGATTCGGCCAGGCCGGACGACCGTTTTTTCAGCCTGCTTGGCGAAGGCGACGATGCCGCCATCTTTGACGCGAGGCTGGAGCGCGAGAAGAGATTCGATCCGGATATCTGGGTGGTCGAAATCGAGGCGGGCGCCATTCCCGTCGAGGAGCTTATCTCGGTCAAGGCGTCTTAACGGCAAGCCGTTCAGACGCGACGCGCCTTTGGGGTGGCGGTCATATCGGCGCCGTTCAGCTTGTGCAGGTCGGCGTTTGCGGCGACGCGCCCGGGCTTGCGAACGATTTTCGACACGGTGTCGGCCTTCCAGCCGCGGAGCCTGTCCAACGCCGCTTCGCGGTGCAGCAGGCGGTAGCGGTCGAGGAAGATGCGGATCGCCTGCGGGTGCGGAAACGCGGTCGGATAAATGGCGGCCGTGATCAGGAACGCCTTGTCTTCGCTGAGGTCGAGCGCGCGCAAGGCGGCCAGCAGCGGTGCGTAATTGTGGCTCGCGGTGAGCGTCCGCGCCGTTAAAAAATCGACTTCGAGCGCATCGGCGAGCGCTGTCTGGAAGAATGCCGCATTACCGGTCAGCGCGGTCTCGCGCAGCTTGACATAGGTTTGTGGCTCGACGAACGGACCGATGGCGGTGCCGCTCTCGGCGCGCATCATGGATCGCAGCCTGTGGCGGACAGTTTCGGCGGCGGCATCGGAAGCCTCCTGCCTGTTGGCATCGGCCGCAACCACTTCGGCGTTTTCAGACGCGGCGTTGGCAGTCGCCTCGGGCTGCTGCGACCGTACCAGCGTCGGCCTTTCGAGCACTTTGATGAGATCCGCGATCGTTTGATTGAGATCCTTGCGGCGGGCAATAGCACGGGCATGCGGCAGGCCGTGACGCCCGATCAGCGCGATGAGGTCGACGTCGCTGAGGGCACGCGAGCGGATGAGCAGCGGAGCGGCGATGTCGACCCGCTCCTGGCAAAGCCGCCGCACCAGCGCGGCGGGTGCATATTCGCATTCGGAAAGGGCTGCCGCGACGTAGCGGCGCGATTCGACCGAGACATTATCGAACAGCGGCAGCGTCAGATCTTCGAGCTGCGCGATCTCGCGGCGCGAAGGGCGGGTGAGCGAACAGAATGCCGACACGGCGGCGCGAAACAGCCTTTCGGCCTTTCCCGATTCAGCTCCTGCTGCGATTTGCCTGAAATCCGAAGCTGACACGAAGGATACGCCCGACACTCGACACGATCTGGACGGCGCTCTGCCGGGCTGTACCGGTTTCGCGTTTCCCAAGAACAAAGATCAATTTAGCGGCGATCCGTTAGCGCTCCGTTAACCTACTGCCTTCTTAATCGACTATGGAGGCGTTGCGTTGTGCTCCGGGGCAACCGAGAGGAATACGCGAACCATGGGCATGGTACTGTCTTTCGTGCCGCGAACGGCGGCAACCAATCGAGCACAACAAACCGCGCCGGCGGCAGTGATCATCTTTCCCGGGGTGCGCTACGAGCAGCGGCCGCTGACGGGCGAAACGCGGCCGGCCGGCCCCGACAAGCCTGGACCTTCGGGGACATTGCCGGTACCTCATCACTGAGCATCGGAACCGGCTTAAAAATCCTGCAGTTCGCAGGAACTCTGTTCGAGAAACCGCGAGACGATCGGCTTCCAGCTGTCGTCGGGCACGAACGAACGGATGACGAAGACGCCTTCCTCTATCGGCGCCTCGACGAAGATGGCCCCTTGCAATTCCTCGGGAAGATCCTTGCGGACCTCGATCATCTGGGCGGGCGTCAGCACAACGGTGTCGAGCAGGCCTGCGGTCGCGCTGTGGTCGTTGAACGAGTAGATGTTGTGGCCGCCGCGGTCATAGACCGATATCGACCAGAACGGCACCTTTCCCGGCGCCTTGACCCGTACCATCCCTTCGGCAAGGTCGAAGCGGCATGCCGCCGCATAAAACAGCGGATCGACCGATTTCACCACCGGCGCGCCGCCGGCTTCCGCGTCGAGCCTGGTCATCTTGTAGAGATCCGAAGCCATGGCCAATCGCGACCAGGCGTCGCGTTCGGAAAACTCGGGGACGAGCAGCAGCACGATGATGTGCACGATGCCGGCGCCGAGCAGGCCGAGCAGCACGGCATGCAGCAGGCTACGCATTGCAGCCGACCTTCTGGATCTGCGGCAGCGTGACGTCCGAGAGACCGGTGCTGCTGGCGATCGGCGTGTCGTAGAACGTAAGCACCAGGTACATCTTGCCGGCGCCGCTGGTCAGCAGCCAGTTGCCGGGCGCAGGGCGGCTGCCGACGGAAATGACTACCGAATTGTCGGCCTGGCGCAGCACTTGATAGGACTGCAGCGCAGCCGGCCTCGGCTTGCCGGTCTCGACCACGCCAAGCGACTGGTCGGCGGCATAAAGCGTCCAGAACCGAGCGGTGGGAAAGCCGCCCGCAATCTTGTAGGCGCATTGCCGCTTGAGCTGTTCGCCGCCGGAATCGCGCTCGGCTATGAAGGACAGTCCTTCCGCCTGTCCGAGCGCTAGCACGCCTTCGCGAGCCACGCGGGCCTTCGAATAGGGATCTGCCGTCGGCGTGCCGATATCCGGGAAGGCGGTCCATTGGCCGATCCTGATGGCGCCGACGCCGTCCTGCAGCTTCAGTGCATACCAGACGCTGCCGCCACCGCCGACGACGGCGATGGCAAGCGAAAGCAGTGTCAGGAAGGCGTTCTTGAGCATGAGGAGGCAGGAAACCGAAGGCCGGGACTGAAAGATTGCCGCTCGGGGATATCGCGGCGCAGGGCCTTGTGGCAAGCGGCCGCGTGGAATTGGCCGTCACAGCGCCGAGAGGGTCTCCGGTGCAGCGGGCGCGTCGAGCACGGGTGCCGCCTGGAACAGCTTGCTCAGTTCCTTCAGGGTCTGGGTGGTCCGGCTGGACAGCACCGGCGGACGCTCGGCGGCGGCGTCGGCAGCTGCCTGTTCGGCGTTCTTCTTTTCCGCTTCCTCGGCCTTGGCGGCAATTTCGGCATCGACGAAGGGGTGATCGAGGCCGGGGATCGGTCTGAGGTCGATATTCTGGTGCGCATAGAGCATCAGGCGCTGCCACACCATGGCCGGCAGCGTGCCGCCGGTCATCTTGTTGGTCGCGGTGAAGTCATCATTGCCGAGCCAGACGGCGGCCGTGTAGTTGCCGGTAAAGCCGACAAACCAGGCATCGCGGTAGGACTGGGTCGTGCCGGTCTTGCCGGCGACGACGATGTTTGGAAGGGCGGCGCGCCGGGCAGTGCCGATCACCGGCACCGCCGCCAGCATGGTGTTCATGTATTTGAGCGCCTGCTCCGACAGCACCCGATGCGGCGGCGGCGCATCCTTGGCGAAGTCGTAGACGACCTCGCCGGTACGAGTGAAGAGTTGGCTGACGCCGTGCCGGGTTCCGGCAAAGCCGTTCTGGGCGAACACGCTGTAGCCCGTCGCCTGGTCCATCACGGTCATGCCCGACGTGCCGAGCACCATGGTCTTGTGCGATTCCAGCGGCGACTCGACGCCCATCGCCTCGGCCATCGCCTTGATCGGCTTGATGCCGAGATAATCCTTGGCCAGCCGCACCGGCACCGTGTTGATCGATTTGGCCATCGCCGTGATCAGCGTGACGTTGCCGGCCGACCCGCCATTGTAATTGTGGGGCGACCAGCTGCCCCAGGAGATGGGTCCGCCGGAAACCACCGAATCCGGCGTGAAGCCATGCTCCATCGCCGTCGCATAGACATAGGGCTTGAACGAGGAGCCGGTCTGGCGAAGTGCCTTGGTGGCGCGGTTGAACTGGCTGGCGCCGTAGTCGCGGCCGCCGACGATCGCCCTGACCGCGCCATTGGTCTCGATGACGACGATGGCGCCCTCGGTAACGTTGTATTCCTTGCCGAACTGGCGGAGGTGGAACTCCATCGATTCTTCGGCCGCCTTCTGGATGTTGGCGTCGAAGGTGGTGTGGGCGACAAGCGAGTGCGGGCCGCCTTTGGCGGCGATCTTCTTGACCTCGTCGAAAGCCCAGTCGAGGTAATAGTCGGGGCTCTTCTGCTCGCCGCGGTCGACGATTTCGGCCGGGTGCAGCCTTGCCTGCAGCACCTGGCCTTCGGTCATGAAGCCGGAATCGACCAGGTTGGACAGCACCACGTTGGCGCGCGCCCGGGCAGCGGGCAGGTTTATGTGCGGCGCGTATTTGGTCGGCGCCTTGAACAGGCCGGCCAGCATCGCTGCCTCGGCGAGGTTCAGGTCCTTGACGCTCTTGCCGAAATAGAAATCGGCTGCGGCCTCGATGCCGAATGTGCCGCCGCCCATATAGGCGCGGTCGAGGTAAAGCTGCAGGATTTCCTTCTTCGACAGATTGGCTTCGAGCCACAGCGACAGGAAGGCTTCCTTGATCTTGCGCTCGAACGTCCGTTCATTTGTCAGGAACAGGTTCTTGGCCAGCTGCTGGGTGATGCTCGATCCACCCTGGACGACGGAATTTGCCCGCACATTCTCGAATATGGCGCGCGACAGGCCGAGCACATCGATGCCGTAATGGTCGAAGAAACGGCGGTCCTCGGTGGCCAGCACCGCCTTGATGACATGGTCGGGCATCTCGTCGACCGGCACCGAATCGCGTTGGATAATGCCGCGCTGGCCGATCTCGTTGCCGTAGCGGTCGAGGAAGGTGACGGCGAAGTCGCCTTGCGTGCGCCAGTCGCCGGCGGTTATCTGGAAGGCCGGCAAGGCCAGCGCCAAAAGCACGACGATGCCGCCGGCACCGAGCGTAAAGCCTTCACTCAACAGTTCGATCAGGCCGCGGCGCCAGCCGCCGACGCGGAAACGCCGCGAGAAGATGGTCGCCGCCTCCCAGAACTGGCGCGCCCTGAAGCCGACTTCGTAGGCCGAGGAATCGATCCACGCATCCACCGCCAGCAGCCTTGCGGCGATTGGACCTCTTCTCTTGCGTGGTTCCAAAGGACTGGCCATTCCAGGATCCGGCTGCGGCGATGCCGCCAACTGAGAAACCGCATGCCGGCAATTTCACGGCGGCGCGCCGCTATGACTATTCGTCCATTTTGGCGCTGCCTACAAGGGCGATGAAGATGAGGGCGATGAAGATGAGCGGGAGGTTTGTCGAAGGGAAGACGGCTCCCGTGCGGCGTCAGTGAGATGCTGACGGCCCTGCGCGAGAGGCGCCGGTGCGCGCCGTCATCCGCTTCGTTGCGACGGTCGTCAAGAACCGTGCCGGGCTGATCAGCGGCGAGACGCGATAATGGCCTGGTACCGCCGCCCGCACACCCAGTGATTTTCAGCGGAATCAGTCAAACCTTCGCGGGTCTGCTGCAGCGGCCTGCCGTCGCGAACGGCATGCACTCGCAAGGCGATCAGGCGTGTATCTATTTCTGCCGTGCGACCGTTGCAGCGGCGGTGCGTGCGGATGTCAGTCCAAATCGGGTGCAGAGGCCTGGAACACTATCGAAGTCCATATCCAGTTCGTACTTCCGCAAAAGTTCGCCCGACTTTGTTCTGTCTGGCCAGATGACGGCCAGTTCGCGGAAATAGTTCTCGAAGCCAGCGGGCGAAATCACCTCGATGATTTCGCACTGCGTGTCGCCCGCGTTCCAGAACGTATGCCATTCGCCTCGCGGCTTGAACAGCCATGTGCCCGGCCCGGCGGTAACAACGTTCTCTCCAAGCAACGCGCCCAAACTGCCGCTCAGCACATATGAATATTCGTCTTCACGGTGATGCCGGTGCAAGGGCGCGGCCAGCGCACGAGGGGCGAGCGGATGGTGCACGATGGAGAAGCGCTCCCCGGTGTGGAATCCGTCTATCTTCCAGTGGATGCCGAAACCGCCCAAGTCAAAGCGGTCACCAGCTCCAGGCAGAATTGTGATGGGGTCCGATGAATGGCTGTGAGGCGAGTAAGCCGTCGCACGTTGGAGGCTTGGATCAGGCACTGCGCGTTCCATATCATCCTCCTGAAAATGGGTGTACGCTGCCGATCACCCATTTCTACGAGCCATTCACACCCAAGTCAATATCGGTGATCATATGAGTTCACTGAAAGAAGGCCAGCGTCGCTCATACCGGCTGCAGCGACGCGCGATCAAGCAGGCCGAGACCCATCTTGCGCTCACCCGCGCAGCATTCGATCTGCACAGTTCGGTGGGTCCATCGCGAACGACGGTGAGCGCCATCGCCGAGAAAGCGGGGGTGCAACGGCTAACCGTCTACCGCCATTTTCCCGACGAGGAAGCGGTCTTCAATGCTTGCTCGGCATATTCGTTCGGCCAGGACCCGCCCCCCAACCCTGAAGCCTGGCGATCGATCGTCGAACCGGAAGTCCGGCTCCGGACGGCGCTTTTCCAACTGTACAGCTACTACAGGCGCAAGCGGCAGCTCCTAGCCAATTTGTATCGCGATGCCGAAATGCCGGTTGTCGCTGCCGCGCTGGCCCGCCGGCGAGAGGTTCTCGCAAAAGGCGTCGCGATCCTTTCACAAGGCTACCTCGACCCGGATGGCGGAACTGCAAGGTTGCTCGTTGCCGCGATAGGACATGCGCTGGACTTCACGACCTGGCTGTCGCTTGTCGAGAACCACGGCCTCTCTGACGAAGAGGCGGTGGAAACCATGCTCGTCCTCGTCCGCAGCGTCAGGTCGAGTTTGCGGGATGCCGAGGTAACAAGCCGTTGACTTGACAACCGTCGGCGCTGGAAACGGATGCCTGTAGACTTTTAGCCGCCGGTCTCATGATCTGACGCTGATCTCGCGGATCACATGGGACGCTTGTCCGCGATCTTTTTCGGGTCGCGGCCTATTGTGCCGGCGTCGGCTTTCCTGTGCTTGTCGGCAAGCCTGCGAATGCGATCGAAGCGGCTTTCCTCGGCCACTTTGGTCTTCGCCGCCGCATTTGGCTTCGGGACGAATGCGATCATGGATCGATCTCCTTGCCGAGGGGCACGCCGGGGAAGATACCCCGGCGGCTGTCTTTCAGGCTTGTTTCCGGCAGCTGGTCAATAGCCCATGCCGCCGGTCGAAGCAGCGGCTTCCTTGGCTGAAACGTCGGTGATCATGGCTTCAGCAGTGATCAGGAGCGCCGCAATGGAGCCCGCGTCCTGCAGCGCCGTCCGCACCACCTTAGCGGGGTCGACGATGCCGGCCTTGATCATGTCGACATAGACTTCGTTCTGGGCATCGAAGCCCTGGTTGTGGTCCTTGCTATCGGCGAGCTTGCCGACGACGATCGAACCTTCGACGCCGGAATTCTCGGCGATCTGCCGGATTGGCGCTTCGAGCGCTCTCGACACGATCGAAATGCCCGCCGTCATATCGGCATTGGCTCCGGTCAGCCCGTTCAGCACAGCCCTGGCGCGCAGCAACGCGACGCCGCCGCCGGGAACGATGCCTTCTTCGACGGCGGCGCGCGTGGCGTTCAGCGCATCGTCGATGCGGTCCTTCTTTTCCTTGACCTCGGATTCGGTGGCGCCGCCGACGCGGATGACGGCAACGCCGCCCGCCAGCTTGGCGAGACGTTCCTGCAGCTTCTCCTTGTCATAGTCGGAAGTGGTTTCCTCGATTTGCCCCTTGATCTGCTGGACGCGCGCCTGAATCGTGGTCTTCTCGCCGGCGCCGTCGATGATCGTGGTGGTGTCCTTCTCGATCAGCACGCGCTTGGCGCGGCCGAGCATGTCTATGGTGATGTTCTCCAGCTTGATGCCGAGATCCTCGGAAATCATCTGTCCGGCGGTAAGCACGGCGATGTCTTCCAGCATCGCCTTGCGGCGGTCACCGAAGCCAGGTGCCTTGACGGCCGCGACCTTGAGGCCGCCGCGCAGCTTGTTGACGACCAGCGTCGCCAGCGCTTCGCCCTCGACGTCCTCGGAGATGATCAACAGCGGCCTGCCGCTTTGCACCACGGCTTCGAGGATGGGCAGCAGCGCCTGCAGATTGCCGAGCTTCTTTTCGTGGATGAGCACGTAGGGGTCTTCCAGCTCGGCGCGCATTTTTTCGGCATTGGTGACGAAATAAGGCGAGAGATAGCCGCGATCGAACTGCATGCCTTCGACGACGTCGAGTTCGGTTTCGGCGGTCTTGGCCTCCTCAACGGTGATGACGCCGTCATTGCCGACCTTGTCCATCGCCTTGGCGATCATGGCACCGACGCTGGTGTCGCCATTGGCGGCAATGGTGCCGACCTGCGCGATCTCGCCTGAGGACTTGACCTTCTTGGCTCGGGCCTGGATTTCCTTGACGACGGCGCTGACGGCAAGGTCGATGCCGCGCTTGAGGTCCATCGGGTTCATGCCGGCGGCGACGAATTTGGCGCCCTCGCGCAGGATGGAAGCGGCAAGCACTGTGGCGGTGGTGGTGCCGTCGCCGGCGAGGTCGTTGGTCTTCGAGGCCACTTCGCGCACCATCTGTGCGCCCATGTTCTCGAACTTGTCGGAAAGTTCGATTTCCTTGGCCACCGTCACCCCGTCCTTGGTGATGCGCGGCGCGCCATAGGCCTTGTCGATGATGACGTTGCGGCCTTTGGGGCCGAGCGTCACCTTGACGGCGTTGTTGAGGATTTCGACACCGCGCAGCATGCGGTCACGCGCGTCGGTGGAGAATTTGATTTCCTTGGCAGACATGATTTTTTCCAGTTCGGTTGGTCGTGGCAAGACGCTTGCAGCGCGCCTGAATCAAAGCTTGGAGCATCCTTTGCGCGCCCGGTTGGGCGCGCGGCATTCCAATCAGGCGGCCTTCTTGGCAGCCACGCTCTTGGCAATGATGCCCATCTCGCTCTTGTCGATGATGCCCATCTCGCTCTTGTCGATGATGCCCATGATGTCGGCCTCCTTCATGATCAGAAGGTCCTCGCCGTCTATCTTGACCTCGGTGCCGGACCATTTGCCGAACAGGATGAGGTCGCCGGCCTTGACGTCGAGCGCCATCAGCACGCCGCTTTCGTCCCGCGCACCCGGCCCGACGGCGATCACTTCGCCTTCCTGCGGTTTCTCCTTGGCATTGTCGGGGATGATGATGCCGCCCTTGGATTTGGTGTCGCTTTCGGCGCGCCGAATGACGACGCGATCGTGGAGTGGCCGGAATTTCATGGGGACTCTTTCTGGGGCCGGCTTAGGCGGCCGCCCCTCTCTATAGGCGCTCTGGCACTCGATTGATAGGAGTGCCAAAAAATATTCATAGGGCATGTCAAATATTGAATGTATTATTTTGCTTGGCCATCCCCCGGTGTTCGGGGCCTTGCCGAATATTAATGAAATTGAATTTCTGTCCTTGAACACCTATTTTACGGTGAAGCTCACATTCACGACTTTCGCTGCAAGGGAGATTTTACCGATGGCCGAAGGCAATCAGAACATCATGGAAAAAGCTCAGGCTCGCTTCATGGAAAATCAAAAGAAAACAGCGGAGCGGAACAAAGCAACTGCCGAATATCTCTCGGAGGCGAAGGCCAGGATGATCAAGACGGCGAAGCTGAGGGAATTGCGACTGGCCAAGGAAGAGGCGGATCGCGCGGCGGCAGCTCTGAATCCGGTCGCCCCAAAGAAGAAGCGGGCGGCGCGGACAGTCAAGCATGCCGTATCCGCATCGACGGAGGCCAAATCATGAGCCTGACATTTCCCAATCCCAGCCGCAGCTACGACGAGGCAAGCAAACGCATCCGCTTCGTCGGCCATGACGGCATGTTCCAGATTTCCTTCTCGGTCGCAACCGATGCCATCTCCAAGATGCAGCCGGGAACGGCGGCCTCGGAAGCTACCTACCTGGCGGCATTCGACACGGCTTCCAACTCGATCCACGATGTTGCCAGGAATGCCTATGCCCGCACCCGCAGGAGCATATATGTGCTGACTGCGGCCGATTTTCGCTAGATCCGTCGCGATCCGTCCACAAGACGCTTTCTCGGCGCTTCCGGTCCGCCTTCGCCCGCCGCGATGTCACGACTGTTCAGCCGATCGACCGCCCGCATCGCGCGTGTTTATGCCGACCATGGGTTGCTGCTTGAGCTCGACCGGCTGGCCGGTGACGGTCCAGCAGTGAGAACGTTCCATACGCAGCGCGTAGCGGTTTGCCATCTTGGCGTCCTTTAGTTTCCGCCCGATCGATGAGTGTCGCTCGGTCAGGCTTGGGCGACGAAGAATACTGCCGCCAGGACAAGCACCGTCCACAAAACGACGGACAGCTTCAGGGCCAGGCTACCGTGCGCCGAGAACACCTCCCGCGTGCGGTTGACCAAATTTTCGATGGTCATCGACATGGTCGGCGCCGCAATCGCGACCGTCGGCGCCCTGAACCCAAGCTTTCCGAAAACAGGCAGCAGCGGTGGCTCGCGTACGAAAACGACCTCGAATGTTTGGAAACCAGACATCTTCATAGCATCGTTCTTCGAACTCCCTGCATGCCAAATGAATTCGCGTCACTCTCAAGGGCGTCCGTGGCGCGAAAGGCCGCGGGATCGCGGGTTGCAGGAGTAGGGCTTATTCCTGAGAGCATGAAGGTTCATAATCCGCATGAGACGCGCTGATTCGAGCTTTGCCGGGATGCCTTCATGCAACGCAGCTACGCAGCCGGGAGGTCGACGCGACGGGCGAAGGGAAAGACGATGACCGCGCCGGCCGTCGAATTGCAGAGGGCCATATTCGAGGCAGTGAACGGCGATCCCGACCTGTCGGCGGCACTGGGCGATGCAAGACTGTTCGACCATGCGCCGGAAAATGTTGCGTTCCCCCACATGACCTTCGGCCGCACCAGCGTCTACGATTGGGCAACGGGGATGGAGAACGACACAGAACAGTTGCTGACGTTGCATGTCTGGTCGAAATCAGAGGCCAGCAAGGAAACCAATGACATCATGGACCTGGTCAGCACCCGCCTGCGCGATACGGCACTCTCGCTTGGCGGACATCGCCGCGCCCACCTCAAGCTCGAATTCGCTGAAGCCCGCTACGACGAGGACCTTTCGGCCCATCACGGGCTGCTGCGCTTCCGCGCCGTGATCAAGGACGAGGGCTGACCACCGGGCACCTTTTCGCAAATCGGGCAATTTTGTTCTTGCTTTGTGCCGGCAGCTATGCTATTAATTCAACTATGGTGCTGATGGCGCCAGCGACCCGCCGCAGAGGCGGGTTTTTTGTTTCAGGTTCGGTTCGCCTGAACTGCCATCGGTTGCCTTGGGCCGGATGCTTCGTCCTCCCAAATGGTCCTGCCCGCCAGATGATGCCGGTTGTCGGCGAAGGATTGGAGGGCTAGGTTAAACATTGGCGATTTCGCGGGGCCGGGCGGCGAAATGGCAATCCGGTAATCTCGCGCTTCAGGGGTGTGGCGGGCATGCATTCGGGCGTTCACCGTTCATATCACGTTCAGCACCGGCGCGTTAGAACGCTGGCCATGAAAACCCTTCGCTTCCACTTCCGGACCATGGCACTGGCGCTCTCAGCCGCCGGCCTGCTTGCGTCGCAAGCGATGGCGATCCCCGCTGTCGCGCCCGAGTGGACTCAGCCAGTCGTCCTCGCCGCGTCCGACTGCTACGCGATCGGCCAGCAGGTGGCGGAGCAGAATGGCGGCACCTTGGCCAAGGCCTCGCAGTCGACACGCGGCGGCCAGCCGGTCTGCGTCATCGTCGTGCTCGTTCCGGGCAAGGATGGGCAGCGTCCCCGTCGCTCGGAGATCGTCGTTCCGCTGAACTGAACCGTGCCGTTTCCCAGTCTGCCGGAATCGGCCTATATCTGAACAGCTTCAACAGGCCTTCCGCATGCGCGTACTCGTCGTCGAAGATGACAAGGATCTCAACCGGCAGATTGGCGACGCGCTGGTCGATGCCGGCTATGTCGTCGACCGCGCATTCGACGGCGAGGAAGGGCACTTTCTCGGCGACACCGAGCCCTACGATGCCGTGGTGCTCGATATCGGCCTGCCGCAGATGGACGGCATCAGCGTGGTCGAGCGCTGGCGGCGCGGCGGCCGCAAGATGCCGGTGCTGATCCTGACGGCACGCGACCGCTGGAGCGACAAGGTTGCCGGCATCGACGCCGGCGCCGACGACTACGTCACCAAACCTTTCCACATCGAGGAAATCCTGGCCAGGGTGCGCGCCCTGATCCGGCGTGCTGCCGGGCATGCCTCGTCCGAGCTGACCTGCGGGCCGCTGCGTCTCGACACCAAGGCCTCCAAGGCCGACGTTGACGGCGTGCCGCTGAAGCTGACCTCGCACGAATTCCGCCTGCTTGCCTATTTGATGCACCATATGGGCGAGGTCGTTTCCCGGACCGAACTGGTCGAGCATCTCTACGACCAGGACTTCGACCGCGATTCCAACACGATCGAGGTCTTTGTCGGACGGCTTCGCAAGAAGATGGGCATCGACATGATCGAAACTGTTCGCGGCATGGGCTACCGCATGCGTAAGCCGGAGGCGTAACGCGGAACCGCTGCCTACAAAACCCGCCGTCTCGAACACGCCGTCGCTGCGGTCATGGCCGCGTTCGGTGGCGTTTCGCGTCATCGCCTTTTCCACGGTCTGGGCGATCCTCACTCTGGTCGTCATCTTCACCTTGATCACCACGCTTTATCGCCAGGCTAGCGAGCGCGGTTTCGACAGCCTGCTTTCGGCGCATCTGTTCAACCTGATCGGCTCGGTCGGCGTTTCCGAAAGCGGCCAGTTGACGGGCGCCCCCGACCTTGGCGATTTGAGGTTCTCGGAGCCGAATTCCGGCTGGTACTGGTCGGTCGAGCCCGCCTCGGAAGGTGTGCACGGCGATCTTCATTCGTCGTCGATGACCAAGGCGATCCCGTCGCCAAGCGTTGCCGAGGTGCCCTTCAATGCCAGCTTCCAGCGCAGCTATTCAGCGGACGGCATCGAAGGCGAACAACTGGAGGTGTTCGAGAGCGAGTTCGTCCTCGATGCGAAAAACCGCGCCGCGCGCTTCCGTGTCATGGGCAACCAGACCGAGCTCGAGCAGGAAATCGCCACCTTCCAGCGGCGCCTTTTGACCTATCTGTCGCTGTTCGGCGTCGGCATGATCGCCATCAATGCGATTGCCATCCTGCTCGGCCTGCAGCCGTTGCGCCGGGTCAGGAATGCGCTTGCCATGGTGCGCGAAGGAACCGCGCAACGCCTAGACGGCCGTTTCCCGGCCGAGATCGAGCCGCTCGCCAACGAGACCAATGCACTGATCGAGAACAACAGGCGCATCGTCGAGCGGTCGCGCACGCAGGTCGGCAACCTGGCGCACTCGCTGAAGACGCCGCTTGCCGTGCTGCTCAACGAGGGGCGGGCGCTGGGTGGCGCCAAAGGCCAGCTGATCGCCGAACAGGCCGCTTCCATGCAGAAGCAAGTGGATCACTATCTGCAACGTGCCCGCGTCGCCGCGCAGCGCGACAGCGTCGTCTACCGGACGCCGGTGGCGCCGCTGGTCCAGCGCATGGTGCGGGTGCTGCAGAAGCTCAACCCGCACACGGCGCTGTCGCTCTCGCTGCCGGCCACCGACATCGTCTTTGCCGGCGAACGCGAGGACCTGGAGGAGCTGCTGGGCAATCTGCTCGACAATGCGATGAAATGGGCAAGGAGCGCGGTCGCCGTTTCCGTCAAGCCCGTTGCCGACGAGGAAGGTGCGGCCAGACTGTTCGAGATTAGCATCGAGGATGACGGCCCCGGCATTCCCGACGACAAGGCGCGCGAGGTGTTGCAGCGCGGCCGGCGTCTAGACGAGACAAAACCGGGCAGCGGGCTCGGACTTGCCATTGTCGCCGACCTTGTCAACGAGTATGGAGGCGTTCTGGCGCTGGAACGATCCGTCATGGGTGGATTGAAGGCGATGGTTCGATTGCGGAGCCTTCAGTAATGCTTTTCCAGATTGCTTTTCCTGGTGGCCGGCTGCGGCCAAATTTCCGACAAACATCGACATTATGGCCGCGTCAGCCTGCTGACAGCGCGGCGGTCCAGCCCAAGAAAGCCGGTATTGGCATGAAGATTCGCGTCGCGCTCGTTTCCGCCCTGCTCGCCGTCTCCGGCTGCACGACGCTCGGCAAGGGCTCGGTCGTTACGGTGACGCCGGCCGCGACGCCTCCCAGCGGCGCCAAGGTGGCGACGACGATCATCTCCGCCATGGGCGGCGGCCTCGTCGGCGGCTCTATCGGCGCCGGCCTGAGCGAGACCGAGAAACGCAGCGCGCTCGAGGCGGAATACAAGGCGCTTGAATACACGGCGAGCGGCCAGAAAGTGGCTTGGAAGAGCGACAGTTCGGCCCATCGCGGCGAAGTGGTTGCCGCCCAGCCCTATCGCGTCGGATCGCAGGACTGCCGGCAATACACCCATACGGTGTTTACCGGCACCGCTGGCGCCACCGCGCGCGGAACCGCCTGCCGCAATGCCGACGGCAGCTGGACGCCGCTGACGTAGCTGGTCCGGCCGTCGATCCGCCGATTCCGGTCCGGCACTAAAGCGCGGCGCGTTCGACCGGCCTCGTGCGACGCGCTTTAGGTTCTTGTTTTGATGCATGGTCGTTATCGCAATACCGCTGCACACTTTTCGCGACATGCATTATCGATCGGAGCGGTCCCGCCAAAGCGTCGCAGCACGCTTGTGTTGGCAGGGCAAGGGTCTCGTTCTATTGGAAGAGCCATGCTGTTCTGGGTCATAGCCGCAATCCTGACGCTGGGCGCAAGCCTGGCGGTGCTGCTGCCGTTGACCGGCGGTTCGAAGAACGCGTCCGCTGCCGGTGATCACGACCTTGAAGTCTATCGCGACCAGCTGGCCGAGCTTGACCGTGATATGGCGCGTGGCCTGATCCAGCCAATGGAGGCCGAAGAGGCTCGCGCCGAAATCGCCCGCCGTATCCTTCCCCTGAGCAATGCCGGCCAGGCTGGCGACACGGCGACGCAGCCGTCGCGATCGACGAGGCTGGTGGCGACGGCTGCCGTTCTGGTTGTTCCGCTGGTCAGCTGGGGCCTTTATGGCCAGCTCGGCTCACCCGACCTGCCGTCGCAGCCACTCAGCGAACGCCTGGCCAAGAACCCCGCCGACAGCTCGGTCGACGAGCTGATAGCCCGCGCCGAGGCGCACCTGGCGGCCAACCCATCCGATGGCCGCGGCTGGGACGTGCTGGCGCCGGTCTATCTGCGCATGCAGCGATACGCCGATGCGGTGACCGCCTATCGCAATGCCATCCGCCTCCACGGCGACAGCGCCGCCCGCCAGGCTGGTCTTGGCGAGGCGATCGCCAATGCGGCCGGCGGCATTGTCTCGGCCGAGGCGCAGGCGGCGTTCGAGGCGGCGTTGAAGCTCGATCCGGCCAATCCGAAGGCCTCGTTCTATCTCGCCATGGGCATGGCACAGGAAGGCCGCACAGCTGAAGCCACGGCGGCCTGGCAAGAGATGCTTGCCGCCTTGCCGCAGGGCTCGCCGTGGCGCGGCGCCGTCGAGCAGGCGCTGGCCGAATCCGCCGCCCGCAGCGTCGCTTCGGAAACGCCTGCGAAAGGGCCGAGCGCCGAGGATATCGATGCTGCTTCCTCGATGTCGCCGCAGGACCGGCAAGCCATGATCAGCACCATGGTTGCCGGCCTCGACGAAAGGCTTCGGCAAAATCCGCGCGACGAGGAAGGGTGGATGCAGCTCGTTCGTTCCTATGCCGTACTGGGCAAGACAGACCAGGCGCGTGACGCGCTCAATCGCGGTATCGCCGTCTTCGGCGCGGACAGTGACCAGGCCAGGAAATTCACCGCCTTTGCCGCCTCGCTCGGCGTGACGGCGACGGAGTAGACGATGACGCGCAAGCAGAAACGACTGTCGGTGATCGCCGCGGGGCTGGCGTTTCTCGGTGTTGCAACCGGACTGACCTTCTATGCGCTTGGCCAGAAGGCCTCCTATTTCTACATGCCGGCCGATCTGGCCACCGCCAGCCTTCAGCCTGGCCAGCGCATCAGGCTCGGAGGTCTCGTCGAAAAAGGCACCGTCGAGCGTAGCCAAGGCGCCACCGTCGCCTTTTCGGTGACCGACAACCAGAAGGACGTCAAGGTTACCTATACGGGCATCCTTCCCGACCTTTTCCGGGAAGGGCAGGGCGTGATCACCGAAGGCTCGTTTGGTCCTGACGGGGTCTTTGTCGCCGATAGCGTGCTGGCCAAGCATGACGAGACCTATATGCCCAAGGAAGTGGCCGACGGCCTCAAGGCCAAGGGCGTATGGCAGGAGAGCAAGAGTGAATAGGAAGGTTCCGCAAAAGTGTTCCACGGTTTTGCGGCAAGAACCTGCGGCAAGATCTAGCGAGCGCGGCGACAATGGTTGAAACCGGACATTTCGCCCTGGTCCTGGCGTTTGCGCTGGCCCTGGTGCAGACGATGGTGCCGCTGTTCGGTGCGCGCACCGGCAACCACAAGATGATGGCCGTCGGCGCACCGGCCGCGCTGACCGGCTTTGCCTTGACGGCGCTGTCTTTCGTGGCGCTGGCAACCGCCTATGCAGGCTCCGATTTTTCGGTTGAGAGCGTCTGGGAGAACTCGCATTCGCTACAGCCGCTGATCTACAAGATCACCGGAACCTGGGGCAATCACGAAGGTTCGATGCTGCTCTGGGTGCTGATCCTGACCTTCTTCGGCGCGCTCGTCGCCGTCTTCGGCGGCAATCTTCCGGCGACGCTCCGGGCCAATGTGCTTGCCGTGCAAGGAGCGATCGGCGCCACTTTCTTCCTGTTCATCCTGACGACGTCGAACCCGTTCGTCAGGCTCAATCCGGCGCCTGTCGAGGGCCGCGATCTCAACCCGATCCTGCAGGACCTCGGCCTCGCCATCCATCCGCCGCTGCTCTATCTCGGCTATGTCGGTTTCTCGATCTGCTTTTCCTTCTCGGTCGCTGCCCTCATCGAGGGCCGCATCGATGCGTCTTGGGCACGCTGGGTGCGGCCATGGACGCTGGTGGCCTGGATGTTCCTGACCGGCGGCATCGCCATGGGCTCCTACTGGGCCTATTACGAGCTCGGCTGGGGCGGCTTCTGGTTCTGGGACCCGGTCGAGAACGCATCCTTCATGCCGTGGCTGGCGGGCACGGCGCTGCTGCATTCGGCGATCGTCATGGAAAAGCGCTCGGCGCTGAAGATCTGGACGCTGCTTCTGGCGATCCTGACCTTCTCGCTGTCGCTGCTCGGCACCTTCCTGGTTCGCTCCGGCGTGCTGACCTCGGTGCACGCCTTCGCCACCGATCCGACGCGCGGCGTGTTCATCCTCTGCATCCTGACGCTGTTCATCGGCGGCTCGCTGGCGCTGTTTGCCTTGCGCGCCTCCCGGCTGACGGCCGGCGGCCTGTTTCACCCGATCTCGCGCGAAGGCGCGCTGGTGCTGAACAATCTGTTCCTGACCACCGCCACCGCCACCGTGCTGGTCGGCACCCTCTACCCGCTCGTCGTCGAAGCCCTCTCTGCCGACAAGATTTCGGTCGGCGCGCCGTTCTTCAACCTGACATTCGGCCCGCTGATGGTGCCGCTGTTGGTCGTCGTGCCGTTCGGGCCACTGCTCGCCTGGAAGCGCGGCGACATTTTCGCGGTCGCCCAGCGTCTGATGGCGGCTTTCGCGGCGGCGCTGCTCGCCGTGCTGGTGACCGCCCTGTTCATCGATGGCGCATCGGTGTTGGCGGCACTCGGTGTCGGCCTTGCCTTCTGGCTGATCTGCGGCGCGCTCACCGATCTCGCCGTCAAATCCGGCTTCGGCACCGTCGCGCCCGCCGCCATGCTCAGGCGCTTCGCCGGCCTGCCGCGCTCGGTCTTCGGCACAGCGCTTGCGCATCTCGGTCTCGGCCTGACGACGCTCGGCATTGTCGGCACGCTTTGCTTCGGCACCGAAAAAATCTTGGCGATGCATGCCGGCGAGACCGTCGAACTGTCCGGCCACAAGCTGCGCTTCGAGGGGCTCTACCCGGCCCAGGGGCCTAACTACAGTGAGGATCGCGGCCGCTTCGCCCTGCTTGGCGCCGACGGCAGCGTCACCGACGAGATCACCTCGGCCAAGCGCTCATATCCGGTGCGCCAGATGACCACGACCGAATCCGGCATCAGGATGATCGGCTTCAGCCAGCTCTATCTTTCGCTTGGCGACGAGGGCAGCGATGGCTCCGTCGTCGTTCGTCTGTGGTGGAAGCCGCTGGTGACGCTGATCTGGGGCGGCGGACTGGTGATGATGGCGGGGGCGGCGATGTCGCTGCTCGACCGCCGCCTGCGCGTCGGCGCACCGTCGCGCCGCAAGCCTGCGACCGTCATGCCATCGGCGAGCCCGCAATGAGAAGGGTCACACTGGCCTCGCTGGTCCTGCTGCTGGCGTTGTTGTTCGCCGGCGCCGCGCAGGCGGTCAAGCCCGACGAGGTGCTCGCCGACCCGGCACTCGAGGCGCGGGCGCGCGCTTTGTCGGAAGGCTTGCGCTGCATGGTCTGCCAGAACCAGTCGATCGACGAGTCCGATGCCGACCTCGCCCGCGACCTGCGCATCCTTGTGCGGCAGCGCCTGGTCGCCGGCGATACCGACCAGCAGGTGATGGACTATGTCGTTTCGCGCTACGGCGAGTTCGTGCTGCTGAAGCCACGCTTCAATCTGCGCAATGTCTTGCTCTGGGGGACGCCAGTTCTTCTGCTGCTCGTTGGCGGGACGTTCATGCTGCTGGCCGCCCGCTCGCGCCGCTCTGTGGCGACCGCTGCGTTAACTGCCGAGGAACAGGCGGCGCTGGACAAGATGCTGGATAGCTAGTCCGCTAATCCGGCCATTCCTCCGGCGGCCAGTCGCGCGACGTGTCTGGCGGCGGCCGGGTTCTCTCCTGCGACGAAGGCGACTTGCTGTTTAACGTCGTCCAGTGCTTCGCGCGACCAGGCGACGAACCGCTTCACGCCTTGTCCGCGCGCTTGGCTTCCACCGCTTCGATCATGGCGTCGATTTCCGCTATGGCTTCGTCGTGAGGCACGACACGGCCAGCTGCAGCGTCGGCTATGCCGTGTTTGATACCTTCGATGATCTCAAGCTCGTGATCGACATAGGCCGAAACCGCCTCGGCCGCGAGGAAGGATTTACTGCGCCGAGTGACAGCGGCGATCCGCTCAAGCTTCAGCTTGGTTTCGGACGAAACCCGAATCGTCATGGTGGCGCTTGCTGTCACAGTGAAAGCCTTGTGCTGAACTGATAGGGCATCGAACGGGCACGACCAAGAGATTTGTACGCCTTTGTCGGTGAATACATTACGGAAGTTTCATGTACCGGAAACGGCGCGGTAATGTGCGGCTCTCTATTTCCTTTGTCGAGGATGCCAATCAAGGGGCGTCCCTTGAAAAGAGGATACGAGAACCATGAATATTGCCCCCAATTCATATCTTCGCACCCGCAAACGCCTGCTGGCCGCAGCCGCATCCCTGGCCATTGCCGGCGCGATCGGCTTCGGTGCTGTTGCCACCGGGACAGCCCCGGTTCTGGCCGACGCCGTGCGTGTCGAGGCACCGCAGGTCCCGAGCTTCGCCGATGTGGTCGAGCGCGTTTCGCCGGCGGTCGTCAGCGTGCGTGTCAAGGCCAAGATCCAGTCGACGGCCGATGACGGTTCCGGCCAGATGGACGACGAGGACGGTCTAGGCAATCTTCCCGACAACCCGCAGCTGCGCCGGTTCTTCCGCGAATTCCGCGGTTTTGGCGATCAGGGTGGCGATCAGGGTCCGAACGGAATGCGCCGTTTTGGACATCGTGACCGCAACAACGACCAGCCGCGGCCGGTGGCGCAAGGGTCCGGCTTCTTCATCTCCGATGATGGCTATCTCGTCACCAACAACCATGTCGTCGAGGAGGGCACCGCCTTCACCGTGGTGACCGATGACGGCAAGGAGCTTGACGCCAAGCTGATCGGCACCGATCCGCGCACTGATCTTGCCGTGCTCAAGGTCGATGACGGCAACAAGTTCACCTATGTCGACTTCGCCGATGATTCCAAGGTTCGCGTCGGCGACTGGGTGGTGGCTGTCGGCAATCCGTTCGGCCTCGGCGGCACGGTTACCGCAGGCATCGTTTCGGCCCGCGGCCGCGATATCGGCGCCGGTCCCTATGACGACTTCATCCAGATCGACGCCTCGGTGAACCGCGGCAATTCGGGCGGCCCGACCTTCAACCTCAACGGCCAGGTCGTCGGCATCAACACCGCGATCTTCTCGCCGTCGGGCGGCAGCGTCGGCATTGCCTTCGACATTCCCGCTTCGACTGCCAAGCAGGTCGTGCAGGATCTGATGAAGAACGGTACCGTGCAGCGCGGCTGGCTCGGTGTCGAGATCCAGCCGGTCACCCCCGAAATCGCCGAGTCGCTTGGCCTTGGGTCCGGCAAGGGCGCGCTCGTTGCCAGCGCGCAGGACAACGGTCCCGGCAAGAAGGCCGGCATCACCGCCGGTGACGTGATCACCCAGGTGGACGGCAAGGACGTTGCTTCGCCGAAGGAACTCGCCCGTCTGATCGGCGCATACCCGCCCGGCAAACCGGTCGATGTCACGGTGTGGCGCAACGGCAAGAGCGAGGCAGTCAAGGTCGATCTCGGCAAGCTGCCGTCGAGCGACAAGCAGGCCTCGGCCGACCAGCAGCCTGCCCCAGCGCCGAAGACGGACACGCTCGCCGATCTCGGCCTGACCGTCACCAAGTCCGACAATGGCAAGGGCCTTGTGGTGACCGATGTCGATCCCAACAGCGATGCCGCCGATCGCGGCATCCAGCCCGGCGACGTCATCACCTCCGTCAATTCGACGGAAGTGAACGGCACCGGCGACGTCGACAAGGCGATGGCCGACGCGGTGAAGTCCGGCCGCAAGGCGGTGCTGATGCAGATCACCCGCGACGACAGCAACCGCTTCGTTGCGCTGCCTGTCGCCAAGGGCTGACGACCGGTTCGACTTTTCCGGTGCGGCGGTTTTCAACACCCCCGAGCCGCCGCCCGGGAAAGCACGGGGCCTGAATACGTTAGTCAGTCATCGTGTTCCGCCCCAGCGGCAGCGGGCTTCCCATCGCCCGCTGCCGCTCGAACATGCCGCTCAAGGCGTGAAGCGGTTTTAGGCTACGACATGCTAAAACAAAGACTTACCGCGTTTCCCTGAATCACTTTGTTCGCGATACGCCATGGAGAAGGCCACGATGCATATGCCGGCCACTCAATCTTCCAGCGAAATCGCGTATAACGGTTCTATGAAGATTCTCGTCATAGAAGACGATCGCGAGGCAGCCGACTATCTGCAGAAGGCGTTCGCCGAGGCCGGCCATACCGCCCATGTCGCCGGCGACGGCGAAACCGGCTTCGCGCTCGCCGATTCCGGCGACTATGACGTCATGGTCGTCGATCGCATGATGCCGCGCCGCGACGGCTTGTCCGTCATTGCCGGGCTCAGGTCCCGGGGCAATACGACGCCCGTGCTGATCCTGTCGGCGCTCGGCGAAGTCGACGACCGGGTCACCGGTCTGCGCGCCGGCGGCGACGACTATCTGACCAAGCCCTACGCCTTTTCCGAACTGCTCGCCCGCGTCGAGGTGCTGAACCGCCGCGCCAGCGCCAGGGAAGCCGAAACCGTCTACCGGGTCGGCGATCTCGAACTCGACCGGCTGTCGCACTCGGTGCGGCGCGCCGGGCGCGAGATAACGCTGCAGCCGCGCGAGTTCCGCCTGCTCGAATATCTGATGCGCCATGCCGGCCAGGTGGTGACGCGCACCATGTTGCTCGAGAATGTCTGGGACTACCATTTCGATCCGCAGACCAACGTCATCGACGTTCATATCTCGCGGCTGCGAGGCAAGATCGAGAAGGGCTTCGACAAGCCGATCCTGCACACGGTTCGCGGCGCCGGCTATATGCTGAAAAGCGGCTAGAACCCCATGGCTCTTTCCGTGCCGGCCATCATGAAGACGACGGCAGCGCGGCTTTCAGCGCTTTATCTTCTGCTTTTTGCGCTGTGCGCGGTGTTGCTGGTCTTGTACATGACCTCGCTGTCGGCGCGTATGCTGACCGCCCAGACGCAGGAGACGATCAACGACGAGGTGCTCGGCCTGGCCCGCGCCTATCAGCGCGGCGGCCTGCCGGTGCTGGTCCGCGTCGTCGAGCAGCGCTCCCGCCAGCCCGGCGCCAATCTCTATCTGATCGCCGATGCCAACGGCCAGATCCTGACCGGCAACGTGCAGAGCCTGGAGCCGGGCGTGATCGAGGCCGAGGGCTGGACCACCGAGCCGTTCTCCTACCGCCGCTTCGGCGAGGGCGAGCTCGAGCGGCAGCGCAACCCGGTCTCCGACCCGAACGAGCCCGCCCAGAGCGAAGTACAGGCCGAAGGCGAGAAGGGCCATAACGCCACTGCCCTGGTGCTGCGCCTGCCCAACCAGATGATCATGCTGGTCGGCCGCGACCTCGGCGAGCCGGAGCGCTTCCGCGCCGTCATTCGCCGCGCTCTGATGCTGGCGCTCGGCATGATGGGCGTCGGCGGGCTGCTGATCTGGTTTTTTGTCGGGCGCGCGGCGCTGAAGCGCATCGACAGCGTGTCGGAGGCGAGCCGCCGCATCATGGGCGGCGATCTTTCCGGCCGGCTGCCGGTCACCGGCGCCGGCGACGAGTTCGACCGGCTGTCGGAAAACCTCAATTCCATGCTGGCCAGGATCGGCACGCTGAACGAGGGGCTGAAGCAGGTCTCCGACAACATCGCCCACGACCTGAAAACGCCGCTGACCAGGCTGCGCAATCGCGCCGAGGCGACGCTTTCCGGCAAGCACAACGCCAGCGACTACCGGCAGGCGCTGGAAGGAACGATCGCCGAATCCGATCAACTGATAAAGACCTTCAACGCCATCCTGATGATCTCGCGGCTGGAGGCCGGCTATTCCTCCGAAAGCACCACCAGGGTCGACCTGGCCGCTGCCGTGCACGACGTTGTCGAACTCTACGAGCCGGTGGCGGAGGAGGCGGGCGTGACGCTCGAATCTTCGGTGCAAGGTTCTTTCATCGTCAACGGCAATCGCGAGCTGATCGGCCAGGCGCTGTCCAACATCGTCGACAACGCGATCAAATATTCGACCGACTCGACCTCCAGGCCTACGGTTCGCGTGACGCTGGAGCGTGTCGGTGGCGAGATCAGGCTCGCCGTTTCCGACAACGGCCAAGGTATTCCTGACGATGTCGACCGCGCCAGGGTGACCGAGCGTTTCGTGCGGCTGGAAAAGAGCCGCTCGCAGCCGGGTTCCGGCCTTGGCTTGAGCCTCGCCAAGGCGATCATGACGTTCCACAACGGACGGCTTGAGCTTCTGCCCGGCAATCCCGGCTTGTCCGTCGTCATGAGTTTTCCCTGGCGGGAGGATCGCTGATGGTGGCGAGGATGGCAGTGCGACGCCTGGAAACGGACTGGTTGTTGAAGCCGGCGGTAAAGCTGGTTCCGCTGGATGCAGGCCGCGCCAGGCAGGAATTGTCGGAGATCGCCGACGCCGCGCGGCAAAAAGAACTGCCGCGACTGGCGAAATTTCTGGCCGGCAAGGGGGTCGTCCAGGATTTCCTCGCCGCCGTGTTCGACCTGTCGCCGTTCCTGCGCGATACCGCGCGCCGCCGGCCGCAGATACTCGATACGCTTTTCGACGGGACGGTCGAGGCGCGGCTGGCATCGATCGGCGCCGCGGTCGACAAGGCCGCACGCGCAGAGGCCGTCTCCGAAAGCAGCCTGATGATGGAGTTGCGTCAATTGAAGGCGGAGGCGCATCTCCTGATCGCCTTGGCCGATCTCGCCGGCGAGGCCGAGACCTCGTTGACGGTGCAGCGACTGAGCGACCTTGCCGACGCCTGCACGCGTGCGGCCGTCGATTTCCTGCTCCGCGACGCGCATGAGCAGGGCAAGCTCCGATTGCCGGATCCCAAAAGTCCGGCGCGACGCTCGGGCTGGATTCTGCTCGGCATGGGCAAGCTCGGCGCGCATGAGCTGAACTTCTCTTCCGACATCGATCTTGTCGTCTTCTTCGACCCCGATGCGCCAGCTGTCGTCGATCCGCTCGATGCCACAGAGCTGTTTTCGCGACTGACCCGCCGGCTGGTCCGTATCCTCCAGGACCGCACCGAGCACGGTTACGTCTTCCGCACCGATCTCAGGCTTCGTCCCGACCCCGGCTCGACGCCGCTGGCGATCCCGGTCGAGGCGGCGCTGCGCTACTATGAGGCGCGCGGCCAGAACTGGGAGCGCGCCGCCATGATCAAGGCGCGCCCGGTGGCCGGCGACGTTGCCGCCGGCGCCGCGTTCCTGAAGGAACTGCAGCCCTATATCTGGCGCAAATACATGGACTATGCGGCGATTGC
Source organism: Mesorhizobium sp. M1329 (assembly GCF_040318035.1). Lineage (NCBI taxonomy): Bacteria > Pseudomonadati > Pseudomonadota > Alphaproteobacteria > Hyphomicrobiales > Phyllobacteriaceae > Mesorhizobium > Mesorhizobium sp. M1329. The sequence continues at coordinate 135,918 of NZ_JAMYLN010000001.1, read as the reverse complement.
CGACGTCCATTCGATCAAGCGCCAGATCCACGCCCACAAGGGCCATGGCGAGGTCGCGGTCAAAGGCCACAACGTCAAGCTCGGTCGCGGCGGCATCCGTGAGATCGAGTTCTTCGTCCAGACCCAGCAGCTCATCGCCGGCGGCCGCTTTCCCGAACTGCGCGGCCGCGAGACCGTGCCGATGCTCGGCGAGCTCGCCGCGCGCGGCTGGATCACCGCCGACGCGCGCGATGCGCTCACCAGGCAATACTGGTTCCTGCGCCGCGTCGAACACGCCATCCAGATGGTTGCCGACCAGCAGACGCATATCCTGCCGGAGGACGAAGAGGGGCTGGAGCGCGTCGCCCGCATGCTGGGCTTTGCCGATGCGGCAGGCTTTGCCGAAACGTTCCGCGCGGCGCTGCACCAGGTCGAGCGCCACTATGCAGCGCTGTTCGAAACCGCGCCGGAGCTTTCGGCCGGCATCGGCAATCTGGTCTTTACCGGCGACGTCGACGATCCCGATACCCTGCAGACCTTGCAGCGGCTCGGCTTCCAGCGGCCGAGCGACATCTGCCGGGTTATCCGCGGCTGGCACTTCGGCCGCTACCGCGTCACCCGGTCGGCGGAAGCGCGCGAGCGGCTGACGGAACTGACGCCGGCGCTGCTGCAAGCCTTCGGCCAGACGCGGCGGGCGGACGAGGCAGTGATCCGCTTCGACGAATTCCTTGCCGGCCTGCCTGCCGGCATCCAACTGTTTTCGCTGCTGCAGTCGAATCCGGCTTTGCTGAAGCTGATGGCAACAATCATGGGCGCGGCACCGCGGCTAGCCGCCATCATCACGCGCCGGCCGCACGTCTTCGATGGCCTGCTCGATCCGGCGCTGCTGAGCGAACTGCCCAACCGCGCCTATCTGTCGGCGCGCCTTGCCGCCTTCCTCGAAGGCGACAGAGCCTATGAAGACGTGCTCGACCGGCTGCGCATCTTTGCTTCGGAGCAAAAATTCCTGATCGGTGTCAGGCTGCTCGCCGGGTCGATCGACCCGCCGCGCGCCGGCCGCGCTTTTTCCGATCTCGCCGACCTGACCATCGAGGCGGCATTGCAGGCGGTAATGGCGGAATTCGCAGTGCGTCATGGCTATATTGCCGGCGGCAGGGTGGCGCTGCTCGGCATGGGCAAGCTCGGCAGCCGCGAACTGACGGCAGGTTCCGACGTCGACCTCATCCTGCTCTACGATCACGGCGCCGATGCCGAGGAGTCCGACGGCGACAAGCCGCTTGCCTCGTCGCATTACTACAGCCGGCTGACGCAGCGGCTGATCGCCGCCGTTTCCGCGCCGACCGCCGAGGGCGTGCTCTACGAGGTCGACCTTCGCCTGCGGCCGTCCGGCAACAAGGGGCCGGTGGCCACGCATGTCGATGCCTTCAAGAAGTATCAGCGCCAGGACGCCTGGACGTGGGAGCACATGGCGCTGGCGCGGGCCCGCGCGATCGGCGGGGATGCCGAGCTCTGCCGCGAGGTCGAGGAGGAAGTTGCCGCAGTGCTCGCTCTGCTGCGCGATCCAGCCAAGGTGATATCCGAGGCATCCGAGATGCGCGCCATGATCGACAAGGAGAAGCCGCCGCGCGATCCCTGGGACATCAAGCTGATCCCGGGCGGCCTCATCGATCTCGAATTCATAGCCCAGGTTGCGGTGATCACGGGAAAGATCGAGGCAGGCCGCAGGGCCACCGGCACGGCTGAGGTCCTGTCGCGCCTGGCGCCGGATTTCGCCAGCACCCAGGTCAGGCAGGAACTGGTGGATGCCTATTCGCTCTGTCTGGCGCTGACCCAGATGATACGGCTTTGCCTCACCGGCGCGTTCGAACGCGACGACGTTCCGCCAGGGCTTTCGGATCTGCTTCTGGCGGTCACCGACCTGCCGGATTTCGGTGTGCTTGAAGCGCATCTCAAGGAGACGTCGCAGAAGGTCAGAAAGGATTTCGACCTTCTGCTTCGTGCGAAACAGCCGTGACTGCAACCAGCCGTACGGATGGGAGCATCGGACCCAAAATTACGACCTGCTTTTGGGAGGTTCCGATGTTCAATCAAAGAGATAGAGCGGGGGATTGAAGGTCCGCCGCTTTAGCATCGGGGGTGACGATGCAACAGGAGAAGACCATGAGAAAGACAACCCGACTTGCACTCGTTTTCGCAGCCCTGGCCGGCGCCGTCGGCACCGCTGCCTATGCAGACGAGCACTCCGGCGCCGGGCCGCGCGACGGCATGATGATGCGCCTTGGCAAGGTCATGAAGGACAATGACGGCACCATCACCTTCGACCAGTTCTCCGACGCCATGAACGCCCGGCTGAAGAAGATGGTCGCTGACAATGGCGGCAAGCTGACCGTGGCACAGCTCGCCGACGCGCTGGAGAAGGCACGCTTCGAGCAGATGGCCAGGCGCATCATCGCCCGCTACGACACCAAGGGCGACGGCACGCTGACCGCCGACGACATCACCAGCCGCCAGAAGAAGGTCTTCGCCATGCTCGACCGTGACAATGACGGCAAGATCGAGAAGAACGAACTGCCGAAGGGCGGTAAATGGGGTGGCAGCGGCAACGGCATGCAGTAAATATAATCGTATGAACTCCGGCGGCACCTGCCGCCGGAGACACCAAGGGCTCCATTTCTTCGCGCCCCCCTCTGTCCTGCCGGACATCTCCCCCACGAGGGGGGAGATCGGATTGCGCTCCGGGCTTCGCCAATTTTCAACGTTGCAGAAAAAGAGCTGGCGTAAATGAGAGCCAATCTCCCCCCAAGTGGGGGAGATGTCCGGCAGGACAGAGGGGGGCGCTGTCCCGCCGACTTTTCGAAATTTCCAAACGCTTTACGCCGCCGCCCTGACCGCCTGCGCGGCTTTCTTGATCGGGATGCGTACCGAGACGATCGTGCCGACGTTTTCGGTCGAGCGGATCTTCAACGCGCCGCCCTGAAGCTCGGCCAGCGAGCGCGAGATGGCGAGGCCGAGGCCGGAGCCGGCATGGCTCTTTGAGAATTGATTTTGCACCTGTTCGAACGGCCGCCCGAGCTTGCTCAGCGCCGCCTTCGGGATGCCGCAGCCATTGTCCTCGATCGTCAGGATCAGCGCGCTGGAAATGCTGCGGGCTCTGACCGAGATGTGGCCGCCTTGCCCGGTGAACTTCACCGCATTGGACAGAAGGTTGATGAGGATCTGCTTGATCGCCCTGCGGTCGGCGAACAGCGTCAGCGAATCGGCAATGCGGGTTTCGACGGTGATCGACTTTTCCGCTGCCTGCAGAGAAACGACGCGAACCGTCTCCCTGATAAGCGGGCAGAGATCGATTTCTTCCTGATCCAGCGCGAACTGGCCAGCCTCGATCTTCGACATGTCGAGGATATCGTTGATCACGCCGAGAAGATATTTGCCGCTGCCGTTGATGTCGGTGGCATACTCTTCGTAGCGCGGCGAACCCAGCGGTCCGAACAGCCGTCGTTCCATCAGTTCTGAGAAGCCGATGATCGCGTTGAGCGGGGTGCGCAACTCGTGCGACATGTTGGCCAGGAATTCGGATTTGGCCCGGTTTGCCGCTTCGGCGCGCTCGGTTTCCTTCATGTATTTGCGATTGAGTTCGACGAGCTCACGAGCCCGTTCTTCTTCCGCGCGGCGGGCAAGGCTGAGGTCGTGGATTGTCGCCATCAGCCGGCGCTCGCTGTCGACCAGCTTCTCCTGGTGCAGCTTGATCTGGGTGATGTCGGAGCCGACCGAGACGGTGCCGCCGTCCCTTGTCCGCAACTCGTTTACCTGCAGCCAGCGGCCGTCGGCAAGCTGGCGCTCGAAGGTGACGCCCCCCTGCGGTCCGTTGGTATTGGCAAGCCGCCGCTCCGAGGCGAAGGCCAACATGCGTTCTTCCAGCACGGCGCGCGGGGCGCCCGGCATCACATCGCGATCCGACAGGCCGTTGTCCTGCTGGTATTTGGAATTGCACATGATCAGACGCTCGGACGAATCCCACAAGACGAAGGATTCGTTGATGTTTTCGATGGCCGTCCTCAGGCGCAGGTCCGCGGCTTCGGAGCGCAGCGCCAGATGCCGCTGCTCGGTGACGTCGACGGCGATGCCGATCAGCTGGATCTCCGGCGCTTCCGGATCGATAACCTGTGCTCTTGCCCGCATCCAAACCCATTGCCCGTCGGCATGGCGCATCCGGAACACCTGGTCGATATGGTCGATCTCGCGTGCGACGATCCTGTTGGCGAGTTCGAACAAATCGCCGTCCTCGGGATGAATGATTTCGTCGACTTCGCCGAACGACAGCATCGTGTCGCAAGGCTCGTAGCCCAGCATGTCGTACATCGAGCGCGACCAGTACATCTTGCCGCGCACCATGTCCCAGTCCCAAAGGCCGCAGCGGCCGCGCACCAGCGCCATGTCGATGCGCTGGTGGGCTTCGAGATAGATGCGATCGGCGGCCTGGGCGCGCGCCGCCTGGCCGAAATAGGCGTAGAGGATGATGATCAGCACACCGGCCGTCAGCACGAACAGCGTGACGTTGAGTGAGACCGTCTTTCGCCAGGCGTCAAAAACTGCCTCCTGCGGCACGAACGCTGCCGCGGCACCCCTTCGGCCATTCGCCAGGCTCACTGCCGCGTACCAGTCCTGTCCGCCGATGCTGACCTCCATTACCCCGGCGCGGTCGCCGAACATGAACAGCGGCTGCCCGCCCTGCACGACGCCATCGAGCGATCGCCCCTCCCAGTGCATCGACTGCGGCGATACGGCAATGATCTTGAAGGCGCTGTCGGTGATCGCCAGTACGTGGCTTCGGCCCATCGCGCCCTGACGACCGGTGCTCTCCAGCAGGTCCTGGATCGCGCCGGGCGCGGAAACCATGGTCGCGTCGGCGGCGATCGAACTGGCCAGTTGGCCGGCGGCCAGCGCAAGAATCGCCTTGGCGTCGCGCTCGATCTCGTCGCGCTCGTTCATCAGCGACAGAAAGCGCAGTACTGCGATGATCAACAGAAACATAATAATGAGGGCCGGTATCGATCGCCGCAACAGCGGCTCGGCTGCCAGCAGCCGTCGGTAGGCAGGTTCGGCGATGAGCCGCGTATTGCCTGCGAGACCGTCGCTTCGCGCCTCGCGACGCTCAAACGCCGTCCCACCGGGCGCGCCCCACGCGTCCGCCTTCGCCATAAATGGCACTCCCCGATTTTCTGTCCCGCTTGACGATCCGGCAACGCCGCACTTCCGAATCGTCACTAAAGAATCAAAGGTGATTCGCCTTGTCCAGAGGCGCGGCGAAAAAAGATTAAAAATCGACTAAAATAGTTGGAGCGCCGACTATCCTTCCCCCCAGAGTGGAGGGTGGCCCGTAGGGCCGGGAGGGGTCCGCAGCGAAGCGCTCCATCTTTTATCAACGGTCGAGGCCGGTGGGGTCGGTCGAGGCCGCGCACTGCCGCAATGACCCCACCCGTCCATCCGCCTTCGGCGGCTGCCCCCTCCCGTCGAGGGGGAGGGGAACTCTTACGCCAGGGTGCGCTCGACGATGTCTCGCAAATCGGCTGACAGGTTCTCGACATTGGCAATCGACAGCAGCGCTTCCCTTGCCTTGGCCTGCCGCACGGGTTCGAGCGAGCGCCACGACCTGAGCGCCGTCGCCAGCCTGGCGGCCACCTGCGGGTTGCGTTTTTCGACCTGCAGCACCGTTTCGGCGAAAAGCCGGTAGCCTTCGCCGTCAGCGCGATGGAAGCCGGTCTGGTTGGTGCTGGAAAACGTACCGATGAGTGCCCGTACCCGGTTCGGGTTGGCCATCGAGAACGCTGGGTGGCTGATCAAGGCGCGCACTGCGTCGACGGTTTGCGGGCCGGGCACGCTGGCCTGGATCTGGAACCATTTGTCCATGACCAGCGAATCGGTCGCATATTTCGCCTCGAAATCGGCCAGCGCCTTAGTCGCCTCAGGTGAGCCGTGGTGACGGTGCGCAAGCACGGTCAACGCCGCGGCACGATCCGTCATGTTGGTCGCCGATTGGAAGTGCCGGGCGGCGAGCTCCGCGCCTCCCGGCAGCAAGGAGAGATAGTCCAGCAGGACATTGCGCAGCGCCCGCCGCCCGGCATTGGCCGCGTCAGGGCTGAACGGACCATTGTCGGCGAGCCGATCGTAAAGGTTGGAGAATACCTCGCTGTTGGCCTCGGCGATCGCCACCGCGAGCGCCTCGCGCGCCGCGAAAATGGCATCGGGGTCGATGTTCTTGCCGATGTCGCGGGCGATATCGGCCTCGCCGGGCAGCGCCAGCGCCAGTGCCCGATAGGCGGGTTCGAGCGCTTCGTCGCCGGCTATCTTGCCGGCAAGCCCGGTCAGCCGGGCGCCGAACTCGGGTTGCCTGTGGTCCAGGATCTGGCGAAAGGCTGCAATCAGCGCATCGGTCAAAAGCGTGTTGAACGCCTGCCAGCGCGAGAAGGCGTCGCTGTCGTGGCCAGCCAGAAAAAACTGGTCGTCGGGCCGCTGCTCGACCGAAAGCGTGACCGGCGCCGAAAAGCCGCGGTTGAGCGACATGGCGGGCCGCTCGGCAATCCCGGAAAACCGGACGACATGGCGGCGTTTGCGGATATGGATGACACCGTCCTCGACATTCGCCCCTTCGACGCCGCTATGGGCTATCGCCTCGCCACCGGCGCCAACCAGGCCGAACGCAAACGGAATGTGCATCAGCCGTTTGCGGCTTTCCGCCGGTGTTGGCGGCACCGACTGCTCGATTTCGAGCGTGAATTCCCGCGCCGCAGGATTATACGCCGAGCTGACGGTCAGGTTCGGCGTACCGGCCTGATGGTACCACAGCGAAAACTGCGACAGGTCGCGACCGGACACGTCTTCGAACACCTTGATGAAGTCTTCGATCGTCGCCGCCTGGCCGTCGTGACGTTCGAAGTAGAGGTCCATGCCGGCGCGGAACGTCTCGGCGCCGAGGATGGTATGGATCATGCGCACGACTTCCGAGCCCTTTTCGTAGACCGTCGCCGTGTAGAAATTGTTGATCTCGCGGTAGCGGCGAGGCCGGACCGGATGCGCCAGCGGCCCCTGGTCCTCGGGAAACTGATGGGCGCGCAGCGTACGCACCTCGGCGATGCGCTTGACGGCGCGCGAGCGCTGATCGGCCGAGAATTCGTGGTCGCGGAAAACCGTCAGCCCTTCCTTCAGGCAAAGCTGGAACCAGTCGCGGCAAGTGATTCTATTGCCTGTCCAATTGTGGAAATACTCATGCGCGATGATGGCCTCGATATTGGCGAAATCGGCGTCGGTCGCGGTTTCCTGGTCGGCCAGAACGTATTTGTCGTTGAAGATGTTGAGACCCTTGTTCTCCATTGCGCCCATATTGAAGTCGGACACGGCGACGATGTTGAAGACATCGAGGTCGTATTCGCGGCCGAATGCCTCCTCGTCCCATTTCATCGACCGTTTCAAAGCGTCCATGGCGTAGCCGGCGAGCCTCTCCTTGCCCGGTTCGACATAGATTCCGAGCTCGACGTTGCGGCCAGACAGGGTAACGAAACTGTCCGAGATCTTGCCGAGGTCGCCCGCCACCAGCGCAAACAAATAGGACGGCTTGGGGAAGGGGTCGTGCCAGACCGCATAGTGCCAGCCGCCGGCAAGCTCGCCGCTGCCGGCCGGGTTGCCGTTAGACAAAAGCAGCGGCGCCTCATGGCGCTGAGCTTCGATGCGCACCGTATAGACCGACAGGATGTCGGGGCGGTCGAGGAAATAAGTGATGCGGCGAAAGCCCTCGGCCTCGCATTGCGTGCAATAGACGTCGCTGGAGCGATAGAGGCCCATCAGCGCTTCGTTCTGTGCCGGCGCCAGCACGGTTTCGATTCTCAGTTGGAAGCGCCTTGTCGCAGGGGGGCTAATGATTGTCAGTTGGTCGGGCGTGGCGAGAAAATCCGCAGGGCTCGGTTCCTGGCCGTCGATGGCGATGCTGCGGAGCGTCAGCCCGTCGCCATCCAGCACCAGTGGCACCGACGCCGCAATCCCGTCGCGACGTTCGACCGTCAGCACGGCGGTGACATGCGTTGCTTCAGGCGAAAGGCGGAAAGTCAGGCTGGTTTCCGGAATGAGATAATCACTGGGGCGATAGTCTTCGAGCTTGAAGACCTGGCCGGTATCTGTGCGCATTCCTTGATTTTTCCTGTCGGTCCGGGAGCGGCGGGCGGGTCCGCTGGTCCAAATAATTTGAAGTCTGCGCTCTTTACACGAAACACTCCCTCGACAAAACTGCAGCGACGTCTATTTCGGGCGATCATTTCCCAAGCATCGTCGCGAGGCTTCCATGACCGTCGTCACGCCGAAATTCGGAATGAGCGCCTCTACATCGCGTCGCGAGGATATGGCCTTCATCAAGGGCGCCGGGGAGGCGGGTACGATCGGGTCGACGCCTGCCGCGCTCGATGCGGTGACCGACGCGCTCTGCCGCCCCTACGGCATCAGGCATATCGACATGCCGGCAACGCCGGCGCGCATCTGGGCGGCGATCAAGGAAGCAAAAGGGGCGTGACAGCCAGACCGGATTTGCCAGTGCTTGCTGCCGGCGACCACGCCGGCGAGCACAGCACGCTGACCGGGATCGTGCTCAAGATCGTATCGGTGGCGGTCTTCGTCGGCATGTCGTCCTGCATCAAGGCGGCAGGCACCGTGCCGGCGGGCCAGATCGTCTTCTTCCGCTCCTTCTTCGCCATCTTTCCGATCATCGCCTTCCTCGCCTTCCAGGGAAAACTCGGAACCGCCTTTTCGACGAAGCGCCCGCTCAACCACATTGCGCGCGGCGTCGTCGGTGTCTGTGCCATGGGGCTCGGCTTCTTCGCGCTGACGCGGCTGCCGCTGCCGGAGGCGATCACGCTGAACTACGCGCAGCCGCTGCTGGTCGTGGTGTTCAGTTCGATCTTCCTCGGCGAAGCCATCCGCATCTATCGCTGGAGTGCGGTTGCCGTCGGCCTGGTCGGGGTGCTGATCATCTCGTGGCCGGAACTGACGCTGCTCAGTTCGGGCGCTGCCCTTGGCGATCAGGAGGTGCTCGGCGTCATCGCCGCCCTCATCGCCGCGGCGATCTCGGCAATCGCCATGCTCCTGGTTCGCAACCTCGTCCAGAGCGAGCGGACGGCGACCATCGTGCTGTGGTTTTCGGTAACTGCGAGCGTCATGGCGCTGCTTTCGCTGCCATTTGGCTGGCAGGCGCTGACGCCAGCACAGGCGGGGCTTCTGGTTGCCGCGGGTTTTTGCGGCGGGCTTGGCCAGATCCTGATGACCTCGGCCTATCGCCATGCCGAGGCTTCCGTCGTGGCACCCTTCGAATACACTTCGATGATCCTCGGCGTCGTCGTCGGCTATCTGGTCTTTGGCGACGTCGCCACGATCAACATGCTGGTCGGCGGCATGATCGTGGTTGCGGCGGGGATTTTCATCATCTGGCGCGAGCGCCAGCTGGGTCTCGAACGCACCCGCACCCGCAAGGCCGTCGCGCCGGAAGGGTGATCAGCCCTTCGCTGCGTCGGTCCGCTCTTTCGCCAGCCGCATCAGCACCGCCCGCGTCTGCTCGTCGGCGGGGAAAAAAGATTCGATCGCCAGTTCCGACAGCGTCACGTCGAGCGGCGTGCCGAACACGGTGATGGTGCTGATGAACGACAGCACCGCGTCGCCATGGGCAAGCTTGAGCGGATGGACAATCGCGTTTGGTTCGACCGGCGCCGGCCGGCTGCCTTTAAGGCCGGACGGATAGGCCCGAAGCTCGCGCTCGAGCTCGACCAGAACCGGATCGGCGGTAGCGTCGTTCTGCCGCTTTAGCCGCTCCAGAAGATGCGTCCGCCACTCCGCAAGGTTGACGATGCGCGGCGCGATGCCGCCGGGATGCAGGCTGAGGCGCAACACGTTGACCGACGGCTTCAGCAGGGAGGCATCGGCGACATTGGCGAGGAACGGGCCGATGGCGGCGTTCGCCGATACCAGGTTCCAATGCCGGTCCACGGCAAGCGCCGGGAACGGCTCGTGCGCCTTGAGCACGGTCTCGACCGCCGCCATCGCCGGTGCCATCGAGGCATCGTCAAGTGGTCGTTCGCTGAAGCTCGGAGCAAAGCCGGCGGCCAGCAGCAGCTGGTTGCGCTGCCTGAGCGGGATCGAGAGCTGCTCTGCCAGATGCAACACCATATCACGCGAGGGTGCGGTGCGGCCGCTTTCCACGAAACTCAGATGCCGCTGCGAGATCTCGGCCTCCATAGCAAGGTCGAGCTGGCTCATGCGCCGGCGTGTACGCCATTCGCGAATGAGACTGCCGGCGGAAATCTGGGCTGCTGTCATGACGAGACGACTAGGCCGGAAGTGGGCGCATTTCAATTGCCTGCGAGGTCATGATGCCGCCCTTCCTTCCTCGCAAGGGGAGAACGGAAGACGCGCTCTGCACCCATTACCCAAGCGCACGCAACTTCGCCTTCACTTCGAGGAAATCCCGCCACGCCAGCTTCTTGTGCGCCGGCGTTCTCAACAAATAGGCCGGATGCAGGGTCGGCATGGCGGGAATGGCGACGCCAGACGGGGTCGTGTGGACGCGCCAGTTGCCGCGCAGCCGCAATATGCCTTCGGAGGTGTTGAGCAGGGTCTTTGCCGACGGGCCGCCGAGATTAACCAGCACCTTCGGATTGACCAGTTCGATCTGCCGCTCGATGAACGGCCGGCAGATCTCGGTCTCGTGCGGCGTCGGCGTGCGGTTGCCCGGCGGCCGCCAGGGAATGACATTGGCGATATAGACAGAATTCCGATCAAGACCGATCGCGGCCAGCATGCGGTCGAGCAGCCGGCCCGAACGGCCGACGAACGGCAGACCCTCTATGTCCTCGTCGCGGCCCGGTGCTTCGCCGACCAGCATCACCGCGGCAGTCGGATTGCCGTCGGCGAACACCAGGTTCTTGGCGGTGAATTTGAGATTGCAGCCGTCGAAGGTCGCCATGTGCTGGCGAAGCTCGTCGAGGTTTGCCGCCGACCTCGCCAGTTGCCGCGCCAATGCCGCTTGCGCCTCATCGGGCACCGTTGACATGGCCGGGGACGTTCGCACTACCGGTGCCGTATTCGGTCTCTCGCCCATTTCGGCGCGCGACACGCTCGTCGAACGTTGTGGCGCCGCATTTTCACCGGCCGGCAGAGCGGCCGCCGCGGGCGCCCGCTCCGGCGGCCTGGCTTCTGCAAACCTGTTTACCGGCTGTTCTTCAAGTGCCTCGTCGACGCCGGCGCTGGCGTAGAAGGCCAGCAACTCGGCGAGATCGGCTCGGCTATTGGGGGGGGCGGCAGTCATGGTTTCACATTCGGCCGCGGCGCTTGAATTTGCAAGTTCAGCTCGACGGTATGCGCGGATCCTGCACCAGATAGAACGTCCAGCGCGGCGTGTAGTCGGTGATCAGGAAATAGAAGCTGGCGGTCTTCAGCGGGTCGATCTTGCCGTTTTTGAACAGCAGGCGGTCATACGGTTCGAAATTGCGGTCGAAATCGGCGTAGCTGCTCGACCAGATATTTTCGGGCGTTTTGTTGCGCTGGTCGAACGACAGGCCGTCGCCGAACACGCTCGGCTGATCGAGGATCTCCTGGAGTTCGAACTGGAACTCGACCCAGGCCTGGCCGCTATTGTTGAGCACGTCGATGCGCATGTACATCAGACCGTTGGCGAAGTCTCCCGCCTTGCCGAACGGCTGGATCGGCTTTGTCGTGCGAATGGCCAGCGTTACCGGCGTCGCTGAATTCAGCTCTTCGGTGATGACTAGCGGATCCTCCTTCGTGCCGATGCCGGAAGCCCCGGTGATGCGGAAGCCGCCGCGCTCATCGGAAAAGGAATAGGCGCCTGTCGCCCAGACCAGTTGCTGCTCGGCATGGGCATCCAGGGCCGTGAGCGGCAGAAGCGCCAAGAGCGCCGCACGGCAAATCCGGCCGGGCGTGAAAAAAAAGCGCGTCGATGAAAAGCCAGCCGGCCCGAATATGCGCATGGCGGGAAGTATGGCCGATAAGCAAGCCGTCGAACAATTAAAAACATCGGTGCGACATATCTGTGCAAACGGAATAGGATTGAAGATTGATGCTCGCCACGGCGAATCTGTGCGGCAGGACGCGACTTTTTGACGAAATCGGTATTGTCACGTCCTCGCCGGTTTCCCGTCGCTATTTGATGCGCTATGCAACGCGTGAGCCAGCAAGATGCCGGGAATAGCGAGCCAGTGAGGGGTCGATGAGCGATATCGAACGCGAAAGCATGGAATTCGACGTGGTCATCGTCGGCGCCGGCCCGGCCGGCCTTGCCGCCGCCATCCGTCTCAAGCAGGTCAATCCCGAGCTTTCCGTCGTCGTGCTCGAAAAGGGCGGCGAAGTCGGCGCGCACATCCTGTCCGGCGCCGTCGTCGATCCGATCGGCATCGACCGGCTGCTGCCCGGCTGGCGCGAAGAGGAGGGTCATCCCTTCAGGACACCGGTCACCGACGACCATTTCCTGGTTCTCGGCCCCGCCGGTTCGTTCCGTCTGCCCAATATCCTGATGCCGCCGCTGATGAACAATCATGGCAACTATATCGTCTCGCTCGGCAATGTCTGCCGCTGGCTGGCGACAAAGGCCGAGGCGCTGGGCGTCGAGATCTATCCGGGCTTTGCCGCGGTCGGCCTGCTCTACAACGAGGCCGGTGCGGTCACCGGCGTCGTCACCGGCGACATGGGTGTCGAGAAGGACGGCACGCACGGTCCGGGCTTTGCGCCGGGCATGGCGCTGATGGGCAAATATGTCTTGATCGGCGAGGGCGCGCGCGGCTCGCTGGCCAAGCAGCTGATCGCCAAGTACCACCTTTCCGACGGCCGTGAGCCCGGAAAATACGGCATCGGCCTCAAGGAACTCTGGCAGGTCAAACCGGAAAACCACCGGCCGGGCCTTGTCCAGCATTCCTTCGGCTGGCCGCTCGATATGAAGACCGGCGGCGGCTCCTTCCTCTACCATCTCGAGGACAATCAGGTGGCAGTCGGCTTCGTCGTTCACCTGAACTACAAGAACCCCTATCTGTCGCCGTTTGACGAGTTCCAGCGCTTCAAGACCCATCCGGCGATCCGCGGCACCTTCGAAGGTGCCAAGCGTCTGGGCTATGGTGCCCGCGCCATCACCGAAGGCGGCTGGCAGTCGGTGCCGAAACTGTCCTTCCCCGGCGGCGCGCTGATCGGCTGCGCGGCCGGCTTCGTCAACGTGCCGCGCATCAAGGGCTCGCACAATGCCGTGCTCTCGGGAATGCTGGCGGCCGAGCATGTCTGTGATGCGATAGCCGCCGGCCGCGCCAATGACGAGCTGGCCTCCTACGAGGCCGCCTGGCGCGCTACCGATATCGGCAAGGACCTGAAGAAAGTGCGCAACGTCAAGCCGTTATGGTCGCGCTTCGGCACCATTGTCGGCGTCGGCCTTGGCGGCCTCGACATGTGGCTGAACACGCTGTTCGGCTTTTCGCCCTTCGGCACGATGAAGCACGGCAAGGCCGACCACGCCACGCTGGAACCGGCCGCCGCGCACCAGAAGATCGCCTACCCGAAGCCGGACGGGGTGCTGACCTTCGACCGGCTGTCGTCGGTGTTCCTGTCCAACACCAACCACGAGGAGAACGAGCCGGTGCATCTGCTCGTCGCCGACATGGACCTGCAGAAGCGCTCCGAGCATGACGTCTATGCCGGGCCCTCGACGCGTTACTGCCCGGCCAGCGTCTATGAGTGGGTCGACAAGGATGGCAATGCCGCCGCCGATCCTGCCGCCAAGGATGTGCGCTTCGTCATCAACGCGCAGAACTGCGTGCACTGCAAGACTTGCGATATCAAGGACCCGGACCAGAACATAAATTGGGTGCCGCCACAGGGCGGCGAGGGCCCGGTCTACCAGAACATGTAAGTCACAAGGTTTGCTCCGGACCAAACAAGATGAGGAGCAGCGCAACCGTAGGATTGTTGAATAGACCGCCTGCCTGTGTTTCCTTTCTGTGGCGACAGGGAGGAAGGAAAAATGCGTCTGGCAGTTCTGACGAGCGCTGTGGCGATCTGGGCGTTGTGCACCCCTTCAGCCTTGGCCGACACTAAAGTATTGGTCAAGACACGAACTTATAACATTGCCGGAACCACCGGCGCGGCCCTGATCGAGGCCATGGATCGCGGTGGGCCGAAGCACGGCTTCATGACCCACGCCATCGCCCAGACCGGCTACAGCGTCGATGATTGGACCTTCGACGCCTACACGGAAAACGGCGTCTGCCGCCTGCGCCAGGCCAACGGGACGCTCAATCTCTTCTATACCTATCCCAAACTAGCCTCAGCCACGTCGCCGGCGCTGCAGAAGCGCTGGAAGCGGTTCTTCGCTGGCGTCCGCGCCCATGAAGAGACCCATGGCCGCATCGCCAGACAGATGATGCGGGCCACCGAAAAGTCGGTTCGAGGGCTGACAGTCGGTGATGACCCGCACTGTTTCGAGGCACGTCGCGAGGCAAAGCGCCGGATCAATGCCATCTATGCCGAATACGAGGCAAAGCAGATCGCCTTTGATGCGCACGAGCATCGCGACGGCGGCCCTGTCGAGCACCTCATCCGCGCTTTTGTGGGCCAGTAATAAGCCAGGTCGAGATTGGACTGCGGATTTTCAGCTTCGCGTCCCGCCAGGCAGCGCCGCAAGCGCGGTCGCCGTCTGGTGCTCGTCGAGCGGCTTTTGTTCATCCGACCGTAGCGAAAACTCCACCAGCACCGGCAGATGGTCTGAGCCGGTGTCCTCAAGGGTCGACGCCGAACGGATAACGATGGCGCCCTTGCTGAAAACCTGGTCGATCGGCAGTCCGGCGAAGCGCAGGAAATCCGGCAGCCTTCTGTAGAGCCAGGTCGGCCCGACCGACGGCATTACAGTCAGCTTGCCAAGCGATGCGACGCGCCGGACGGCGGCGCTCCATGGCGCTGCGTTACAGTCGCCTGCCAGGATCGACGTCTCACCAAGCGAAGCGATTTCGTCAGACAACCCTCCAATCTGCCGTGATTGGTTGTGGGGCCATGGCCACGTGAGGTGGATGGCGGCGACATCAACGTCGGTTCCGCCGAAATCGACCGTGGCGATCGCCATCGCGCCGCGGCTGTCGCAGTGCGGCTCCGTGCCTATGGCAAACGGTCGTCTAGACAGCAGCGCAACGCCGAATACGCCATTGGGATACGGGCACAGGATCCGGTAGGGATAGGCGCCGGACAGCAGCGCAAGCTTTGCCTTCCACATCTCGGACACCTCGTCGAGGGTGATCACATCAGGCTGCGTCCGGCCGATCAGCGACAGCACCTTCTCAGGCGTTGGATTGTTGAACCTGAGGTTCATCTGCAGCAGGCGGTAGACCGCCCCGCCACCGGGTTTGGCTTCGTAGGCGGCCTGCACCTGCCATAGCCGCGAAAGCGGCAAGGCATTCGACGTGGTGGCAAACGCGGCCACCGCAAACAGCAATGCGGCCGCGGCCTGCAGGCGAAACGAGGTGGCGAGCAGCGGCAGTGCGCAAAGTGCCATCAGCACGGAAAAATGGACGCGGAAATGAGCAAAGGAATCGAGGGCCGGATGCAGCGATCCGAGAAACCCGACCACCAGCGCGGCCGAAAGTGCAAGCATTGCGACGAATGCCAGCGCAACCGTCATGTCCAGAACACGTGCCATCGCTTTGTCTATCGGCAGAAGTGCGGCTCAATCAAGATGACGAAATGTCCTGACCTGGACCGACACATGCGATTCGGCATTACTGGAAGGCAGTTTCCGAAAAGCTCCTGAGCTTGCGCGAATGCAGTCGCTCCATCGGCATTTCAGCCAGCTTCTCCATCGCCCTGATGCCGATGGTCAGATGCTGCGCTACTTGCCGCTTGTAGAACTCGGTCGCCATGCCGGGCAACTTCAATTCGCCATGCAGCGGCTTGTCGGATACGCAAAGCAGCGTGCCATAGGGCACCCGGAAGCGGAAGCCATTGGCGGCGATCGTCGCCGATTCCATATCGAGCGCGATCGCGCGCGACTGCGACAGCCTCTGCACCGGCCCGCGCTGGTCGCGCAGCTCCCAATTGCGGTTGTCGATAGTGGCGACGGTGCCGGTGCGCATGATGCGCTTGAGATCATATCCGGAAAGCCCGGTGACCTCGGCGACCGCTTCCTGCAGCGCCACCTGGATTTCGGCTAGCGGCGGGATCGGCACCCAGACCGGAAGATCGTCGTCAAGGACATGGTCTTCCCGTACATAGGCATGCGCCAGCACATAATCGCCCAGCGCCTGCGTGTTGCGCAGGCCGGCGCAATGGCCCAGCATCACCCAGGCATGCGGCCGGAGCACCGCAATATGGTCGGTGATCGTCTTGGCGTTGGAAGGACCAACGCCGATATTGACCATGGTGATGCCGCCATGGTTCGGCTTCTTCAGATGATAGGCCGGCATCTGCGGCAGGCGAGATGGCGCAGCACTCTCACCGGGCGCGCCGCCTCCCACTTTGGTTACGATGTTGCCCGGCTCGACGAACTCGACATATCCGTCACCGCCATTGGCCATCAATTCGCGTGCACGGGCGACGAATTCGTCGATATAGAATTGGTAGTTGGTGAACAGCACGAAGTTCTGGAAATGCTGGGGGCTGGTCGCCGTATAGTGCGACATCCGGTGCAGCGAATAATCGATGCGTTGCGCGGTGAACGGTGCCAGCGGCCGTGCCTCGCCCAATCCCACTTCGAACGTGCCGTTGGCGATCTGGTCATCAGTGCCGTCGAGGTCCGGCACGTCGAACAGGTCACGGATCGGCCGTTTGATGCGTTCGGCAGCAGTGCCGTCGACATGGGTGCCTTCGAGGAAAGCGAAATGCAGCGGGATGGGAGTGGTCGATTCCGAGACTGTGACCGGAACGCCGTGGTTGCGCATGATCAGGCGAAGCTGTTCGGTGAGGTAGCTTTCGAAAAGAGCAGGCTGGGTGATGGTGGTTGAGAAATGTCCCGGCGTCGGCATGTGGCCATAGGCCTGCCGCGAGTCGATCTGTGTGAATGAACTCGTGGTGACGCCGATCTCCGGGTAGAAGGCCCGGTAGCGCTTGTTGTTGTCACCGCCGGCGGCGAGCGCGGTAAATGAATCGCGCAGGAACTTGGTATTGCGGTCGTAAAGCACCTGCAAGGCGGCAACCGCCTTCTTGGCATCGTCGAAGCTCTGTCGGCTAAACGGCTCCGGCGTAACGACAGATTCGATGGCTCGGGGATAGATTCGCTTTTCCATGACCTAATATAGAGAGTTGGGTGCGCCGTTGGGAGGGGGTAAGGCGGTTTCAGGACGCGCTGTGGGCGTTTTTCTTCCCAGTGGCCTAAAGCGCGTCGCGCCCATCCGGCCTAATGTGACACGCTTCAGGTCCCTGCTATCATGCATGCCGTCATCGCAAAACCGCTGCACACTTTTTGCGCGACATGCATCAGCCGCGCCGCAAGCTGACCAGCAGCACAAAGCCGACGCCGGACTTCCTCAGCGCAGGCGCCTCGATGGTCGAACCGGCATCGGCGCGCATCGTCGGCACGGCCAGGACAGGGGCCGCCAGGAGGATCAGGATGAGCGCCGTCCGCGGCAGAAGCCGAAGGGTCTTGACGACATTGGCAGTGAGGCGGGTCATGGCGTGGTTTTCTATGTCTCGCTGGCGGGTTCAGTGGCGAAGCTGGTTCGGGCAACCGAGCCGGCAGGAAATGGCGACGTCCCAGGCGCGGGCCGGACGGCCGGCTTCGGCGACAAGGACGGCGAACAGCATGCCGAACAGGCTCATCAACAGGCAGACGATGGTGAAGCGGCGGGCAAGCATTGCGCGGTGTCTCCTTCAACACGCATGACAATGCCTTGCCCAGGCTGAACCGGCTCTGATCCCGGCGTTCATCTGGGGTTCAAAATGGTTGATGATCTCTGAGAGGGTCCGCCTTGAGTGCAGCGACCCATGGCGACGCCATGGCTGCGAGACCGATAACATGAAAACGGGGCCGACTGGCCCCGCTCACCACGGCAGGAAAAGCACGATCAGAGCTTGTGCCAGGTCTGGCTCTTGCAGATCAGCCCGCCGAGCACGCAGCCGCTCATCTTGAGCGAACTGCCGGAAAGCGAAGCCTTGCCCGAATAGGTCTTGTCCGTTTCCGGGTCGGTTATGGTGCCGGCATATTTGTTGTCGCCGGCAACCTTCAGTGAACCGATGTTCTTGCCGGCAAATTTGCCGGATTTGAGCGTAATCGAAAATGCCCCGCCGCCACCCGAAATGGCGGCAGTCGATCCGGCTTGCGTTTTCCAATTGCCTTCGATCGGATCGGCCCATGCCGCGCCGGTCATCACTATTGCGGCCGCGAGGGCCAGGCTCACTTGTCGAAACATGTCTCTCCTCCCTCAGGCAAATCCAATCGCGCTCCGCCCCGGCTGTCTGCCCCTTACGCAAACGTAAGCTAGTCCAGCTCCCGGAAAAACAAAAGCGGTGCCGCGACAGAAGGGTTGCGGGTTTTTGCCCGCTCCCGAACGGCCGCGCCGGCGAAAAATGAAACGGGCCGCACACGTCTTTGTCTTCTGTGGTTAGCGGAGTCTTGATCCGCGCCTCGCAAGTTTTCTTTAAATTTTGTGCAAACCGGCGCGATTGCTGGCTTTGTATCCTTAACGGATTTTCGCGTTTACCTCTTGTTTTAGCTTTGTTTTCCTCAAATTAAGCACGCCATTTAACGACGGATTCAAGCCTCTGCGGCATTCTCGAAAGCATCGAAAGAGCGGCCGCCCCCGAAGGTGATCAAGGACACCGAGGGACAGACGGAGACAGCTCTCGGGAGCCAGAACAGGGGATTTGAAATGGCACGTTTTGAAATGCTTGAAGCCGGCTTCGGCGCCATGGGGGCAACTGCCCAGGCCGATATTCTTTTCGAGTTGGGCATGATGTATGCGACCGGCCGCGATTGCGAGACCGATGTCGTCGCCGCCCACAAATGGTTCAACATCGCCGCGATCAAGGGTTCGGCCCGCGCCGCGGAACTGCGCTCTGAATTATCGGCCGCCATGTCGAAAGTCGAAATCGCTAAGGCGCTGCGCGAAGCCCGCGAATGGATGACGATGCACTGAATTCGCCGGCATCGACTTCACAGGGGTGATGACCTCACGACAGGGACGCTTCGGGTCAAGGCCGCGCAGACGGCCGGGCCCGAAAAATCAAGGCCGCGCATGACGGCTGGGCCAACAAGATCAAGAACACGGCGGACGAGCCGTGCAATAAACTGGACAAAAGAGGGAAGGCGAGCGGGTCCCACCTCGGGAAGCTTGATGACAAAAGCCGCGACCGGCCGGAACAAGGCTGGCGCGGCTTTGTCTTTGGGACAGCGTGTTGCAGGCCCAATTGAGTGCCGGCGATGCGTCTAGACAGCTCCGGTGAAGGATGAAATTCTCCCGCCACTCTGGAAGAGGCGCGGCCGGAATGGTCGCGCGAGAGTGGAGGAGTTGTGTCACCATGAAGAAATTCAGTATTTTGAGCGCAGCCATATTTGGCTTGATGATGACCGCGCCAGTCGCCTTCGCCGATGACATCACCTTTTCGGTGGTCGGACCGATGACCGGTCAGCTTGCCACCATCGGCGATCAGTTCAAACACGGGGCGCAAGCCGCTGCCGACGCGATCAACGCGGCCGGCGGCGTCGATGGCCGCCAGGTCAAACTCGACATCGAGGACGACCAGTGCGATCCGAAGCAGGCGGTTTCGGTCGCCAACCGCATCGTCGCCAATGGTGTCAAGTTCATCGACGGCCATGCCTGTTCGGGCTCCAGCATCCCGGCCTCTGCCGTCTATGCCGAAGCCGGCGCGCTGATGATGAGCCCGGCTTCGTCGAACCCGGTGCTGACCGATGCGGCGGCGAAGGCCGGCTGGCCGACTATCATGCGTCTCTACACGCGCGATGATGCGCAAGGCGCCTTCATCGGTCCGTGGATCGCCAAGAAATATGCCGGCAAAAACGTCGTCATCCTGCATGACAAGAGCGCCTACGGACAGGGCGTGGCCGACGCCGTCAAGGCGACGATGAATGCGGGTGGTCTCAAGGAGGTCATGTACGAAGGCATCAACGCCGGTGAAAAGGATTACGCGGCGCTTGTCACCAAGCTCAAGGACCTGAAGCCTGACGTCGTCTATTTCGGCGGCTATCACCCCGAAGCCGGCCTCATCCTGCGCCAGTCGGCGGAACAGAACCTGAAGTATCAGCTGATCATGCCGGACTCGATTGCCACGCCAGAATTCTGGCAGGTTGCCGGTCCGGCCGGCGAAGGCACCATGTTCGTCTTCCCGTCGGATCCGCAGGCGAAGCCCGAAGCCAAGGAAGCCATCGCCAAGATCAAGGCCGGCGGCTTCGTGCCGGAGGGTTTCACGCTGTTTTCCTATGCGGTGATCCAGGCCTTCGCCGAAGGCATCAAACGCGCCGGCAGCGACGATCCGGCAAAAGTCGCCGAAGCGTTGAAGAACGGCCAGCCGATCAGCACGGTTGTCGGCCCGGTCACCTTCGACGAGAAGGGCGACCTCAAGAACGCCAGCTACGACATCAACCAGTGGCACGACGGCAAATACGCGCCGATCCAGCCATGATGGCCGCGGCGCAGCAAGACGCGCGGCTGTAATCGAACATGGCCGGGGTCAAACCCGGCCATGTTGTCTTTGGCGACGCCTCTGTAACGCGTTAGAGATCACTTCGTGGATAGGGAAACAGCAGTCGACTGAGGTTCCTCAGCAAAGCGAACCAGCACGGTCCCGTCGGTGACCTGCGCGCCTTCGGCAGCGATCTCGGCGATAACCCCGTCATGGGGCGCGGCAATGGTGTGCTCCATCTTCATCGCCTCCAGGATCAGCAGCGGCTGGCCCTTGATCACGGACTCGCCTCTGGCTGCACGCACCAATTTGACCAGGCCGGGCATTGGAGCGCGCAGGCTGCCGGAAGCGGCGGCGGCTTCGTCGGCTCGCGCCAGCGGATCCGGCACGGCAAAACCGTAGCCGATGGCGCCATCGAAGACCGTGACGTGGCCCGGCCAGCGGGCGAGGCGAGGTGCCGCGCGAAGATCATGCGAATTGACGCTGTCATAGGGCGCATCCAGCGCCACCTCGAACCGTCCGTCCGGCCGCACCGACACGCGCGCGACGATCTCCTGCTCGCCAAACTTCAGCAGCGTGCGCCGCACCACAGCGTGGAAATGCGCATAGCCTGCCAGCGACGACCAGGGATCGTCCAAGGACAGCAACTCGCTCGCACCGGACGCGGCAAGTGCCGCGGCGGCAATTGTCTCACCGCTCGGCGGCGGAACCGCCGTCAACGCCAGTTGATGCCTGGCGATCAGGCCGGTATCGACATCGCCCGCCGCAAAATCCGCATCAGCGGCCAGCGCGGCAAGAAAGGCAGTGTTGACCGTCGAGCCGGCGATTTCGGTCTGCGACAGCGCCGCGCCAAGAGCCGTGAGCGCCGCACGTCGGTCCTTGCCATGAACGATCAGCTTGGCGATCATCGGGTCGTAAAACGGCGAGATCGCATCACCGGCGCGCACACCGGTTTCGATGCGCATGGTCGCACCCTCCGGTGACGGCTGCGGAAATTTCAGATGGTGCAAGGTGCCGGTCGCCGGCAAAAACCCTCTCGCCGCGTCCTCGGCATAGATGCGCGCCTCGAAGGCGTGGCCGGAGAGCGCGATCTCGCTCTGCGTCTTCGGCAGTTTTTCGCCGGAGGCTACCCGTAGCTGCCACTCGACCAGGTCGATGCCAGTGACCATTTCGGTGATTGGGTGCTCGACCTGCAGGCGGGTGTTCATTTCCATGAACCAGAAACGGTCGGCCTTCAGACCTTGCGAGGCATCGACGATGAACTCGATGGTACCGGCGCCGGAATAGTGGATTGCCTTGGCGGCTTTCACCGCCGCCTCGGTCATCGCCTTGCGCAGTGCCGGCGTCATGCCCGGGGCAGGGGCTTCCTCGATCACCTTCTGATGGCGGCGCTGCGCCGAGCAGTCACGTTCGTGAAGATGCACGGCGTTGCCGAAATTGTCACCAAACACCTGCACTTCGATGTGGCGCGGCTTGTCGACATATTTTTCCACCAAGACGCGGTCGTCACCGAACGCGGCTTTCGCCTCGCGCCGTGCGCCCGACAGTGCTTCAGAAAAATCATCGGGATGCTCGACACGCCGCATGCCCTTGCCGCCGCCGCCGGCGCGCGCCTTGATCAGCACCGGGTAGCCTATCTCGCGCGCCTTGGAGGCGAGCAACACGATCTCCTGCGCTTCGCCATGGTAGCCCGGAACGACAGGCACGCCGGCCTTTTCCATCAGCCGCTTGGCCGCGTCCTTCAGTCCCATGGCACGGATCGAGGCCGCCGACGGCCCAATGAAGATCAGCCCAGCCGCCGCGACCTGGTCGACGAAATCGGGGTTTTCCGAAAGAAAGCCGTAGCCCGGATGGATGGCCTCGGCACCTGTGGCCAAGGCCGCCGCGATGATCTTGTCGCCGCCCAGATAGCTTTCGGTGGCGGGAGAGGCGCCGATATGCACCGCTTCGTCGGCCATTTCGATATGCAAGGCGTGAGCGTCGGCATCGGAATAGACGGCGACGCTGCGCACACCCATCCTGCGTGCCGTGCGGATCACCCGGCAGGCGATCTCGCCACGGTTAGCGATCAGGATCTTGGCGAACATCGGGCCTCCACAGGCAGAGCTTGCCGCCAACGGCGCGAATTCTCGTCACGCGAGCTGCGGCGATGCCCTGCTTTGTAGTCTGGCGGTCAAAGGGTAGGCAAGCGAGGCCTGCCTACTTTGAGGCCGCGATTTCGCAAGCTCCCCCGGTCGTGACCTTGTAACGGTTGCGGGTGGCCTGACAGGATTTCATCGCCATATCCTCGGCAGCCTTTTGCGAGGGCGCATTCAAGCGTGAGCCGCACAGGATGTACAACGAACGCACCCGGGAATACGGAGTGGTCGCATAAGCTGAATGGCCGCTGGCCGCCACATAGGCCTTATATGCCTTGGTGCATGGCCGATCCGCGGTTGCCGGAAAATACGGGTAGAAGCGGACGTCGCCCTTGCTTCCAGCCAGTGATTCCGCCGTGCCGACATTGGGGCCCGAGATTAGAAGCAACCCAGTTATTAGCAAGAAGACTGCTTGTTTGACGCTGATAGACTTCATTTTTTCCCACCCATTGGAAACGTCGAAGGCCGCCGAGTGTCGGCCTATTTGGAGGCAGCTATGGCGCATGCCCCTGCAGTCGTGACCTTGTACTTGCTGCGCGCGGACTGGCAGGACTTCAACGCCAGCGCTTCGGCAGCCTTCTGGGATGTTGCATTCAGATAAGCACCGCAAATAGTGAATTCGGTTGCCCAGTTGAACGGCGTCATCGCGTAGGCCGAGTGACCGCCAGCCGCCACATAGTCCTTGTAATTCTTGCCGCAGCCTCCGATTGTACCCGGTGCAAAATAGACCGGAAAACGGCTGTCGCCCTTGCTTCCCGCCAGCGATTCGGCGGCGCCGACATTCGGTGCAGAGGCCATAAGCAGTGCAAGTACCGATATGGTTGTTCGCCTGATGGATAAAGATTTCATTGCCCAGCCCATTTGAGAAACCCCAACACTGAAAGATATTCGCTTATTTGGAGGCAGCGATTTCGCAGCCCCCACCTGTTGTAACCCTGTAACTGTTGCGGGTGACCTGACAGGATTTCAACGCCAACTCTTCGGCAGCTTGCTGTGACGGTGCATTCAAGCGCGAGCCGCAGATGATGTACAGCGAACGCACCCGGGAATACGGGGTGGTTGCATAGGCTGAATGGCCGCCGGCCGCTACATAGGCCTTGTAGGCCTTGGTACATGGATCCTTCGGGTTCTGCGGCAAATAGGGATAGAAACGGGTCTCGCCCTTGCTTCCTGCCAACGACTCCGCTGCGCCGATGCCAGGGGTCACTAATATAAGCAACCCTGCAAGTAAATGCACAGTTGTTCTCTGAAGAACCCGCCGCCTCATCTTCGCCCAATCCCCATTGGTATTTGCGATGATCAATAGCCGCGATTCTTTCGTCTGGCCAGATCAAGAAGCAAAAAATAGTTATGGAGATGTGGACGGGGCCGCCGGCGCAGGGTCACACCCTGCCGAGTGCAGCAACGACCCGCCGATACAATTCGGCCGTCGGCTCGTCGAAGCAGCAGAAAATGACGATTTCCGGAACCGCGTGCTGGCCGATGAAGGCGCTCACGGTGCCAACGGCGATCTGCGTCGCCTGATCCTTCGGATAGCGGTAGGCCCCGGTCGAGATCGCTGGAAACGCCACCGTCCGGCAGTCCTTTGCGGCGGCGATTTCGAGCGACCGGCGATAGCAGGAGGCGAGCAGTTCGCTCTCTCCTTTGCTGCCGCCTTGCCAGACCGGCCCGACCGTGTGGATGACGTAGCGCGCGGGCAGCCTGTAGCCCTTGGTGATTTTTGCGTCGCCGACCTTGCAGCCATTCAAGGTCCGGCATTCTGCCAGAAGCTCGGGACCGGCCGCGCGGTGAATGGCGCCGTCCACGCCACCGCCGCCCAGCAGCGAGGTGTTGGCGGCGTTGACGATGGCATCGACCGCCAGCTTCGTGATGTCGCCGGTTTGAATGCGAATCCTCTGGCCGGTTTCGCTCATCTCACATCCTGAACACGCCGAAGCGTGTCTCCTCGATCTCGGCGTTGAGCGCGGCCGAAAGGCTGAGCGCCAGCACCTCGCGGGTCTTGGCCGGGTCGATGATGCCGTCGTCCCAGAGCCTTGCCGACGAATAGAGCGGGTGGCCTTCGTGCTCGTACTTCATCAGGATCGGCTTCTTGAATTTCGCTTCCTCCTCGGCGCTCCATTCGCCGCCCTTGCGCTCGATGCCTTCGCGCTTGACCACGGCCAGCACCGTTGCCGCCTGCTCGCCGCCCATCACCGAAATGCGGGCATTCGGCCACATCCACAGGAAGCGTGGCGAATAGGCGCGTCCGCACATGCCGTAATTGCCCGCGCCGAACGAGCCACCGATGATCATCGTTACTTTCGGCACCTTGGCGGTGGCGACCGCCATCACCAGCTTGGCGCCGTCCTTGGCGATTCCGCCGGCCTCGTATTTTCGCCCGACCATGAAGCCGGCGATGTTCTGCAGGAAAATCAGCGGCACCCTGCGCTGGCAGCACAGCTCGATGAAGTGCGCGCCCTTCAGCGCGCTTTCCGAAAACAGCACGCCATTGTTGGCGACGATGCCGACCGGCATGCCGCTGAGGTGAGCGAAGCCGGTGACCAGCGTGGTGCCGTAATTCTGCTTGAACTCATCGAACTCGGAGCCGTCGACGATGCGGGCGATCACCTCGCGCACGTCGTAAGGCTGGCGCAGATCCGTAGGCACGATGCCGTAGAGTTCATGTGGATCGTGAAGCGGCGGAATCGATTTCTGCAAGGCCAAGCTTACATTCTTGTTCCGATTCAGGTTTTTGACGATACGCCGGCATATGGCCAGCGCATGCTCGTCGTCGAGCGCATAATGGTCGGCAACGCCGGAAAGCCTTGTGTGCACGTCGGCGCCACCGAGGTCCTCGGCGGTGACGTCCTCGCCGGTGGCCGCCTTCACCAGCGGCGGCCCGCCGAGAAAGATGGTTGCCTGGTTGCGCACCATGATTGTCTCGTCCGACATCGCAGGCACATAGGCGCCGCCGGCCGTGCACGAACCCATGACGCAGGCGATCTGCGGAATGCCGGCGGCCGACATGTTGGCCTGGTTGTAGAAGATGCGGCCAAAATGATCGCGGTCGGGAAACACCTCATCCTGATTGGGCAGATTGGCGCCGCCGCTGTCGACCAGATAGACGCAAGGCAGATTGTTCTGTAGCGCGATCTCCTGTGCACGCAGATGCTTCTTCACCGTCAGCGGATAGTAGGTGCCGCCCTTCACCGTGGCGTCATTGACGACGACCATCACTTCGGTGCCTTCGACGCGCCCGATGCCGGCGATGAGGCCGGCCGAAGGGACGTCCTCGCCATACATCGACCAAGCGGCGAACTGGCCGATCTCGAGGAAGGGCGAGCCGGTATCCAGCAATTGGGCGAGGCGTTGCCGCGGCAGGAGCTTGCCGCGCGAGACGTGCCGTTCACGCGCTTCCTCCGAGCCACCGCGTTCGATGGCGGCAGCTTTTTCCGCAATATCGGCGACCAGCGCCCGCATGCGCTCGGCATTGGCGCGGAAGGCGTCGGAGGCGGACGAGATCTGGGTTTGCAGCGGGGCCATTGCTCTATCGTTTCCTAAAAATCCTTGATGCCGCTAGGTAATCAGTATATCAGCCGGCCCCTACCGTCGCGTGCCAAGCTCGGCATAGTTCGGTCCGGCGTCAATGACACTCTCAGGAGGCAGCGATGAAAGGCATGTACATGCATTTCGCAAGATGTCTCCCTTCGGCCATGGCCTGACGCCGCCGAAGGGCGGCCTTCCACATCCCGAATTTGAGCAAGAGGAACGCGGTTCGCGTGAGCACCGCGGGTGTCATCATGTATGTGCGGTTTGTCACGCCGCTGATCCATCCGGCGAGCCGTGTGGAGACCGGCTTCTTCCGGGCGTCCTGGTATCTGTACCGGAACGGCTGCCCGAACTGGATTCAAAGCGAACTGGAAGATCAGTTCGACTGGTTCAACCACCACCTGCCCAGTCCGGGAAGAGTTGGCCGGCATTTCAAGCGCCGCAACTCCATCTGGGGCGTCTGCTGGTTCAATCCGGACGCCAGAGAGGCGATCAGCCGGGCGCGCTATTGCGCCTGGTTGATCGAAGAAGGCGGCTTGCCGGTGCGGTCGATTACGTCTTCGCGCCAGCGCGAGGTTCTGTGGCGCGACGCGCACCAGATTGTTGCCAAGCCGACCGCCGATCTGCCGAAGGCATTCGTCTGAGAGGGGGGAGCGGAGCATCACACCCCCTCCGCGATGATTTCCCGCCCGATGAGCCAGCGACGGATTTCGCTGGTGCCGGCACCGATCTCGTAGAGCTTGGCGTCGCGCAGCAGCCGGCCGGTCGGGTAGTCGTTGATGTAGCCGTTGCCGCCCAAAAGCTGGATGGCGTCGAGCGCCATCAGCGTCGCCTTTTCGGCGGCGAAGAGAATACAGCCGGCAGCATCCTTGCGGGCCGTCTCACCGCGATCGCAGGCGGCGGCTACGGCATAGACGTAAGCACGCGCCGCGTTCATCGTCGCATACATATCGGCCAGCTTGCCTTGCACCAGCTGGAATTCGCCGATCGGCTGGCCGAACTGCTTGCGTTCATGCACGTAAGGTATCGCCACGTCGAGGCACGCTGCCATCAGCCCGATCGGGCCGCCGGCCAGCACGGCGCGTTCGTAGTCGAGGCCCGACATCAGCACCTCGACGCCGCGCCCTTCCTCGTGCAGCACATTGTCGAACGGCACTTCGACATTCTCGAACACCAGCTCGCCGGTGTTCGAGCCGCGCATGCCGAGCTTGTCGAGCTTTTGCGCCACCGAAAAACCGGCAAAGGCCTTTTCGACGATGAACGCGGTGATGCCGCGCGAATTGAGTTCCGGATCGGTCTTGGCGTAGACGACCAGCGTCTCGGCATCCGGCCCGTTGGTGATCCACATTTTGGTGCCATTGAGCACATAGCGATCGTTGCGCTTTTCAGCGCGCAGGCGCAGCGACACGACATCGGAGCCGGCACCCGATTCCGACATCGCCAGTGCGCCGACCTTCTCGCCGCTGCAGAGCGAAGGCAGATATTTTTCCTTCTGCGCCTGCGTTGCCCAGCGGTTGATCTGGTTGACGCAGAGGTTGGAATGGGCACCGTAAGAGAGGCCGACCGAGGCGGAGGCGCGCGAAATCTCCTCCATCGCGACAACATGGGCGAGGTAGCCCATGCCGCTGCCGCCGAAATCGGGATCGGCGGTGATGCCGAGCAGGCCGAGCCCGCCGAGCTCCGCCCACAGATATGCCGGGAATTCGTTCGAGCGGTCGATCTCGGCGGCGATCGGTGCGATCTTTTCCTGGGCAAAGCGCCGCACCAGGTCGCGCAGCGCCTCGATGTCTTCGTCAAGCCCGAAGTTGAGCGTATGCGTGTACATGCCGTTCCTCCCGGCGCACGACCCGAAATCGGGATCATGCGCGAAATCAAAGTGCTAGAGCGTCCTTTGCGCGCCCGAATAGAGGCGCGGCGTCGTAGCTCGTTGTCGCGCCGTCGTTCTTTGCTCCAACAAGGCGCATTGTCATTGCTAGATATGTAGCGGTGACTTCGGCGATCGACAGCCGTTCGCCTGGCCGGAACCAGACGATGACGCCGGTCATCATTTGGATCAGCGCCATGGCGGTGAGCCGGGTGTCTTCGATGCTGAACAAGTCCGCTTCGACGCCGTCGCGCAGGATGGCGCGCAACTCCTTCTCGTAGGCCGTGCGCATGCGCAGGATCTGCGTGAGTTTTTCATGCGACAGGCTGCGTAGCTCCATGTTCGAGACATGGGTGGAGTGGCGGCGTTCGATATGGAAAGCGATGTGGTTTTCGACATAGGCGGCGAGCCGCGTCGCCGGATTGGCGCCGACAGGGCGTGTTGCGCGCCACGCCTCGATCAAGCCTTCCATATGCTCGCGCATCAGCGTGAACAGAAGGTCCTGCTTGGTCGGGAAGTAGCGGTAAAGCGCCGCTGCCTGCACGCCAACCTCGGCTGCCAGCTGGCGCATCGACATCGCCTCGTAGCCGAGACGCGCAATCAGGCTGACCGCCGCCTCGCGGACCGCAGCTTCGGTCTTCTCTCCGTCGGAGCCGGTCGTACGCGCCATGACAAGCCGCCTTTTTGTAGACAATAAAACAAACGTTCAATTAATTCAAGGACGGAGGTATGTCGGGGCAGGGCGTTGGCTTCAGGTTTTCTCTATCTGCACCCTGGAGATTTTGTGCGATGGAAGTGAATGAGCAGGATCATGCCTTGCTAGGCAACAATCCTGAAATCGGCCGACGTGTCGCGAGCCTCGATCTCCTCGACATCTACTTTCGAAACCGCTGCCCCTGGCGGCCCTTGCCAAAGCCGTTCGATCATCGTCGAGACCGCCGCACCGGTCCCTGCAATCAAGGCTGTCACCGAGCCGTCAACTTCGTTGCGCACCCACCCGGCAAGGCCAAGCGCCGACGCCTCGCGCCGCGCCCAAACCCGGTAGCTGACGCCTTGCACCTTGCCATATATGCGTACCTGCACCGTCCGGTCGGTCATCGCGCTCTCCATCCTCTGAATCGAGTCTGGCGCATC
Organism: Mesorhizobium sp. M1329; assembly: GCF_040318035.1. Lineage (NCBI taxonomy): Bacteria > Pseudomonadati > Pseudomonadota > Alphaproteobacteria > Hyphomicrobiales > Phyllobacteriaceae > Mesorhizobium > Mesorhizobium sp. M1329. The sequence continues at coordinate 106,629 of NZ_JAMYLN010000001.1, read as the reverse complement.
GCCGTGCAAATTCAACCGCCGATACGTGCATCGAAGGTCTCTCTGCCGATCGCGGTCCGTGAGCTTCGCATGGCGAGATAGGCGGTGCCCTTCATCAAATGATTGACTAAGTCAAATAAATGGCGATCATGGTCCTTACGGAGCGATCAGCCCGAAGGAGGTCGACATGCCGGCCGAACGGAATGCCCTTGTCGCGGAGATCCGTGGCTTCAATCGCTTCTACACGCGCCTGATCGGGCTCCTCGGCGAGACGGTGACACATAGCGCCTATACGCTGGGCGAGGCGCGGCTGCTGTTCGAATTGGGCCGCCGATCCCGTGCTGCCGCCAATAGCGGCGGTGAGGCAGGGTTTCCGGCGCGGGCATTCCACCTCGATCTCGGGCCGGCGGCCGCCGAAATCGCCGCCGAGCTCCGGCTCGATCCGGCCCATGTCATACGCGTCCTGAGGGGGTTCGCCGCCGCCGGCCTGACCGAGATACGCACTAACCCAGCCGATCGGCGCAGACGCATCCTGTCGCTGACCGCTCGCGGAAGTGCGGAGCTCGCCAGGCTTCAGGCTTCGGCGGATCGCGACCTCGCGCGGCTGACGGCCGGCCTCGCCGATGAAGCGGCTGCCGAATTATCGGACGCCTTGAAGCGCGTCATGCGCCTGCTCGGGGAGAAATAGCGGGCAGCACCGGGATCCCGGCGTTGCGCTCTTCAATTCCCCCGCGCTGCTGCCAGTGCGCTAGGCAGTTCCTCGGCAAAGATGTCGAGTTCGTGGTCGAGGCCGACGCTGACGCGGATGCAGCGGTCGAGCACCGGCACCATCGGCTTGCGGATGAAGACGTCGCGCGACAACAGCGCCTGCAGCACTTTTAGCGCGAAAGCGCCGTCGCGGCCGCAGTCGATGGTGACGAAATTGGTCGCCGAAGCCAGCGGCTTCAGCCCGTTCGCCTCGGCTGTTCCGGCGATGCGCCGGCGCCCGGCGGCGACCCGCGCCACCACGCTCTCCAGCCAGGCCTGATCGGCAAGCGCCTCGACACCGGCGATCTGCGCCATGCGGCTGACGCCGTAATGATTGCGGATCTTTTCGAAATCGCGAATCACCTGGGCCTCGGCCACCGCATAGCCGCAGCGTATGCCGGCCAGCCCATAGGCCTTGGAGAAGGTGCGCATGCGGATGACGTTCGGCCGCGCGACATCGATCGGCGGCAGCGCTGAGGCTGGCCCTAATTCGCCATAGGCTTCGTCGAGCACCAGCATTGTGGTCTCCGGCAAGGCCTCGATGAAGCGGCCAAGCTCGGCGGCTTCCCACCAGCTGCCCATCGGATTGTCCGGATTGGACAGGTAGACCAGTGGCGCCTTTTCCCTGGCCACGGCCGCCAGCAGGCCGTCGAGGTTTTCCCGATCGTTCTCGTAGGACACTGCGACCAGCCGGCCGCCGACGCCGGCAACATGAAAGTTGAAGGTCGGATAGGCGCCGAGCGAGGTCACCACCGCGTCGCCGGGCGCCACATACATGCGCGCAACCAAGCTGAGCAGCCCGTCTATGCCTTCGCCGATGACAACATTTTCGGTGCCGACGCCGAGATGCCTGGCTACGGCTACCTTCAAATCGTGATTATCGGGGTCGCAATACATCCACATGTCGCCGGCAATCTCGGCCATGCGGGCAACGACGCGCGGCGAGGGGCCAAAGCTGCTCTCATTGGCGCCGATGCGGGCGCGAAAGGCGCGGCCGCGGTCGCGCTCCTGCGCCTCCGGGCCGACAAACGGCACCGTAGAGGGAAGCGCGTCGATGAGCGGCGTAAGGGGAGGGCGCATGGCAAAGGCTCGTTCAAAAAAGGGGCCTTCTTGCTAGCCTGCCGGCTTGGCCGGCGCAAGTTCCACGGCCGGCGGCAACAGTCAGGCTGGATTCTCCCGGACCATTTTGCTAGCGAGGCATGATGAGCAACCGACTGCCGCCCTCTTGGTCCAAACATATAAAGTCCCGTTCGGCGCCGAACGTGCAACCGCCGAAAGCGAAGCCGCCGTCGCGCGCGCAGGCCGACGATGCGCTGCTGAAACAGGCGTATGACTTGCAGCAGGCCAAGCGGTTGGCCGAGGCTCAGGAACTGTGCCGCCGCGTGCTGGAGCGCACGCCCAACCATCCCCTGGCTTTGTATATCATGGGCACGCTGTTCATCGCGCTCGACGATGAAATGGCCCTGCGATATTTGGCCAGAGCCGTCGGCGAGGAGCCTCAAAACCCCTTTTATCACCTTAGTTTGGGTGAAGTTTATTTAAAAGTCAGCGAATATTCGCCCGCAATCAGGCATATTCAGCAAGCATTGAAGTTGAAGCCCGATTTGCTGGAAGCGCTTTGCGCGTTGGGACGCGCTTACGTCGAATTCGACAAGGCTGACATGGCTCTGCCGGTTTACGAGAGAGCGCTCAAGATCAATCGCGATCATCCCCGTGTTCGGGCGGGATTGGCCAGCGCACTCATCGGTCTCGGCCGCATGGACGAAGCCGAAATCTATCTGAAAGAGGCGATCGAACGTCGCATCGCCATGCCCGCCGCCTATAATGAGCTTGTGCGCACGCGCAAATTCACTGAAGAGCCGGCGGAACTTAAGTCCATCCTGCGCGAGCTTGGCAACCCAAAGCTTGATCCGGACAGTGCGATGACACTTCATCACGCTGCCGGCAAGGTGCTGAACGACCTTAAGCGCTACGAAGACGCGATAGATCATTTCAAGAAAGGCAAGCAGGCCGCCGGCTATAAGTTCGATCTGGAAACCTATCGCCGCTGGGTCGACTCCACGATCGAGTTCTTCAACCCGGATATGTTGGCTGCCAAGGCAGGTTATGGAAGCCCATCGGAAGTGCCCGTGTTTGTATTGGGCATGCCCCGCTCGGGGACCACCCTGACCGAGCAGATTTGCGCGAGCCACCCGGATGTTCACGGCGCAGGAGAACTTAGCAAGCTAAGACGAACCGCAAATGCTATCGGCCTTACGAGGCTTTCGGCACAGGGCTTGAACCAATCGATCGTGCCGATCACCCCCGACCTAGCCAAGATGCTGACCGAGGGGCACCTGTCCTACCTTCGTGAGCGTGCGCCGACCGCACTTCGCATAGTCGACAAGATGCCCCAGAATTTCGAACTGATCGGTCTCATAGGCCTTCTTTTCCCCAACGCGCCGATTATTCACTGTCGCCGCGACGCCATCGACAATTGCCTCTCATGCTTTTTCCTGAATTTCTCCAAGGGACACAGCTACATCACCGACCTGCGGACACTGGGGCTGTACTATCGTGAATATGATCGACTAATGCGACATTGGGACAAGGTTTTTCCGGGACGCATCTTCGAAAGTCGCTATGAGACGCTGGTTGCGGATCAGGAGGCACAATCGCGCCGTCTGATCGATTATCTTGGATTGCCCTGGGACGATGCCTGCCTGCGCTTCTTCGAGAATGACGGTTCGGTCAACACGGCCAGTCGCTGGCAGGTTCGGCAACCCATCTATAACTCGTCCATCAAGCAATGGAAAAATTATGAGAGCAAGATCCAGCCGCTGATTGACGCCTTAGGCGACCTGGCCGAACTTTGAACAAGTAGGTGCGACACGGCCTGTTGGCACGAGCGCAAGCAGAGCATGCCGCCGACGCCGGCAATAAGAAAATTGAAGGTCGGGTATGCGCCGAGGTCACCGCCGTGTCGCGGGGCGCCCATACAAGCGCGCCACCAGGCTGCTTGCTAGCCGCCAGCCTGGCCTGCGCAAGTTCCGCGGCGCGTGGGGAATTCGTCAGGCTGGATTCTCGCGGATCATTTTGCTAGCGAGACATGATGAGCAACCGACTGCCACCCGCCTGGTCCAAACACATAAAGTCCCGCTCGGCGCCGAAAGTGGAACCGCCGAAAGCCAAACCACTGTCGCGCGCGCAAGCCGACGATGCACTGCTGAGGCAGGCGCTCGAACTGCAGCAAGCCAAGCGGTTCCCAGAGGCCGAGGAATTATGTCACCGCGTTCTCACCCGCACGCCCAACCACCCCCTTTCGCTATACATCCTCGGAACGCTGGGGCTTGATGTCGACGACGAACTGGCTCTCAAATATTTTGCGCGGGCAGTAAGCCAGACGCCTCAAAATCCATATTTCCACCTTAGCCTGGGAGAGGCCGGTCTGAAGCTTGGCGACAGCTTGCTTGCGATCAGGCACTTGCAGCGCGCCTGCGAATTGAAGCCCGATCTGGTGGAAGCGCTTTGCGGACTAGCGCGTGCCTACGTCAACTTCGACAAGGCCGAGATGGCTTTGCCCCTTTACGAGAAGGCACTAAAGATCAACGGCGACCATCCCATGGTCCGGATTGGTCTGGCCGGTGCGCTCACCAGCCTCGGCCGCATGGACGAAGCCAGAGCCTATCTCGATCAGGCAATAGAACGTCGCGTCGATGTTGGGGCAGCTTACAATTACCTGGTCGACACGCAAAAGTTCACCGAAAAACCTGCCGAGCTCGACTCTATCCTGCGCGAACTCTCCAATCCCAGGCTCGAACCCGTTGCTGCATCGCAGCTCCATCACGCCGCAGGCAAAGTGCTGAACGATCTTCAGCGCTATGAAGAGGCGATGGATCACTTCAAGAGGGCGAAAAAGGCCGCTGGTCACGATTTCGACCTGGAGTACTACCGCCGAAGCGTCGATTCTATGATCGAGATATTCAGCCCGTCACTATTGGAAGCCAAGGCTGGCCACGGCAGTCCGTCCGAAGTGCCTGTGTTTGTGCTGGGCATGCCCCGGTCGGGGACGACGCTGACGGAGCAGATCTGCGCGAGCCATCCGGATGTCCATGGCGCCGGGGAGCTTACGAAGCTGCGGCGAATCGCGAACTCGATGGGCTTTAGGACACTGTCGGATGAGGACCTGCGCAGTTCGATCATGTCGATGACGAGGGATCAGTCGAGGGCGCTGGCCGAAGAATACCTGTCTTATCTGCGCCAGCACGCGCCTGCCGCGCTCCGCATCGTCAACAAGATGCCGCACAACTTCGAGTTTATCGGCGTGATTGGAATTCTCTTTCCCAACGCGCGCATCATTCATTGCAGGCGCGATGCCATCGATAATTGCGTCTCCTGCTTCGTCTTGCATTTCACCAAGGACCACGGCTACAACGCCGACCTTGAGACACTCGGGTTGTACTACCGCGAATATGATCGCTTGATGCGGCACTGGGACAAGGTCTTTCCCGGACGTATTTTCGAAAGCCGCTATGAGACGCTGGTTGCGGATCAGGAGACGCAATCGCGCCGTCTCATCGATCATCTCGGCTTGCCTTGGGACGATGCCTGCCTGCGCTTTTTCGAGAGGAGCGGGTCGGTCAATACCCCCAGCCGCTGGCAGGTCCGGCAGCCGATCTATAGTTCATCCGTCAAACGCTGGAAAAAGTACGAGAGCACGATCCAGCCACTGATTCACGCCTTGGGCGACTTGGCCGAACTTTGAACAAGTAGGATGCGCCCGATCGGCCGAGGTCGATCGTGACTTGCTGTCGAGATACATTGATCCGGCAGGCCAGCTCTTCAGATCGGCCCAAGTTTTTCTTTTGCACGAACAAGCCTGCCGAGCGAGCATTGCATTCGACCAGCCCTGCGATCGGCTGCTCAGCAGCAGCCTGCATCGAGAGTTGACAGCTGCGTCGCGCCGATACGAAAAACCCGGCGGTTGCCCGCCGGGTGCAATCTCAATCTAGCTCGGACTGTTAGAATGAGCGCTGGAAGCGGAGCATGCCGCCGATGCTGTCCTTGTCGTCGGCATTGGTCCAGTTGCGATCGTAGGCTTTATCAAACTGACCGTCGTGGGCCCAATCGACTTCGGCGGTGATCGTGAAGCCGGGAACGATATCATAGGCGACGTTCGCGGCGACGCCGTAGTTCTTGTCGTCGTCAACCGACGCCTGGAGGTTGAGCGAGGTCTTCTCGTTGATGGTGTAGGTGCCACCACCCCAGACTGCCCAGTTGCCGCCCCACGGCTTGTAGAAGTTGCGGTCGATGTTGTCGTCCGAACCGTAACCGGCCATGAGGAACAGCGTCAGGTTCTGTATCGGCGTAACGTCGACGCGAACCTTGCCGGCCCACTCTTCCCAGGTGCTGTCGTAGGCGGCGACGCCGGTGATCGAGCCCCAGCCCTGCGTGTATTTGATACCGCCGACCACATACGGGACATAACTGTCGATGGAATCATTGCCGCTGTTACTGTCCTGGAAAATGCCAGGAGCCGCGGCGGCACTGCCCGAACCGGTTTCCAACGAAGCCACGGCCGAGAAGCCGTTTCCGGCATCGAAGTAATACTGGACGACATTGGTGTCGAAGCCGCCGTAGGGGACCAGCGTATCCTGGATGACGTTGCCGGCGTAGCCGATGAAGGTATCGAAGGCCGATTCGTCCTTACCGACGCGCAGACCACCGAGCTGGATCCAGGCAAAGTTCAGCGAAACGCTCGTACCGCCATTGAAGTTGTCATCAAGGTAATCGTTGTGGTTACCCCAGTTGAAGCGGGTCTCGGTGTAGGTCTTCAAGGTGCCGAGTTCGGTTTCCTGGCCGGTCCAGGTCTTTAGCGTGAAGCGGGCGTGCTTGTAGTAGGTATCCTGCGAGTCGCCGTCCTGCTGATCGGTGGTCTTTGCTCCGTCGAATGAGCCGACGTCGCCGATGCCGATGTCATAGCGAACATAGCCGCCGATGCGCAGGCAGGTTTCGGTGCCGGGGATGTAGTAGTAGCCAGCGCCGTAGACGTCGCAAATCTTGACGTATTCAGCGGGTTCCGGCTCGGCGACGACGACGGCGTCGGCGGCGCGCGCACCGGAAACTGCGACCAGTGCCGCAGCGGAGCCGAGAAGCAGGCTCTTGATGTTCATTTTCTGACCTCCAGTCAAAAGTTAAAAAACGGGTCTGGGTATTCTTTGCTGAAGGACAGCGTTCCCTGCCCCATCCCCACTACCGAAAAAGATGCGCACCGCGCCGCTCCTTCAAACCCGACATTACCCATGACACGGCTGCGTTCAACCACGTTCGTACCGGCAAAAGGTTTGTGTTGGCGCTATACCCCGGCGTTGTTGCACAAATGACACGATTTGGCCTCACTCCGAAAGCTCCCGTTAACCAACAGCCCTTCGCAAGCCGTTGCAAACAACGGATTCCGGCGATGGTCCGCCCGAAATGTGACTATTGCCCGAGTCGCGAACCAGGGAATTGCCGCAGAATCGCCACATCGCCGGGCGGCGCTTTGGCGAAGGGTCGATTTTTCAAGGATAATAGCGCCAGCTTGTTGATTGTGCCGGCGCTTTTCTTTATCCACCGGCGCAACGGAGAGGTGGCCGAGTGGTCGAAGGCGCTCCCCTGCTAAGGGAGTAGAGGTCAAAAGCTTCTCGTGGGTTCGAATCCCATCCTCTCCGCCACCCTACGCCCTGCGGGCTTCGGGTGGCAGGCCATCCTGCTTCGCGCTGCGCGCTTCGCAGGACAAGTCCAGCGAAAATCTCGCAAAAACAGAGGCTAACCGCCTTCGGGGCTTAGGCCGGGCAAGTTCACTCAAGCGTTAGGCAATGATCCTGTGGCGCTGAAGGTTAGCGAAATCCTTTGAGAGGGTATCCTTCTCCCCGTCACTATACGGGGAGAAGTGCCCGGTAGGGCGATGAGGGGCAGCGCAACCTGACGTGATTGCTCTGTTGGAAGCTCAGGGTTTCAGACAAGAGTCACTTCTGGATTATGCTGGAACGGCTAATTTTAGAGGCCGGCGCCGCCCCTCATCTGCCTGCCGGCATCTTCTCCCCGTATAGTGACGGGGAGAAGGGGCTGGCCGTGAGCTGGCACCCTCTTGCCGTTTTTTCACGCCCCGATTTTTGGCGTTGTCTCAAAATCCGAATCCGGCATGCTTTTGCCAGCAAATAGCTATCGTCCAAAATAACAACGCAATCTCAGCTACTTACTACAGAAACACACGGCGCCAACTCCGCTCTTTTGTTCGATTCTGACTGGAGGTCAGAAAATGAACATCAAGAGCCTGCTTCTCGGCTCCGCTGCGGCACTGGTCGCAGTTTCCGGTGCGCGCGCCGCCGACGCCGTCGTCGTCGCCGAGCCGGAACCCGCTGAATACGTCAAGATTTGCGACGTCTACGGCGCTGGCTACTACTACATCCCCGGCACCGAAATCTGCCTGCGCATCGGCGGCTATGTCCGTTATGATATCTCCGCCGGCCAGGCTGGCTCGTTCGACGGCGCCAGGTACGAGGACCTTAAGGATGCGTTGAATGGCGAAGACAACGACAACGACGGCTACTACAAGCAGGCTCGCTTCACGCTGAGGACCTGGACCGGCCAGGAAACCGAGATGGGCACCTTGAAGACCTATACCGAGACCCGCTTCAACTGGGGAACCGGTTATCAAACCGTGCCTGGGTTCGACGAGCACTTTTCGAACTTTGGTAGCAGAGGCGTTTCGCTGAACTTCGCCTGGATCCAGCTCGGTGGTCTCCGCGTCGGTAAGGACGAAACAGCCTTTAACACGTTCACCGGCTACGCCGGCAACGTCATCCAGGATACGCTGGTCCCCTACGGCGGCTTCGACACCAACGTCGTCCAGTACTACTTCGATGCCGGCAACGGCTTCTCGGCCGTGGCTTCGTTGGAAACCGGTGAAGGCTTTATCCTTAACGGTGCTAACACTGCCACCCATCTCGGCCACGACTCGATCGACAGCTATGTTCCGTATGTCGTTGGCGGTCTCAAATACACGCAGGGCTGGGGCTCCATCAGCGGTGTTGCTGCCTATGACAGCAGCCTGGAAGAATGGGCTGCCAAGGTTCGCCTCGACGTGACGCCGATGCAGAACCTGTCGCTGTTCTTGATGGCCGGCTACGGCTCCGACGACAATCTCCCGCGCAACTTCTATAAGCAGTGGGGCGGTAACTGGGCAGTCTGGGGTGGTGGCACTTACACCATCAACGAGAAGACCTCGTTCAACATCCAGGCGTCGTATGACGAAGCCAAGGAAGCTGGCGTCGCGGCCAATATCGCCTACGACATCGTTCCCGGCTTCACGATCACGGCCGAAGTCGACTGGGCTCATAACAGCCACAAGGCGGGCCCCCTCGGTACTGTATACAACTGGACGGGCATCCCGGGCGACAAGAAAAACGCCGTTGGTGGTATCCTCCGCTTCCAGCGCTCGTTCTAAGGGCTGGACTTAAAGCAAATGAAATCCAGCCCGGGCGCTTAACCGCCCGGGCTGTTTTTGTTTTCGCGACTGGTAGCAAACAGAAGGAAAAGGGGGTTCGGTAGCTGAACAGGGTTGTGGAACGATGTCGTTGGGATCCGCCAAGTGGTGGATGAGATCGGCCGCAGCGCTTAAAACTCTTGAAAGGGCACCGCCAAGCAGGTAGGTCTAGGCCTATCCACTCGGGGGTGTGGCGAATAATGACGAACGATGCGATTCAAGAGGGAGGAACCTCTGATCATTTTTCGATGTTTTCTTCTCAAGCTTCAAAAATAAAATACAGTTACAACAAGATACGAGAAGTAAAGTCGCACAGGATCGGAGAACTGTTTTCAGCATACCGGGACATACTTTGGGATGATGGGCGGCATAAATACAATGTCAGCTCCTTCATCGGCGAGATAGACGAGATCCTCCTTGGGGAGCGTTTCAGCGCCTTTGACCAAAGCACCCTCGACAATCTTATCGGCACCTTGCGCCAGCGCGGCAACAGCAACGCAACCATCAACCGGAAGATGGCTGCCCTCAGCAAACTGCTGCGCAAGGCTCACAAGATGGGAGATATCCACAGCCTGCCCGAGTTCCGCCGCCAGAAGGAGCGGGCGGGACGGATTCGTTTCCTCGAAAGAGACGAGGAGGCCCGGCTGTTCGCCGCCATCAAGAGCCGCAGCGAGGACGCTTATCGGCTTTCCGTCTTTCTCGTCGACACCGGCTGCCGCCTCGGCGAAGCGCTGGGCTTGATCTGGAACGATATCCAGGAGCACCGCGTCAGTTTCTGGATCACCAAATCCGGCCGCAGCCGTACCATCCCGATGACCGAGCGGGTAAAAGAGGTGATCAAGCTGCCGGCCACCGAGGGCCGCCGGCCCAAAGGCCCGTTCACCAAGCTCAGCCAGGCACAGTTTCGCGCCATCTGGAACGATGCCAAGGCCGAGGTCGGGCTTGGCGCCGACGATCAGGTCGTGCCGCATATATTGCGCCATACTTGCGCCTCGCGTCTCGTCCAGGGCGGCATCGATATCAGGCGTGTGCAGATGTGGCTCGGCCATCAGACGCTGTCGATGACCATGCGTTACGCCCATCTGGCCACCAACGACCTCGACGGCTGTGTCACCGTGCTGGAGACGCCGCGGTGCAGTGGCTCGGACAGCGGCGGTGCAAGCGCTTTGTCTCCTCCACCTCCGGCAAGGCGGCAACCAAAAAGCGAGCCGGCCGCAAGCAAGGCCCCTAAGCCTGCGAAGAGAAGCGCCAAATCCTGATGGTTTGAGTGAATCTGGCAGGCCAATACATCATGTCGGCGCTGCCCCTCACCCTTCCCCTCTCCCCGTGAAAAACGGGGAGAGGGGAGTTCGTCAGCGTTGCGGCCAGCCGCTTCTCCCCGTCACTACACGGGAGAAGGTGCCGGCAGGCGGATGAGGGGCGGCGCCGACATCCAACAATTATTCGCCGGAACGTCAGAGGAGCTGTTAGTCGCTGCCATAATGCTTCACATGTACAAGATAGGCCTACGATTTACTTCAACCTCCTGTGGCTTTACTTCCAGCCACCCGTCGCTCTGCCCGATCGAAAAAACCAGCGATCCTGTCCGGCAGGCCGCCGGTTTCGAGAAACGGGGCATGCCCCTGGTCGTCGGCGGTGATCGTCTCGATATCGGTATGACGCGTCCGCATCTGCTCGAGCGTTTCGGCGGACAGCAGCTTCGAGTTGGCGCCGCATATGACGAGCAAGGGGATCGCGGTCAGTGCGTCGAACTGCGGCCACAGATCGGGCAGCGGCTGGGTGAGGTCTAGGCCCGCCAGCGTCTCAACCAGTCTCGGGTCGAAATCAGGCAAAAATCCCTCCTCGGTCTTGCGGTAGAGGGCTGACGCCATCCGCTCCCAATCCGCATCTGTCAGCGCCGAAAAATCCGCGCCATGGGTGCTGCGCAGGTCGCGGACCACCTCTGCGTACGTCTTCGGCCTCGGCGCGGGGTCGAGGTAGGAGCGGATATGGGTGAGACCTTGCGACTCGATCACCGGGCCGATGTCGTTGAGGACGATGGCCTTCAGCACGGCCGGCCGCATCGCCCCAAGCACATGGATGATCAATCCACCGCGCGATGTGCCGATGAAGGCAGCCTGCTCGATGCCAAGTGCTGCCAGCCCGGCGAGAATATCGCCGGCTTCGATGCCGATATTGTAATGGCCGATATCGGCATCGTAGGCGGATTGCCCGCGCCCGCGATAGTCGAAAGCAACAACCTTACGCCTCGCCTGCGTCGACAGATAAAGCGCCAAATCGTGAAAATCACGGCAATTGCGGGTCAGGCCGGGAAGGCAAACGACTGGCCAGCGGCCGGAATTCGCTTCGCCGTAGATGCGGGCGTGCAGGGACAGCCCGTCCGGCGCGGCGTAGAAGAAATCGGAAAAACCCTGCTCGGTTGGCATGTACACTCGATTCCCTGCTGCTTGTCGGATCGTTTGCGACTGCTACAGGCGAGGGCAGGAGCGGTCAAATCGGGGGCTTTCCTTCTCCCCTTGTGGGAGAAGGTGGATCGGCGCGTTAGCGCCGAGACGGTTGAGGGGTGTTGGACGGAGCGCTGTCGGAACCAGGCTGGAGCACCCCTCATCCGACCGAGCTTCGCTCGGCCACCTTCTCCCACAACAAGGGGAGAAGGAAAGGCTAACCCCGGCCGTTCACCAGGTCTCCGACAATATCGTACTTGCCGGAGATACGCATCTTGTAGACCTCGTAATTCTCCATCACGCGCTGAACGTAACTTCTTGTTTCCGTATAGGGAATCCGCTCGATCCAGTCGACGACGGCGTCGACGTCCTTGCCGCGCGGGTCGCCGTATTTCGCGACCCACTGGGCAGCGCGGGCGGGGCCGGCATTGTAGCCGGCGAAGGTCAGCACGTAGGAGCCGTCGAAACGGCCGAGCTGCTCGCCGAGAAAGGCGGCCCCCAGCGTTGCATTGTAGCCGGCATCGGTGGTCAGCCGGGCTTGAGAAAATGTCATGCCGGCCTTCTTCGCCAATTGCTTGGCGGTGCCTGGCATCAGCTGCAGCAGTCCGCGCGCGCCGGCGCTGGAGACGGCGCCGATGTTGAACTCGCTTTCCTGGCGGGCAATCGCATAGGCCAGCGCCTTGCCCGAGCCGGAGACGTTGGCGGTGTCGGGAATGACGCCGAGCGGATGCGACAGCGCGCCTACGTCGATGCCGCGGGCGCCGGCGATCTTGCCGACCTTCAGCGCCATGAAATGGTTGCCTTGTCTTTCCGCCAGCGCCGCAAGCAGCGCCAGTTCGCCGGGGCTGTTCAGCTGCCCGGCAAGGTCACGGTAGAGTGTTTCGGCATAGCGGTCATAGCCGGCCTCCTGCAGCCGCTTGATGGCGCTGACTGCCTCGCGGGTGGCAAAGTTCTGGCGATCGGCGGCGCTTGGCTGCGGGTAGACGATGTTGAGGGTCTGCCGGCCGACACGCTCGCCGGCGAGCTGGCCGTAAAAGGTCGTGCCGTAGCTGGCGGCACGGCTGAAATAATCCTTGGCACTGCCGGGACCGCCGACTTCGGCGGCGCGGCCGAGCCAGTAATAGGCGCGCGACAGCGACATCGGTCCTTGGGCGAGCTCCGCGATTCGTGCAAAATGCTTGGCGGCGGTGCTCGGGTCGTTGAGGCCGCGCAGCGCGTACCAGCCTGCATGGAATTCCGCCTCGGCAGCATTGGCGGGACTTTCGGCAGCATGCGCGGCGACTATTCTGTAGGCGGTCTTCATGTCGCCCTGGTCGACCAGCTCGCGCGACAGCACCCGGCGTTCGACCCACCAGGCGTCCGGATCGACCAGAGCGTCACGGTCGCCCGGCGCTTTCAGCACCAGCGCGGCGGCGTCGGAAAATTTCTGTTGCTTGCGCAGATATTCGGCTTCGGCAAAGAGAAAGCCGGCCGCCCGCTGCGCTGCCGGCACCGCCTTCAGCAGCTTGGCCGCGTTCTTGTCGCCTTTGGTGACTGCCGCCCAGGCAGCCGCTAATTGCTGGGCGCCGGCGAGATCGGCGACGCGCAGCGCCGAAGCGACCCGGTCGGCATAGAACATGCGCTCCATGCGGAAGCGATGGTCGGCGGCCGGGATCAGCGCGCCGAACTCGCGGATGACCGCCGCCTCGTCCCTGGCTTCGAGCTTTTCGGTGCGCCAGAATGGCGACAGCACCGAGCGCGCCGCCTTGGTATCGCCCTGCGCTACATAGGAGCGGGCTAGGATCACCACGCCCTCGAAGGTCAGCGGCTGGCTGCCGTCGAACGCCCGCACCACGACTTGTGGCGTGGGGTTCTCGCGATAGAGCGCGCGCTCGCTGTTCTTGCGCAAGGCGATCGTGCCCGGCCAGTTCGGCAGCATCTTCGCGGCATCCGCGACGTCGCCGCTCGGCACCTGGTCGCCGCCATAGAGCGCAATCGCCCAGGCAAGGATGTGCCGGTCGAGCGATTTTGCCGGCAGCGCCTCGCGCAGCTGGCGCGCGCGCTGAATGTCGTTTGCCGCCAGCGCATCGAGACCGCTCTTCAGCGCCGCGACGCTGGCGGATGGCGACGGGAACTGCTGCAGTGCATTGTTCTGCGGCTCCGTCATCGGGATCGCCGACGTGACCTGCCCATCGACGCTGCCGCCGGTCGCCGCGCCGGGGATCAGCACAACGATCGCGCCGAGAAGCGCGAAAAGATGAGGCCGCCTGGTCGGCATGGATTTGGTCATTTCCTATTCTTTGACGCTACAACAGGCACAGATGAACTGAAGCCTATTCGTCTGTGATGAAGGGCCCGTAAAGAAAACCTTATCGAGGTCGTTCGAATTGCAATTACTGGCGCAATGCTTGCCGCGCAACAATGTCGAGACTATGGTGCGCCGCTTCGCTTTCGGCTAGAAGGCGCGCACGACAAAACCGACAGGTCCCAAGGAGTTGGACGACTATGCTGAGAGGCTCGCTGACCGCGCTCGTCACACCGTTCGAAAAGAGCGGCCGTTTCGACGAGAAAGCCTTTCGCGCGTTCATCGCCTGGCAGATCGCCGAAGGCACGACGGGCGTGGTCCCGGTCGGCACCACCGGCGAGTCGCCGACGCTGTCGCATGACGAGCACCGCCAGGTCGTCAAGGTTTGCATCGAGGTCGCCAAGGGCCGGGTTCCGGTCGTCGCCGGCGCCGGCTCCAACAACACCGACGAGGCGGTCGGCCTGGTCCAGTATGCCGAGAAGGCGGGCGCCGACGCGGCCCTTGTCGTCACGCCCTATTACAACAGACCGACGCAGCGCGGCCTCTATGCGCATTTCGCCGCCGTCGCCAAGGCGACCAGCCTGCCGATCATCATCTACAACATTCCACCGCGCTCGGTGGTCGACATGAGCCCGGAGACGATGGGGCAATTGGTGCACGACTTCAAGAACATCGTCGGCGTCAAGGATGCCACCGGCAAGGTCGAGCGGGTTTCGGAGCAGCGCGCCACCTGCGGCAAGGATTTCATCCAGCTCTCCGGCGAAGACGCCTCGGCGCTCGGCTTCAACGCGCATGGCGGCGTCGGCTGTATCTCGGTGACGGCAAATGTCGCGCCCAGGCTTTGCGCTGAATTCCAGGAGGCAACGCTTTCCGGTGACAGCGCCAAGGCGCTCGACCTGCAGGACCGTCTGTTGCCGCTGCACAAGGCGATTTTCATGGAGCCCGGCGTTTCCGGCGCGAAATATGCGCTGTCGAAGCTGGGTAAGGTCGAGAATGTGCTGCGCTCGCCGCTAATGACGGTCGAGCCGTCGACCGCCGAGAAGATCGACGCGGCGATGAAGCACGCCGGCTTGATAAACTAGGGATGAGGCGCCACCTCTCCGCATCATGAATCAAGTCAGAAAAGCCGATCCCAACAACAAGACCGTTGCGGAAAACCGCAAGGCGCGGTTTTCCTATGAGGTGCTCGACACGATCGAGGCCGGCCTGGTGCTGACCGGTACGGAAGTGAAATCGCTGCGCCAGGGCCAGGCCAATATCCAGGACAGCTACGCCTCGGTCGAGGGCGGCGAAATCTGGCTGATCAACTCCTATTTGCCGGAATATCTGCAGGCCAACCGCTTCAACCACGAGCCACGCCGCCGCCGCAAACTGCTGCTCAACAAGCGCGAGATGGCCAAGCTGGCGCAAAGCGTCGACCGCGAAGGCATGACGCTGGTGCCGCTGAAGATCTACTTCAACGACCAGGGCCGTGCCAAGCTGCTGCTCGCCGTTGGCCGCGGCAAGAAGCTGCACGACAAGCGCGAGACCGAAAAGCAGCGCGACTGGTCGCGGGAGAAGGGCCGGCTGCTGAAGGAGCGAGGGTGAAGAGCGGTCCGCGCAGCGGAGGAAAAGCCAGCGATTTGGCTTTTCGAGCGACGAACGCCCGGAGCCATAGCGGCGGGCAGGGCGGACCAAAGGGGATAGGTCTCGTTTGAAAAACCGGATCGTCTTGTGGGGCGCGGCCGGTCTGCTCCTGGCGGGCCTCGTCCTGGCCGGCGGCTATACCTACTTCCAGACGTTTTCTCCGGACCGCGGCAAATATCCGGTCAGGGGCATCGACGTTTCCCATCATCAGCGGCAGATCGACTGGCGGCGTGTTGCCGCCGACGATGTCGCCTTCGCCGTGATCAAGGCGACGGAAGGCGGCGACCATGTCGACGATGCCTTCGCCGCCAATTTGCGCGCGGCCCGCGCCGCCGGCCTTGCCGTCGGTGCCTATCATTTCTTCACCTTCTGCAGGCCGGGTGCCGATCAGGCACGCAACTTCATCTCGGTGGTGCCGCGCGATCAGCCTTTGCTGCCGCCGGTGGTAGACATCGAGTTCGGCGGCAATTGCCCGCAGCGGCCAACCCCCGAACAGCTGAGCGCCGAACTGTCCGCCTTCCTCGGCCCGGTCGAGGCGGCGTTCGGCAAGACGGCGATCCTCTACGTGACCGACGAGGCGGCGCAAGCCTATGCCGGGCAGCTAGCGGGCCGCCCGCGCTGGCTGCGTTCGCTGGCGCTGCGGCCGGGCCATGACGACTGGATCTACTGGCAGTACCACAACCGGGGCCGCGTCGACGGCATCAGCGGCGACGTCGACCTCAATGTTCTCCAGGGCGGACCTGCGACGCTGGCCGCGTTGTTTGCCGCAGCGCCTGAAGCGACGTCGAAGAATTGACGCTATTCCCGTCCACTAAAACACCCTCAATGGCCCGAAGACGGAACGACGAAACAAATACGGCTATTCGATAGCGTCTCAGTTTTGAGTTCAGCTTACGACTGTTTGCAGACTTCATCGACGGAGATACGCTAGCGTGGCCGCATACTTTTGGATTAGCCAATGGCCGCAGCACCAAAAAAATCTTGGATAGTCGCAAGCGACGTAGCCGACCGGGACGGAATCGGCATCGAGCTTTGGATTGAAGGCGACCTCGTGTTGGAGATTTTCCGTGACGACACAAGGCGAACCCGAGAGGTAACCCTCTACCGGAAGGAGATTCCTTTGGAGTTAGTCGAGGAGGCCATTGCGAGGTTCAAAGGTGACATTCCAAGGGATTTTGTAGATTGATCAATCGCCGCCCGATTCATTGTTTCCCCTAAAAGTTGAACGTCACCGTCCCGCCTTTTACGCTTCCACTACTATTCATATCGCAGGCGGCGCCGTGCTAAGTGCATTTGATGCCGGAGCGCCCTTCATCAACCAATGACAGCAACGCCCCGCCTGCTGCGACGGATGGCGGCGACCCCCGCCTGGCATTTGTCTATGCGGAGGCGGTGCGTGGCCTCCAACATCAGCAGGGCGTGGTTGAAAGTCTCAATGCGCGCGCCGGCAATCTGATCTTCGCAACGGCGTTCGCGAGTTCTCTCCTTGGAGGCAGGGCGCTCCAGGATGGCGTAGGGCCTTGGGACTGGCTGGCGCTGACATTGCTTCTTCTTATCGGACTGCTGGTCGCGATTATGGTGTGGCCATATTATAACTATACGTTCCGTTTCGATCCCGAGAAGCTGCTCCAGGACTTCGTCGATCAGCATCCTCCCGCAACCATGGACGGGATGCATCGAGCGCTTGCGCTGCGCATCAAATCCGACATGGCCAGCAATTGGCGGATCATCCAACGCCTGCGCGTTGCGCTGCAGCTTGCACTGTTTCTATGGTTGCTGGATCTCCTGGCCTGGTTGTTCGCGATTGCCCGAATCTAGGGCTTGCCGGCGGGCCTCGTCCGATTCTATGTCTTCAAAAAAGCTTCTATCTGACTGAAGACGTTGACGAACATCGCTTCCGTCAACACGCCGGTATTGGTGTTGTAGCGCGAGCAATGATAGCTGGAAAACAGCGTGATGCCATTGGCCTGCTGCTGCCCACCATGCCGGAACGGAAAGGCGGCGACGCGCTGGCCGAGCGCCCGCACGGTCGACTGGTGCGCGATCGAGCCCAGCGCCAGCACAGCGCGCAGATTTGGAAACCGCGCGATCGTCGGCACCAGGAACGTTCGGCAGGTCGCTATCTCGGCGCCAACCGGCTTGTTATCCGGCGGCACGCAGCGCACCGCATTGGTAATCGCCGAACCGACAAGCTCCAGCCCGTCATCTGGTCGCGCTTTGAATTCGCCGCGCGCAAAGCCGTGCGCGATCAGTGTGTTGTAGAGCAGGTCGCCGGCAAAATCGCCGGTGAAGGGGCGCCCCGTCCGGTTCGCGCCGCGCAGGCCAGGCGCCAGCCCGACGATCAGCAGACGCACCGCATCCTCGCCTTCCGGCGGCAAAAAAGTCGGCACCGGCGCGTTGAACCAGGACGGCTCACGCCGCCGCCACTCGGCGATGAAGTCGTGCAGCCGCGGGCAGAGCGGGCAATCGCGATCGGGTTCGGGCAAGACGACCAGGGGCGCGGTCAAGGCAACGACCGTCAATAGTCTTCCTCGTCGACTTCGGCCGGCTCGGGCCGACGCACCGGCCGCTCCGACGGATCGCGGCCGACTTCATTCTTGAGCGTCATCAAGTCGATGAAATGGTCAGCCTGGCGGCGCAGATCGTCGGAGATCATCGGCGGCTGCGAAGCCATGGTCGAGACGATCGACACCTTGCGTCCACGCCGCTGCAGCGCCTCGACCAGCGTGCGGAAATCGCCGTCGCCTGAGAAGATGACATAATGGTCGACGACGTCGGCAAGCTCCAGCGCATCGACGGTCAGCTCGATATCCATATTGCCCTTGATCTTGCGCCGGCCGGTCGAGTCGGTGAATTCCTTGGCCGGTTTGGTCACCACTTTGAAGCCGTTATAGTCGAGCCAGTCGATCAGCGGCCGTATCGAGGAGTATTCCTGATCCTCGACCAGCGCGGTGTAGTAATAAGCGCGCAGCAGATAGCCGCGTTTTTGGAAGCTCGCCAGAAGTTTGCGGTAATCGATGTCGAAGCCCAGCGCGCGCGAAGTGGCGTAGAGATTGGCACCGTCGATAAAGAGAGCGATTTTTTCACGAGGATCGAACATGGAAAAATGTCCTTTTTCGAAATAAGCGGTCGTCTAAATGCGTGGCGACTATCGGCCGATCTGATAATAGACCTGTTGGCCTTCATCGTTCGAGATAACGCCAGTTTTACGGCAATCCAAGGCACCATGCCGCACCGCAAGCAATTGTGATCGGCGCTGTGTCGTCGCAGGCGGGCCGCGTCAGAGCTGCGCATCGCCATAAAAGCTTGTATTTTGGCGGCGTTCGGGTTATGGACCGCGCCTGTTTTCCATCAAATCCAGGCATGAAAGGGGCAACTCATGGCCCGCGTAACCGTTGAAGATTGCATCGACAAGGTCGACAACCGCTTCGAGCTGGTGCTCCTGGCCGGCCACCGCGCCCGTCAGATCAGCCAGGGCGCGCAGATCACCGTACCGCGCGACAACGACAAGAACCCAGTCGTTGCGCTTCGCGAAATCGCCGAAGAGACGCTGTCGCCGGACGACCTCAAGGAAGATCTCATCCATTCGCTGCAGAAGCATGTCGAGGTCGATGAGCCGGAAGCCGATGGCGAGGCGATTGCCGACCAGACCGGCAGCGCCGTTGCGGCCACCGATGCCGACGACGCCGAGGACAACGTCACCTTCGATCGCATGACCGAAGAAGACCTGTTGGCCGGCATCGAAGGCCTGGTGCCGCCGGAAAAAAGCGACGATTATTGATCTTAGCGACAACTGCCGACACTTTCGCGTCGGCAGTTTCGTGGCTATCTATGACATGCGCCGTACGCCAGTGCGGCGCATGATTCATTTCAGCATTGCGAGATCCCGCCCATGATGCGTCAGTATGAGCTTGTCGAGCGCGTGCAGCGCTACAAGCCTGACGTCAACGAGGCGCTGCTCAACAAGGCGTATGTCTACGCCATGCAGAAGCATGGCCACCAGAAGCGTGCCTCCGGCGATCCCTATTTCTCGCATCCGCTCGAAGTCGCCGCCATCCTCACCGAAATGCACATGGACGAGGCGACGATTGCTGTTGCCTTGCTGCACGACACGATCGAGGACACCACGGCGACCAGGGCCGAGATCGACGAATTGTTCGGCCCGGAAATGGGCAAGCTGGTCGAAGGCTTGACCAAGCTGAAGAAGCTCGACCTCGTCTCGAAAAAGGCCGAGCAGGCGGAGAACCTGCGCAAGCTGTTGCTGGCGATCTCGGAAGACGTGCGCGTGCTTCTGGTCAAGCTCGCCGACCGCCTGCACAATATGCGCACCCTCGACCATGTGCCGGAAGCCAAGCGCCTGCGCATTGCCGAAGAGACGATGGACATCTACGCGCCGCTGGCCGGCCGCATGGGCATGCAAGGCATGCGCGAGGAGTTGGAAGAGATCGCCTTCCGCTTCATCAATCCGGAAGCCTACCGCGCCGTCACCGCACGGCTCGCCGAAATCTTCGAGCGCAACAAGGGCGTGCTGTCCGAGATCGAGAAGGCGCTCTCCACGCTGTTCGACAAATATTCGATCAAGGCCGAGGTCAAGAGCCGGCAAAAGAAGCCGTGGTCGGTATTCCGCAAGATGGAGGCCAAGGCGCTGTCGTTCGAGCAGCTGTCCGACATTTTCGGCTTCCGCGTCGTTGTCGAGACGGTCGAGGACTGTTACCGCGCGCTCGGCGCCATCCACACCACCTGGTCGATGGTGCCCGGCCGCTTCAAGGATTACATCTCGACGCCGAAGCAAAACGACTACCGCTCGATCCACACCACCATTGTCGGCCCGTCGCGCCAGCGCGTCGAATTGCAAATCCGCACCTACCAGATGAACAAGATCGCCGAATACGGCGTCGCCGCTCATTCCATCTATAAGGATAGCGGCGGTAAGATGAACGGCGCCGCCCATGCGATCTCGAAGGAAACCAATGCCTATGCCTGGCTGCGGCGCACCATCGAGCAGCTTGCCGAAGGCGACAATCCCGAGGACTTCCTCGAAAACACCAAGCTGGAACTGTTCCAGGACCAGGTATTCTGCTTCACGCCGAAGGGCATGCTGATCGCGCTGCCGCGCGGCGCCACGCCGATCGACTTTGCCTATGCCGTCCACACCGACGTCGGCGACACTTGCGTCGGCGCCAAGGTCAATGGCCGCA
Organism: Mesorhizobium sp. M1329; assembly: GCF_040318035.1. Classification (NCBI taxonomy): domain Bacteria; kingdom Pseudomonadati; phylum Pseudomonadota; class Alphaproteobacteria; order Hyphomicrobiales; family Phyllobacteriaceae; genus Mesorhizobium; species Mesorhizobium sp. M1329. The sequence goes on along the minus strand of NZ_JAMYLN010000001.1, from coordinate 85,845 downwards.
TCATGCCGCTGATGACGGAGCTGAAGAATGGCGACGAGGTCGAGATCATCCGCTCGAAGGCGCAGGTCCCGCCGGCGGCGTGGGAATCGGTGGTCGTTACCGGCAAGGCACGCTCGGCCATCCGCCGCGCCACCAAGAACGCTATTCGCAAGCAATATTCGGGTCTCGGTATCCGAATTCTGGAGCGCGCCTTCGAACGGTCCGGCAAGATTTTCACCAAGGAAAATCTGAAGCCGGTGCTGCACCGGCTGGCGCGCAAGGATATCGAGGATGTGCTGGCCGCGGTCGGCCGAGGCGAACTTGCCTCCACCGATGTCATGAAGGCGGTGTTTCCCGACTACAAGGACGAGCGTGTCACGCTGGTCGCGCCCAAGCAGCGCGAGGAGGGCTGGTCGAAGATCCGCAACGCCGCCGGCATGCTGTTCCAGATTCCGGGCCGCGCCGCGCGCAAGGACAAAAACCAGCCGCGTGACGATGCGGTGCCGATCCGTGGCGTGCGCGGCGATCTGCCGGTGCGCTTCGCGCCGGAAGGGGCAGTGCCTGGCGACCGCATTGTCGGCATCGTGCAGCCGGGAACCGGTATCACCATCTATCCGATCCAGTCGCCGGCGCTGCAGGCCTTTGACGACCAGCCCGAGCGCTGGATCGACGTGCGCTGGGATATTGACGAGCGCACCAAGGAGCGGTTCCCGGCGCGCGTCTCTGTCACCGCCATCAACGCACCGGGTTCGCTCGCCGACATTGCGCAAGTCGTCGCATCCAACGATGCCAACATCCACACCTTGTCGATGGTGCGCACCGCGCCTGATTTCACCGAAATGCTGATCGATCTCGAAGTGTGGGACCTCAAGCACTTGAACCGGCTGCTGTCACAGCTAAAGGACAATTCGAGCGTCAGCGACGCGCGACGCGTGAATGGGTGAATAGTGTGAATAGTGAATAGTGAATAGTGAATAGTGAAAGAGAGTGCTCTCACTACCATTCACCATTCACCATGGGCATGGAGCGAACAATGAACACCGATGAAGTGCTGGGCATTTTCCGCGAGGCCGGCGCCGTTCTCGAAGGGCATTTCATCCTGACGTCGGGCCTGCGCAGCCCGGTCTTCCTGCAGAAGGCGCGCGTTTTCATGCATGCCGACAAGACCGAGCGCTTGTGCAAGGCGCTGGCCGAAAAGATCCGCGCTGGCGTGCCCGGCAGGATCGACTACGTCGTCGGTCCGGCAATCGGCGGGCTGATCCCGGCCTATGAGACCTCGCGCCATCTTGGTGTGCCGGCGATCTGGGTCGAGCGGGAAGGGGGCGAATTCAGGCTGCGTCGTTTCGAGATCCCCAAGGGATCGCGCGTTGTCATTGTCGAGGACATCGTCACCACCGGCCTGTCGATCCGCGAGGCCATCGACTGCCTGCGCGGCCTTGGCGCCGAGGTCGTTGCCGCCGCATGCATCATCGACCGCTCGGCCGGCAAGACCGATGTCGGCGTGCCGCTGATCGCGCTCGCCGAATATGAAGTTCCGGCCTATCCGGCCGACAGGCTGCCGCCCGAACTCGCCGCCATACCGGCGATCAAGCCCGGCAGCCGCAATATATGACGGAGGCGCTGCCGTGATTGCCGGCATCGATCATTTCGTGCTGACAGTTCGTTCGGTGGACGATACCTGCGCCTTCTATCAGCGCGTGCTTGGCTTCGAGCGCCTCGACGAGCCGGACCGACCAACGGCGCTGCTGTTTGGAACGCAAAAGATCAATGTGCATCAGGTCGGGCGTACCTTCGAGCCGAAGGCCAAGGCGCCGACGCCGGGTTCCGGAGATTTCTGCTTGATTGCTGCCCGTCCGCTCGCCGAGATATGTGCCAGCCTCGCCGCCAATGGCGTGGTGATAGAAGTCGGCCCGGTCGAGCGTGCCGGCGCTCGTGGCGCGATGATATCGGTCTATTTCCGTGACCCGGATGGCAACCTCGTCGAGGTCAGCGAATATCGATCCTAAGCGGCGCTCCTTAAATTCGCCGCGATCATACCCTGTTCAGATCGGCGATACCCAGGGCTGGCGCGACCGGCCACCGAGCGGATGCCCTCGGCCTCGTTGTTCTTCGGCCAGCGCATCGCTATATCAACGTCGTAGTTGCTTTTCGGCGACCGCAGAGCGCAGCATGGGCTGTCGCGCCTGGCTGGAAAAGCCGGCGTGAAGCCATCGATGGAACTAGGAACAGGAACAGAGTGCTTTTTCGACGGCGCAAGCCTGATGCTTTTTTCGAGCGGGTGCGTACTTATTTGTGGCCGCGCCGCTCGTTCTCGCGCTCGCTGCGGTATTTCTCCAAGCGCATCCTGCGGCTTAGGGCCACGCCGCACGCCGTGGCCGCCGGTGTTGCGGCGGGCGTATTCGCGTCGTTTTTCCCGCTTGGCTTCCACTTCATCATTGCCGCCATCCTGTGCTGGCTGATCGCCGGCAATCTGGTCGCGGCAGCACTTGGCACGGTCTTCGGCAATCCCCTGACCTTTCCGCTGCTATGGGCCGCCTCCTGGGAGGTCGGCAAGCTGATCCTGCATGAACACCTGCCGGCGCATGGCCCACCGGCCCATCTTGGCGACATGCTGCATAATCTTTCATTTTCGCAATTGTGGGGACCGGTGCTGAAGCCGATGACCATTGGCGCGATACCGCTCGGCCTGGTTTTCGGGCTGCTGTTTTACGGCATCACCCGCTGGGGCATGGTCACTTTCCAGGAGCAGCGCTGCAAGCGGCTGGCCGATAGAGCCGCAAAGGCTGGAAAAACCGGGCCGGAAGTTCCCGCCGAATGATTATCGGTATCGGCAGCGACCTCATCGACATCAGACGCATCGAGAAGTCGCTGGAACGCCATGGCCAGCGCTTCATCCAACGCATCTACACCGAGATCGAACAGGCGCGCTCCGAAAACCGCGCGGCGCGTGCGGCCTCCTACGCCAAGCGTTTCGCTGCCAAGGAGGCCTGTGCCAAGGCATTGGGCACCGGTCTGGCGCAGGGTGTGTTCTGGCGCGACATGGGGGTCGTCAACCTGGCCAGCGGCAAGCCGACCATGGCGCTGACCAACGGGGCGGCAGCGCGGCTGGACGAAATCCTGCCTGAAGGGCATCGCGCCGTGATCCACCTCACCATCACCGATGATTTTCCGCTCGCTCAAGCCTTTGTGATCATTGAAGCGTTGCCGGTCGAAGAAGCGCCACATTGATTGCATCTGACCACCGGCATGACGTTGCCCAGCGCGCGCCGAGACTCTATACCATCCAACGCACAATCGAGGACGACATGAGCGTGGCTGAAAAAACCCAGAAGAAATCCGGCGGACTTGGCGAAACCGTCAGCGTCATCGTCCAGGCCCTGCTGCTTGCGCTGGTCATCCGCACGCTCCTGTTCCAGCCGTTCTCGATCCCGTCCGGGTCGATGCGGCCGACTTTGCTCGAAGGCGACTATCTCTTCGTCACCAAGTGGTCCTACGGCTTCTCCCGCTATTCACTGCCGTTCGGGCCGAACATCTTTTCGGGCCGCATCTGGGACTCAGAGCCGAAGCGCGGCGACGTGGTGGTGTTCAAGTTTCCGCCGGATCCTTCCGTCGACTACATCAAGCGCGTCGTCGGCCTGCCGGGCGACAAGATCCAGGTCAAGGATGGCCAGCTCTTCATCAACGACGTGGGCGTGCCGCGCGTCAAGGTCGGGCAGATCGACAACCGCGACATCACCGAGGAGAACGGGCCGGTCGATGTCTATCGCGAGACGCTGCCGAACGGCGTCAGCTACGACACGCTCGACCTGACGCAGGCTTCGATCGGCGACAATACCAAAGAGTTCAAGGTTCCGCCCGGTCACTATTTCATGATGGGCGACAATCGCGACAACTCGTCGGACAGCCGCTTCACCGTCGGCTTCGTGCCGGACGAGAATTTGGTCGGCCGCGCCAACCTCATCTTCTTCTCGATCGGCGGCAGCGCCAGCCCGCTCGAAATCTGGAAATGGCCATCGCTGATGCGCGCCTCGCGCCTGTTCCATTTCGTCAATTAGGGCCATGGCGGCGACGAAACGGCTGACCGCCGATGCGCTCGCCGATGCGCTCAAGGAGCGCACCGGCCACAGTTTTGGCGACCACCAGCGCCTGCAGCGGGCGCTGACCCATGCCAGCGCTCGCGGCAGTCATGCCGGCATCGACTACGAACGTTTCGAATTCCTGGGCGACCGCGTTCTCGGCCTTGTCGTTGCCGATATGCTGCTGGCGGCATTTCCCGACGCTGCCGAGGGTGAGCTATCGCTGAGATTGAACGCGCTGGTCAACGCCGAGGCCCTGGCGGAAATCGCCGAGGAGATCGGCCTGCCGGAACTTATTCGCGCCGGTTCGGACGTACGCGGCCTCGATGGGCGCAAGCGCGTCAATCTGCGCGCCGATGCATTGGAATCTTTGATCGCCGTGCTCTATCTCGACGGCGGGTTGGAAGCGGCCCGTGCTTTCATCCACAAATACTGGCAGCCGCGTTCGCAAGCCATTGACGCCGCCCGTCGCGATGCGAAAACCGAACTCCAGGAATGGGCGCATCAGGCGGCAGGCGCAGTGCCGGTTTACATAATCGACAGCCGCGAGGGACCGGACCACGATCCGCTGTTTACCGTCAGCGTCAAGGTCGGCGCCTATCCGCCGGCGACCGGCAGCGGGCGCTCCAAGCGCGAGGCGGAGCAGGCTGCAGCCGCGGCACTTCTGCAGCGGGAAGGCGTCTGGCTCAATCAAGGGAGTGCCGCATGACCGCCACCGAAGCTCCGGCAACAGAAGCTCCCGCTACCCGCTCCGGCTTCGTCGCGCTGATCGGTGCGCCCAATGCGGGGAAATCGACGCTGGTCAACCAATTGGTCGGCGCCAAGGTGTCGATCGTGACGCACAAGGTGCAGACCACGCGCGCCATCGTGCGCGGCATTGCCACCCACAACAACGCGCAGATCGTCTTCGTCGACACGCCGGGCATATTCAAGCCGAAGCGCCGGCTGGACACCGCGATGGTGACCACAGCCTGGGGCGGTGCCAAGGACGCCGATGTCGTGCTGCTCTTGATCGACGCCGAGCGCGGCATCCGGGGCGATGCCGACGCCATCCTCGAGCGGCTGAAGGATGTCCGGCAGCCGATGGTGTTGATCCTCAACAAGGTCGATCGGGTCAAGCACGAGACGTTGCTGGCATTGTCGGCGGCAGCCAACGAAAGGGTGCCGTTCAAGCGCACCTTCATGGTTTCGGCGCTGACCGGGTCCGGCTGCAAGGACCTGCTCGACTATCTCGCCGAGACCTTGCCGGCCGGCCCCTGGTACTATCCGGAAGACCAGATCTCCGACTTGCCGATGCGCCAGCTCGCGGCCGAGATTACCCGCGAAAAGCTCTATCTCAGGCTGCATCAGGAACTGCCCTATTCCTCCCACATCGAGACCGAGAAATGGGAAGAGAAGAAGGACGGCTCGGTGCGCATCGACCAGACCATCTATGTCGAGCGCGACAGCCAGAAGAAGATCGTGCTCGGCCATAAGGGCGAGACGATCCGCGCCATCGGCCAGGCCGCGCGCATGGAAATCGCAGGCATACTCGAGCAAAAGGTGCACCTCTTCCTGTTCGTCAAGGTGCGCGAGAACTGGGGCGACGATCCCGAGCGCTACCGTGAAATGGGGCTCGAATTTCCGCACTGAGCCTATTGGGCGATCCGCCGAGCGGCCTGTTGGCCGCCTCAGGATTACCCAAGTGCCAGCGACACGCCGTCGGCAAGATGTTCGGCGTCGGAGGCGTTTTCGAACGGGATGCCCGTTCTTGCATAGTCGAGTGGCGAGAAATCGGAGCCGTCGGCGTTGATCAGCGCAGCCTGGCGCCTTGCCGCCTGCATGTCGCCGAACTGAGCGTAACAGGCGGCAAGCCGAGTGCGGATCCACGGCGTCGGTCGCGTCGCCAGCTCCAGCGCCTCGGCAGCCGTGCGGTATTCGCCCCGCATGTATAGCGCAAGCGCGCGATCGTACTGATACCAGTGAGGATGCAGCGGGTTGATGCGGATGGCACGCGCCAGCCAGGCGAGCGCGTCGAGCGGCCGGCCGCGCATCGTCAACAGATGCCCCATCTGCTCGATACAGTCTGCGTCGCCCGGATTGAGCTCGAGCGCGATGCGCAAATGATGCTCGGCCGCCTCGTGGTCGCGCATATTGAGCCGCACCAGCGACTGGATGCGGTGTGCCGTTGCCTGGTCCGGCGACAATGCGATGCCCCGGTCGGCCAGGTCGCGGGCCTTCGTCAGAACGGCGTCGCTGATGGGCCCGAATTCGCTGTTAAGTACATGCGACAGCGCCAGATAGGTGTAAGCAAGGCCATAGGCCGGGTCCCTGACGATCGCCGCTTCGAAAAACGCTGCCGCTTCTTCCAGTTCGCTTTGCGCCGGATCGCGCAGCAAAGCGACGCCGCGCAGCACCAGTTCATGGGCGGCGAGGCTGGCTACCGGCTGCCGCGAGGCACGTTGCAGGCCGGCATTGTTCACCCGAACCACCAGCCGGCCGACGATCTTTTCGACGATCTCCTGCTGGATGGCGGACAGCCCGGCGTAATCGGCCTGGTAGCGATCGCCCCAGAGCTGGGAAGCGCTGGCTGCGTCAACGAGATTGACCGCACAGACGATGCTGCCTGCCTGCCGCCGCACCGAACCCTCGACGAGATAATCGGCGCCGATACGCGAACGCACGACAGGCCATTCACTGGGCGAATAGGAGGCAAACGAGAAGCTCGAATTGCGCGCCAGCACTGTCAGCGTGCCGAAGCGGGCGAGACCGTTGATAATGTCTTCGGCGATACCGTCGACGATCGCTTCGTCGGCCGGATCGGCGCCGTCATTGCGGAACCTGAGCACCGCCACGATCGGCTGCGCGCCGGGTTCGGGCACCGGTTCAATTTCAGGGATCAGCATGTAGCCGCGCTTCGATACGGTCCGTATCGTTTCCTCGCCGAGCACCCTGCGGATCTCGCGAATCGACTGCGTCAGCGAGTCCTCGGTGACGAAAACACCCGGCCAGACCGCATCCATCAATTCCGACTTCGGCACCACACGGCCGATGTGGCGGGCGAGATGCGTCAGCAATGCGTAGGCTTTCGGCCGCAGGAAGGCCGGCTGTTCGGCCCGGCCGAGCGTGCCTTTGCCCAGATCGAGCGTGAAACCGCCGAACTGAAAAACCTGATCAGTGGCCGAAACCGCCATCGAAATGGCCCGCTCCCTGAAGCCGTGCCTGTATTGGCCTACGGCTGGGGGGCTGGGTCAAGGTCTGTCGCCGCCGAAAGCGGTGCTTTGGATTTGGGCGCCGCAAATTAGACGGCGCCAGCGAGGGCGGGCTGCATTGCCGACCTGCGGACGAAGCTCTCGGTGCCGTAGACGGCAACGATGGCGACCGCAGCCACCGCCCAGATCGCAACACCGATCCATTGCTGCTGCACATGGTCGGCGTCGATGAACACCTTGCCCAGGAAGCGTACGCTGTTCTGATGGGTGACATGCATCAGAATGGCGAGAAGCACACTACCGGTGTTCTGATAGAGCCAGGTGAACACCACTGCCGCCAGTAGGACGTTAATCGTGCCGTAGACGCTGAGATCGCCGACCAGGCCGAGCGGAAAATGCCAGATCGCCCAGATCGCGCCGAGGATCAGGCTTCCGGCCAGCGCCGAATGCTTGGCCAGAAGACGCGGTGTCGCAAAGCCGCGCCATCCCGGCTCTTCGCCAAGCGGGCCGCTGAACACCGCATAGAGCGCGATGATCGGCAGTATCTCAGTGACGGCTGGAATATTGCTCCAGGCCGGCGTCGCCGAGCCAAACAGCGGATTGACCAGGATCGAGGCAAGCTGCGTGCCCAATGGCAGGCCGAATGCCACCAGATACCACAACGGAGATACCCGCCACTTCACCATGGAAGCGAGAATGGCCTTGACCGAAGTCCAGCCTCCGGAAAGGGCTGCGACAACGAATCCGGAGATCATCGGGCCGAAGGTAAACCAAGGAATGCTATCGCCGCTCGACAGGTAGAACGGGATATAGGCAAACCAGGTAAGGGCAAGCGCCAACGAAAAGAAGGCAGTCAACTGATGCTGCCGCACCAGGCGCAGGAACGAAGTCATGTCGGGCCTCTCACGGGCAGATGACAATGAGAGGTCGCCGGACTGCCCAATCGGTCGACTTGCATCTTGAACCGCCGGCCGAATCCCTCCGGGAGGCCATGCGTCGACCACCCTCGGTCGACCCGTTTCTTATTGGCACCGGCGCGACACGAAATCCTGAGCGGGTTCTGAGAAATTTCCGATATTTCATGCAGAACCGGACCGGCTGGAGCACCTGCCGACATTGCAATCGTGCACGGTTCCCGTTTGTCGTCTCTCCGTCATACACCCTGCCTATACGCTGTTCGAAAGACCCGCTTCCGAGCAAACCGGAACCGGCAGGCAAGCAGCCAGATCAGGACATGACCGGGACTTGGAATCGCATCGACCCCATCCGTCAGATCGAGTTTGCAAACGCCGTCGCTGTTGAGATCGAGCGCGTGCTGGCGCGGCAAGGCAAGGTGACGAACAGCGATGCGGTCGTTGCAGCGGGCAGGATCGCCGGGGCCGTTGCCGCCGCCGTCGCCCTGCTTGCACCGACCGACATCAGGGCGATCGACACCATGCAGGAAAGATTGCCCGGCATGGCCTCGCGGTTCGTGCGGATATTGGCGGCCGAAGCTGCGGAACGCAGTGCCCGGACGCGTCTGTCGAGCGCACACCGAGCCCAAGGGACGGACGTCCAACCGGTTGGAAGCGGCGACCTTGACGCGATGCGGGTCGAGGACTGGGCCGGTCGGGTCGCCGGGTCGACGTTCCTGCAGCAAAATCTCGGCATATCGCGCTCGACCCTGCATCGCTGGCAGCGGTCGTTGCGTTGCGCACCGGTGGCCGCAAACATGTATTTCCCCTGGCCCAGTTCGTCGACGGCAGGCCGGCTCCGGGTATCAAGGAAGTCTTGTCCGCGATGCCCGAGCCACGGCATGCCTGGGCGTGGCTGATCGGCCCCGCGCCCGGCCTCGCCGGACGTACTCCCATTGAAATGCTCAGGCAGGATCTGGTGGCGGAAGTCGTTCTTGCCGCACAGAACGCAGCGATGGCGAAGTTGGCTTGATCTCGCTGCCAACGTTAGAAGTCCATTCCAAAAAAAGAACACGTAAAAGGAATGTCTGTCGGATTCCGATCGGTTTGCCGGCTAATGGCACAAGTATATTTTCGTACAATTGTGACAATGTCTCGTTTGTGCCGGGAGCGATTATGAAGAAAATATGAAGTGATATTTGTGCAACATGGATTTCTTCTGTTATTAAAACATTGATTATTTTTATAATCGTCATTGAGACTGGAATGCCGATGAGTATGTTCGCCGCCTGAAGAGGGGGTGCAGTGCGCGCCTTTTTCGACGTGGGTGAGGCGTTCAGCCGTTCAACCATGGGTTCAAAGCCATTTTAACTTTGACTGGAGAGGTCAGAAAATGAATATCAAGAGCCTTCTTCTCGGCTCAGCCGCGGCATTCGTCGCGGTCTCCGGCGCGCGCGCCGCCGACGCTGTTGTGGTCGCCGAGCCGGAACCCGCCGAATACGTCAAGATTTGTGACGTCTACGGCGCCGGCTACTACTACATCCCCGGCACCGAGACCTGCCTGCGCATCGGCGGCTATGTCCGCTATGACGCCAGCTTCGGCGACGGTGGCCGCGTTTTCGACGGCGCGACGACACACGACCTTATGGACGGTGACGAACAGCAGACCTGGAACAAGAATGCGCGCTTCAATTTGAAGACGTGGACAGGCCAGGAAACCGAGCTCGGCACTTTGAAGACCTACACCGAGACCCGTTTCAACTTCGGCAATACCAAACGCACCGTGAGCGGTGTTGATTTCAGCGTGCAGGACAACAAGGCGGTTACCCTGAACTTCGCCTGGATCCAGCTTGGAGGTTTCCGCGTCGGCAAGGATGAAACTGTCTATGATTCGTTCATCGGCTACGCCGGCAGCGTCGTCCAGGACACTATCATTCCTTACGGCACCAAGGACACCAACCTGATCAGTTACTATTTCGACGGCGGTAATGGCTTTACGGCAGTCGCCTCGGTCGAAACGGGCTCCGGCGCTGACCAGTCGATCGACAGCTACGTTCCGTTTGTCGTCGGCGGCGTGAAATACAAGGGTGACTGGGGTGCGATCACCGCGGTCGGCGCCTATAACAGCACGTCGGAAGAATGGGCCGGCAAAGCCCGCCTCGACGTCAAGCCGATTGCTGACCTGACCCTGTTCGTGATGGCGGGCTACGGCAGCGACGACAACGTCGCAAAGAACTTCTACAAACCGTGGACTGGCAACTTTGCCGTCTGGGGCGGCGGCAGCTATGCCGTCAACAAGAAGACCGCTTTGAACGCCCAGGTCTCCTATACCGACGACAAAGACTTCGCCGTTGCGGCCAACGTCGCCTACACGATCGTTCCTGGTTACACGATCACCGCCGAAGTCGACTATTACGACAATTTCGATGCCGACGATGCCGACGCAATCGGCGGCATCTTCCGCTTCCAGCGCTCGTTCTGATCAAACGACGATCTCGCCGAAACGGCCCGTAGCGATACGCTACGGGCCGTTTCGGTTTGCGGCGGATAGGTCGCTCATCTTGATTTCGCCATCCAATCGGTGACAAGCTCTCGTCATGGAATGGCGCGACGAGGGAATCATTCTCGGCACCCGCAAGCATGGCGAAACCAGCGCCATTCTCGAGGTGATGACACGTGCGCATGGCCGCCATCTCGGTCTCGTGCGCGGCGGCCGTTCGCGCAAACAGCAGCCTGTCTTGCAGCCCGGCAATCGCGTCGACCTGTTGTGGCGGGCGCGGCTCGACGAGCATCTCGGCACCTTTCAGGTCGAGGCCATCGAGATGAACGCCGCCCGGCTGATGGACAGCGCCGTTGCCGTCTATGGCCTGCAGACGATGGCCGCGCATTTGCGTCTTCTGCCTGAGCGTGACGCCCATGGCGGCCTTTACGAGACGCTTGCGGTGATGATCGCTCATCTCGACGATGCCGATGCCGCCGGCGAGCTGGTAGCCCGCTTCGAGCTGCTGGTCCTCGACGAACTCGGCTTCGGCCTCGATCTCAGCCAGTGTGCGGCGACCGGCACCAGGCAGGATCTTGCCTATGTCTCGCCGAAATCCGGCCGCGCCGTGTCGCGGGCGGCGGGCGCGCCGTGGCGCGACAAGATGCTGGCGCTGCCTGCCTTCCTGCAGCGCGGTTCGGGCCTGCGCGCCGATCCGGCGGCGATCGAGGACGCGTTCCGGCTAACCGGCTTCTTTTTGACCCGTCACGTCTACGAACCACGCGGCATCGAACCTTCCGGCGCCCGCGCCGGCTTCCTCGCCGCCTTGCGCAGGCACCATGCGCCCGGCCATGGATCCGGCAAGCCGAGCGCCGCAGAAACCGCCGCCGGGGAAACCACCAGATGAGCGACGCTGAACCTTATCCCGGCAACGTTTCGCCGCTCGGCCTTGGCACAAGGGCCGCACGCTGGCCGTTTCGGAAGCGGCGCTGAAGGACGCCAATGGCAAGCTGCTGGCTTTCGGCACCGAAACATGCTCGATCTTTCCGGCGGCCAATCTGGCGGCACGTTGAATGGACCGGCCGTTTGGCCGCCGCATTTGAATGTCACTGAAGATTGAATGTCAGTGACAACTGGCCTGGTTTGGGGGAACCGCCATGTTTGAAAGCCTGATTGGCCTCGTCGCCATCATCGCGCTGTTCGTCATCATTTCACGCCAGCAGAGCCGCATCGGCCTGATCGAGCGCGAGCTTGGCGCCTTGCGCAGCCTTGTGCTTTCGGGCACGCCTGCGCTGCCGCCGCAAGCCAAGGAACCGGCTGCAAACGATAGCAAACCGGCTGATGCCGCAATCCCACTTGCGGCCGCAGCCGACATGACCGTATCGCCGGGGACCGCAGCGGTCGTGTCAGCCACAGAGGCCGATGCCGATACGACGGCGCCGTCCGCACCGGAGTCGGCGCAACCGGCGGCAGCGGCGAAGGCAGCTCGCCAGTCCGACGTCGAAACGGCTCTCGGTACCCGCTGGGCGGTATGGGTCGGCGGCATCGCGCTGGCGTTGGGTGGGTTGTTCCTGATCCGCTACACCATCGAGGCCGGCATTTTCGGGCCACGCGTGCGGCTTGCCATGGCGGCGGCACTCGGGCTGGTGCTGGTCGCCGGCGGCGAGTTCATCCGGCGCACCGGCTTCAGGGTGCCGGTGCAAGGTGCCGCCGGTGCCTATATCCCGGCGATCCTGACGGCGGCCGGCGCCTTCATCCTGTTCGGTACCGTCTACGCCGCGTACAGCATTTACGGCTTCATCGGCCCGACGCTCGCTTTCACGCTGCTCGGCGCCATCGGGGTGGCGACGATCGCGGCAAGCCTGGTCCACGGTCAGGCGCTGGCCGGCGTCGGCCTGCTCGGTGCCATGGTGACGCCGCTGCTGGTCGCCTCGCAGGCGCCCAATCCGTGGGCGCTGTTCGGCTATCTGGCGATCGTGCTCGCCGCCACCGGCGTCATTGCCCGCATCCGCGACTGGAGGCTTTTGATGGCCGCAGCCTTCGTCGCCACGGGCATCTGGACCATCTTCTACATGACCGACGCGCCGGGGGCGAACCTTGCCGTCATCCTCTTTATCGACGGGACGACACTGGCCGTGCTCGCCTTCGTCTGGCTTGGCCGCCGCGGCGAAGCGGTCGCCGGCAGCAGCTTCGACTGGCCGTCGATCGCGCCGGGCTTCTTCGTCGCGCTTTCGGCGCTGGCCCTGTTCGTCGATCCGGTCTTTGCCGCCGCCGGCGATGCCTTGCAGGGCGCAGCCCTTGTCGCAGCCCTGGTGGCGGTGGCGCTCTACCGGCCGCGGGCGCTTGCACTGCTGCACGCCGCCGGGCTGGCGACTGTACTGGTCTATCTCGGCATCATTCCGCCGACCACGATCGCTTCCGATTTTTCGAGTGGCGCTCTCGGCGTCGACGGCATGCCGGTCGTGGCGTCCGATGCCTTGATGCTCAGGGTCGGCATCGCTCTCGGCCTGGTCTTCATCGGCGCCGGCTTTTGGGCGGCGCGCCGTTTTGCGGCCTCTGGCTGGCTGCGCGCCGCCACATGGGCGGCCTGGAGCGCTGTCGCGCCGCTGGTCATCCTGCTGGCGCTCTGGTCTACCTTCGGCAATCTCGACCGCGACCTTGCTTATGCGGCCGTCGCAGCCGTTTTGGTCGGCGTCTTCGTCGCCGGCGGCGAATGGATAGCGCGCGGCGAAGCGCCGCCGCTGACCGGCGGCGCTGCTGTCTCCTTCGCGCTCGGCGGGGCGGCGATTGCCTGCCTGCTGATGCTGCATATGGCCTTTGGTTCCGGCTGGACAACCATCCTGCTCGGAGCAGCCGCCGCCGTGCCGGCGCTGGCGACGCGCTGGCGTAGCTATCCGGTGCTTGGCTGGATTTCCGTTGGTGCGGTGATTGCAGTGCTCGGCCGCGTTGCCTTCGACCCGACCATCGTCGGTGCCGAGTTCCTGTCGAAGACGCCGGTGTTCAACTGGCTGCTGCTTGGATATGGCGTGCCGGCGCTCGCTTTCGGTTTTGCCGCCTGGCAGCTTGCCCGAACCACCAATGGCCGACCGCGCCTCGCCATGGAGGCCGGCGCCGCGTTGTTTTGCCTGCTCACCGTCGCCATGCTGGTGCGCCATGCCATGCATGGCGGCGTCATCGATACCGCTGCTGCAACGCTTGCCGAACAGGCGATCTACACGCTGATCGCCATCGGTGCCGGTGCCATCCTGGTCGCCATAGACATGCGCTCGCCAAGTTCGGTGCTGCGCTACGGCTCGATTGCAGCGGGCGTAGTCTCGGTCGCCTTCATCGTCCTCCAGCATTTTCTGGCGCTGAACCCGCTGCTGACGGATGAATCGACCGGCAGCATCCCGGTGTTCAACCTTCTGTTCCTCGCCTACCTCTTGCCGGCGGTTGCGGCAGGCGCATTGGCACTCTATGCCCGTGACAAGCGGCCGAAATGGTATGCGGCGATGCTGGCGGTGGTGGCGGCGGTGCTCGCCTTTGCCTATGCCACGCTGTCGGTCAGGCGCCTGTTCAAGGGCGAGTTCATCGGGCTGTGGAGCGGTCTCGGCCAGCTCGAGACCTATACTTATTCGGCACTGTGGCTGGTCATCGGCGTGGTGCTGCTCACCGCCGGTGTCTGGCTGAAGTCGCAGGTGCTGCGCATAGCGTCGGCGGCGCTGATCTCGATCGCCGTGCTCAAAGTCTTCATCTTCGACATGTCGGAGCTAGAAGGCGTGTTGCGGGCGCTGTCCTTCATCGGCCTCGGCGCGGTGCTCATCGGCATCGGCTTGTTCTATCAGCGGCTGCTGACAAGGGCGGCGAAAGCAAAGCTCGAGACGAGCAATAGCTGACGATTTCAATTTGGCCGGGAATAAACCTGCCACTGGCAGCGTTACTTAGTTGCTTGGGTGACCGGGGCGGCGGACCGCTTCGCGCTGGCCGCTTGCGCCGCGCTGCAAAGGCGCGTTCAATCACCACGGACAGGGGCCCCAGAACCAGCGGTCATGGACGAAAAGAAGGCAGCAATCCTTGGCGAAATACCGCGTCTGCGCCGCTATGCACGCTCGCTGTTGCGCGACCGCGATTCCGCTGACGATCTCGTCCAGGATTGTCTCGAGCGCGCGCTTGTGCGGCTCGACAACTGGCAGACAGGAGAAAGCCCCAGGAGGTGGCTGTTTACGATCATGCACCATTTGTTCATCGACCAGATGCGCAAGGTGAACCGGCGCGGCGAGGCGGCGATGCTACCGCTCGAGGCAAGCGAGGCGCAGGCAGCACCCGCCGAGCAGGTCGAGAGCATCGCTTCGCGCGAGATCGTGGACGCGCTGCAGGCGATCAGCCCTGACCGGCGGGCGGCACTTGTGATGGTCGCCATCGAAGGGTTTTCCTACGCCGAAGCCGCCAACATCCTTGGGGTTCCCGCCGGCACCTTGATGTCGCGCATCGCGCGCGGGCGTGAGGAACTGCGCGCGCTGCTGGATGATACCGCGCGCCGCCGCTCGATAAGGATCGTCTAGAAATGAGCCGGCGCGATTTTTCCGAACGCGACATCCACATGGCTCTCGATGGCGAGTTGCCGGGCGACGAGCGGACGGCCTATGAGGCGTGGCTCGAGGCCAATGCCGAGATGAAGGCCAAGAGTGCACGCTACGCCGCCGACCGGGCAGCATTGCGCGCAGCCTTTAACGGCGTGCTGGACGAACCCGTCCCGGTGCGGCTGAGCAAGGTGGTGCTTGGCGAGACGCCAGCGGTCAGAGCGTCGCCGTCGCGCTCGCGTTGGTGGCTTGCGGCCGCCGCTGCCGCCATCCTGGCGATTGGCGGTGCTGGCGGCTACCTTGCCGGCATCGGTCGCCTTGGCCTGGAAAATACGGCCGAGGACCAGCTTGCCGAAGAGGCGATCGCCGCCCACGTCATCTATGCCGCCGAAAAGCGGCATGCGGTGGAAGTGCCGGCAAGCGACAAGGATCATTTGCAGAGCTGGCTGTCGAACCAGGTGGGTTTGAAGCTGGTCGCGCCGGATCTGGCGGCGCAAGGATTCCAACTGGTCGGTGGCCGGCTGCTGCCTGCCGGCCAGGGCAAAGCCGCGATGCTGCTTTATGAGGACGTCAAGGGCGAGCGCATATCGCTCTTCGTCACCGCCGAATCAGCGGCCAAGGCCAAGGGCACCTATGGGTCTGAGGAAGATGGTCCTGAGGCCGTCTATTGGCTGGACAAGGGTTATGGCTGCGCCGTCGTCGGCTCGCTGCCGCGCGAGCAATTGGCCGCGGTGGCCAAGAGCGCCTATGGCCAGCTTCTGGCGGGCTTGCAAAGCTGAGCAGGCGCTTGTTTTTCCGGAGCCGCGCCGACGCCGAAACACGGTGGTCGTCCAAAGCCTTTGCGCGACCTGCCTGCCGTCAAAACTGTCACAATTCGGCCCTAATCGAGGTGCGATAGCGCTTGCTGAATGCTGGCACTTCGGCTGGTGTGACCGATGTTTAGTCTAGGGCCTTTTCCACAACCCAATCGAGGTTTTCTGAGCCCGCATGCCTGCCGAGATTCGCAAGGCCCGCGCGTCCGACGTCGATGACCTCGCCGCCATCGAAAAAGCCGTTTTCTCGAGCGATCGCATTTCTCGCCGCTCCTTTCGCCAACTGATCGAACGCGACACCGCCGAACTGCTGGTTGGCGAAAACGATGGCCGCGTCGCCGGCTATGCAGTCGTGCTGTTTCGCAAGGGCAGCGGGGTCGCGCGGCTTTATTCGATCGCCGTCGGTCCATTTTTCGGCGGCCGCGGCGTTGGCCGCCTGCTGCTGGAAGAGGCCGAGGCTGCCGCTTTCGAGCACGGCCGCATGATGCTTCGTTTGGAAGTCCGCGAGGACAATCCGCGCGCGATCCAGATCTACGAGCAGAGCGGCTACCGCAAGATCGACCGCGAACCGGACTATTACGAGGATGGCGCCACGGCGCTGCGCTATGAAAAGACCTTGCGCGGCGACATTCCGGTCGCCACCGAAGTGCCGTTTTATCAGCAGACTTGCGAATTCACCTGCGGACCATGCTGTCTGATGATGGCGATGGCTTACTTCGGCCCCGGATTCGTGCCGGACCCGGTGATGGAAATCCGGCTGTGGCGTGAGGCGACGACCGTTTTCATGATGTCGGGGCCGGGCGGCTGCGAACCGTTCGGGCTGGCCGTCGCCGGCTATGAGAGCGGGCTTGCTGCTGAGATCTATGTCTCCTTCTACGGAGCGCTGTTCCTGCAGTCGGTGCGCAGCGAGGACAAGCGCCGGGTCATGGAGCTGGCGCAGGTCGACTTTCGCCGCCGCGCGGAACTTTACGGCATCCCGGTGAATTACCGTCCATTCGGGCTTGACGACATTCGTACCGCGATCGCAGAGGGAAAACTGGTGCTGGTCCTGATCAGCGGCTTCCTGATGTTCGGCAAGAAGGTTCCGCACTGGGTATTGGCCATCGGTGACGACGGCGACCATATCCTGATCCACGACCCCTGGGTCGAGGACGAGCGGCAGGAGACAATCCTCGATGCTGCCAATATTCCCGTGCCTTACGGCATCTTCATGAACATGGCGCAATTCGGCCGCGACGGATTGCGCGCCGCCATCACTCTCGGAAAGCGCGACAGCCAATGACCTGGGTCATCCTTACCGGCCGGCAGAACGATCTCGACCAGGTGGCGACGCCGCACAAGATCATCACCAATCGCGACTACCTTGCCCATCCGGCACTGTTTCGCGGTCAGCGGCCGAAGGTCATCAACCTGTCGAACAATTACGGCTACCAGAGCCGCGGCTATTACGCGTCGCTGCTTGCCGGTTCGCGCGGCCATAAGGTCATCCCGACGGTCGAAACGATGATCGACCTGTCGGAGCGCAAGCTCTATGAGCACGCGTTGCCGGAACTCGAACTCGCACTCAACAAGTGCCGCAAGGACCTGGGCGGCGCCTTCCCGCAGAAGGTCTGCATCTTCTTCGGCATCGGACCGTCCAGGATCTGGGACCGCTTCGCCAAGCTGCTGTTCGACTGGTTTCGTGCCCCGGCGCTCGAGGTCCACATCAGGGACAGCGCCGAATGGGCCTCGATCCGCAAGATAGGCTTCCATCCCCTGGCCAGGATGACCGAGGACGAGGAAGCGCACTTTCTCCAGTGCCTGGAGACCTACACCAACCGCGAGTGGCGCGACACCAAGGGCCGCACGCCGGCGCGCTACACTTTCGCCACGCTGGTCGATCCGCATGAGGAACTGCCGCCGTCGGAAATTTCGTCGCTGCGCCACTGGGCCAAGATCGCTGAAAAGATGGGTGTCGAAATCGAGCCGATCACCAAGCGGGATCTGGCCAAGCTCGCCAACTACGACGCGCTGTTCATCCGCGAGACCACCTCGATCTCCAATCATACCTACCGCTTTGCCCGCCGCGCACAGCAGGAAGGCATGCCGGTCATCGACGATCCGCTGTCGATGATCCGCTGCACCAACAAGGTCTATCTTAACGAGCTGATGACCTACAACAAGGTACCGGTGCCGCCGACGGTGATGATAGCCGGCATCTCTGATCTGGACGTTGCGGCGCAGACACTGGGCTTCCCCCTGGTGCTGAAGATCCCGGACTCCTCGTTTTCGCGCGGCGTCAAGAAATGCGGCACCTTCGAAGAGTTGAAGTCGCTCGCAACCGAATGGCTGGAAGATTCCGACCTCCTGATTGCGCAAAAATTCATTCCGACGGAATATGACTGGCGCGTCGGTGTCCTCGGCGGCCAACCTTTGTTTGCCGTCCATTATCTGATGGCCAAGAAACATTGGCAGATCGTCAATCATAAGGCCAACGGCAAGCCCGACCAGGGCGGCATCAAGACCTTCACCCTGAAGGAAGCGCCGGCGCATGTCGTCGAGACGGCGGTGAGCGCGGCGCGCTGCATTGGCGACGGCCTCTACGGCGTCGACCTCAAAGAAACCAGGGACGGCGTTTTCGTCATCGAGGTCAACGATAACCCCAACCTCGACCACGGCTGGGAAGACTCCGGCGAGAAAGACGAGGTCTGGGTGCGGCTAACGCAGTGGTTCCTGGAGCGGCTGGACCGGCCGGGGCGATAATATCCGAACTGAGGGCAAAAAAGATGCTGTTCTTCGTAACCGAGGATTTTCGCGGCTGCGACCGCAAGGAGATCTACCGCCGTTTCCGCGACCAGGGCCGCCTGAAGCCGGACGCGCTTGTCGTGCACCACAGCTGGATCGCAGCGGATATGAGCCGCTGCTTCCTGCTGGTGGAGGCTGCTGACGTCACGCTCCTGCAGCGGTGGGTCATCGAATGGGCGGATCTGGTCGAATTCGAGATCGTTCCCGTGGCGACGAACAAGGATATGGTGGAGGCATTGAGCGGGCACCTCTGACCCGCGCGCTTCGACGAGTAATATCCGGAAATTGTATTGATGGCTGAGCCGCCGGCTCGCCAGGCTGCCGTACTCAGCCGGATTGCCTGATCGTCGCGCTCGACCTCAGCAGCCGGTTGATGTCCGACGCCTTTGACGGCATGCCGATCAAATAGCCTTGAGCCTCGACACAGCCCTCCTTTTGCAGGAATTCAAACTGCGCTTCGGTCTCGACACCTTCGGCAGTGACGGTGATGCCCAGCTGTGCGCCAAGCCCGATGATGGTGCGCACGATCGCCGCGGTATCGCGGCCGTCGATATCGCTGATGAAGGAACGATCGATCTTGATCTTGTCGACGGGAAAGCGCCTGAGGTAGCCCAGCGAGGAATAGCCGGTGCCGAAATCGTCCAGCGCGATGCGGACACCCAGATCGCGTAGCTGCCCGAGTGTCTTGAGCACCAGATCGCTCTCGTCCATCAGCACCGTTTCGGTGATTTCCAGTTCAAGCCGGTTGGCCGGCACGCCCGAGAACGCCAGTGCCGAAATGACGCTGCGGGCAAAGGTACCGCTTTTGATCTGCACGGCGGAGACATTGACTGCGATGCGCCAAGGCGCCCAGCCTGACGCGGTCGTGCAGGCTTTTCGCAGCGCCCATTCTCCAAGCGGCACGATCAGCCCGGTCTCCTCGGCGGCCGGAATGAAGTCGTCCGGCCGTACCAGGCCGCGCACCGGCGAACGCCAGCGCATCAAGGCTTCGGCACCGACGATTTCGCCAGAGGCGATGTTCATGATCGGCTGGAAATCCAGCTCGAATTCGCGGCGCGACAACGCTGCCCTGAGATCGATTTCGAGCGCCCGGCGTGCCCGCACCATCGCGTCCATGGCTGGTTCGAAGAAGCGGTAGAGGTTGCGCCCTTCGCTCTTTGCCCGATAGAGCGCCATATCGGCGTTTTTCAGCAACGTGTCAGCGTCCTTGCCGTCATTCGGAAATAGCGCGATGCCGAGACTGATGCCGACGCGCATGTCGTGTCTTTTGTCGCGAAACGGCTTTCCAATGATCTCGACGATACGTTTGGCCAGCTTTTCCGCATCGCCCGGGCTTTTGAGATTGAACTGGATGATGACGAATTCGTCGCCGCCGAAGCGGGAGACAACGTCCGTTTCATTGCGCAGGCACCGTTGCAGCCGTTCGGCCACGCATTTCAGCAGCCAGTCGCCGGCGGGGTGTCCCCAACTATCATTGACTGCCTTGAAGTGATCGAGGTCGAGCGAGAATATCGCCAGCGATCCGCCTCTCGTCTCGCTGAGGGCTTGGTCGAGCCTTTCGCGAAGCATCGAGCGATTGGGCAGGTTGGTCAGTGTGTCGTGGTGCGCAAGATGGGTCATGCGCTCTTCCACGCGCCTGCGCTCGGTGACGTCGTCGAACGTCGCTACCCAGCCGCCGCCGCTCATCGGCCGGCGTGCAACCAGCAGCGTCCTGCCGTCGGCGAGATGGCGATGCGTTACGTGTGTTTTCCCCGCCCGCAGGCAGGCTTCGATTTGCGAGATTTCGCTGTCGGGGTCGAGCTTTGTGTAAATGCCCAGTTCCAGCAGCCGCTTGAACGCATCATGATGGCTCATGCCGAGCGGGAAGTCGGCCGGCCTGACATGATAAAGTTCCAGGAAACGTTCGTTGCGCACGATCAGCTTGCCGTCGGCATCGTACATCAAAAGGCCTTGCGACATGTTGGCAAGTGCCGCGTCGAAACGGCGGTGCTGCTCCTTCAACTCCTGCTCGGCGCGCCGTTGCTCGGTGATGTCCTCGTAGATCGAGACCCAACCACCTGACGCCAGCGGCCGGTGCGAAATGTTGACGATGCGCCCGTCTGCAAGCGTTTCCTCATAGGTGGAAGGTTTTGCCTGGTCGATATAGGGCTTGCGGATGGCATAGAGTTGCTCAGCGCTTTGCGAGGCAATGCCGATATCCACGCTGTGCTGGAGGATGTCGAAAAACCGGATGCCAGGCCGCACCACTTCGGTGTCGAGGCGAAAGATGCTGATGTAGTTCCTGTTGCAGATGATCATCCGCTCATCGGCATCGAACATGCACAGGCCATGCGACATGTTCTCGACCGCTGCCGAAAAACGCTCGTTCTGTTCGCGCAGCTCGTCTTCGATCCGTCGCGGCAGACCAACGCCTTTGGCCCTCCGTCGGCGGACGGATGAACCAGCCTTGATACCGGCAACGGGCATGAGGCAAGCCTATGGACCATGGTTAACCACGGCACTGTTGTCCCTGCCGGTTAATTTACCGTTTTCAGCCGGCTGGAACGGCAGTCTGGCGTCGCGACTTTTCGATCGCCGCAAACCGTTTGAGAAACGCATTCTGCGCCCAGGTCACCGAGCGCGGCGTGACATCGAAGCGCTCGGCGTTGAAGCCGCGCGGCCTGCCGAAGAACTCGGTCGCCTCTGCCGTCGAAAATCCTGCAAGCAGCGTTGCTTCGAAATAAGCGGCGATCTGATCCGCTCGCTTGATCTCCCTGCGCAGTCCCGCGTCGAGTTCGGCCGGCAGTGAAAAGCGCAGATGGATGGCGCGCTGCAGCCTGATCTCGCAATCCCTGTAGCTGCCGCCCATCACGGACTTGAATGGCGAGATCATATCGCCGATGACATATTCCGGCGCGTCGTGCAGCAGCGCCGCCAACCGGGCGTCGGCGTCGGCATCCGGCATCAGCTCGCCGACAAGCGTTTCGACCAGCAGCGAATGCTGGGCGACCGAAAAGGCGTGATCGCCTCTGGTCTGGCCGTTCCAGCGTGCGACGCGGGCAAGGCCGTGAGCGATATCCGAGATCTCGATATCGAGCGGCGAGGGGTCGAGCAGATCGAGCCGTCGGCCGGACAGCATGCGCTGCCAGGCGCGCGGAGGCGCCCCGGCGCGATCGGCAGCCATCAGGCGTCCTCCGCGCCGACGGCTTCCTGCGGAAAGCTGAATTTCGCCCAGGACGGGATAGCGAGCGACACGGCGACGTCCTCCGCCAGGATCGGCTGGCCGGCATCGAGCGCTGCCTTGACCCGGTCGATGCGGGCAATGGCAAGGCCGGTCCTGCCGGCAGTCGAGCCAAGCGTACCGACCGGTCGCCCCTCCACGGTCAACTCTGCGCGCGAACTGGGCAGCTGGCGTTCGGCCGCGACAATCAACACTCGGCGCCTGGCAGTGCCGCGATGCTGCATGCGCGAGACGACCTCCTGGCCGACGTAGCAGCCTTTCTTGAAGCCGACACCGCCGATCTCGTCGAGCAGCACGTCATGCGGAAACGCGTCGCCGAGATGATAGTCGCTGCCGCTTTCGGCAATGCCATGGGCGATGCGAAAGGCTTGCCATGCGGCAAGGTCGCCGCCATCTGCGGCGCCACCATAGAAGCGCTTGACGGCAGTATCGACAAACCGCGCATCGGCAAACGGTGCTGATTCAAATTGCGAAGTGGTTGAATCGCCTCCCCATGCGACGGCCACAACCGGCTGATCCAGCTTGGCAATTTCGACTTTGGCGCGCAATTTGTAGAGCGTCAGCCGGCGCATGAAATCATCGGCGGTCTCGGTACGGCATTCAAGTCGGAAAGCATTTTCGCCGGCGCGCGAGATCAGGAAGTCGAAAAGGATCTTGCCTTGCGGCGTTAGCAGCGCGCCTGGCTTTGCTTCGCTGCTGCCGAGCACGTCTAGGTCGGTGGTCAGGATGTTCTGTAAAAAGTGCTCGGCATCCGGCCCGGACACGGAAACGAGTGCGCGATCTCTGAGCGAGGCAAAGGGCATGGTGGGAAACGAGCCTGATCTTGCAAAACTATCGGCCATTACGTAAGCCCCTGGCACTTCCCCCGCAAGAGACCGGATCCGCATGGCCCCCATCTACGATCTCATCCTGACAGGCGGCATCGTGATCAACCATGACGGCGAGGGTTTTCGCGACGTTGGCATCAATGGTGGGCGCATCGCTGCCATCGGCGACCTCCGCCAGGCGTCGGCCGGTGAGACGATCGACTGCCGCGGGCTGCACATCCTGCCGGGCGTCGTCGACAGCCAGGTGCATTTCCGCGAGCCGGGCCTGGAGCACAAGGAAGATCTCGAGACGGGCTCGCGGGCAGCGGTGCTCGGCGGCGTCACCGCCGTCTTCGAGATGCCGAACACCAATCCGCTGACCACCAGCGAGGCAACCCTTGCCGACAAGGTGCGGAGTGCCACCGGCCGCATGCATTGCGACTTTGCCTTCTGGGTCGGCGGCACCCGCGACAATGCGAAAGACGCCGGCGATCTCGAGCGGCTGCCGGGTGCGGCCGGCATAAAAGTGTTCATGGGCTCGTCCACCGGCGACCTGCTGGTCGAGGACGACGAAGGCGTTGCCTCGATCCTGAGGAACACACGCCGCCGCGCCGCCTTTCACTCCGAGGACGAGTTCCGGCTGCGCGAGCGGCTTGGCGAGCGCATCGCGGGCGATCCGTCTTCCCATCCGGTGTGGCGCGACGAGATCGCTGCGTTGCGCTGCACGGAGCGCCTTGTGCGAATCGCGCGCCAGGTCCGCGCCCGGATCCATGTGCTGCACATCTCAACCGCCGAGGAGATAGGCTTCCTCGAACAGCACAAGGATGTCGCGACCTGCGAGGCGACGCCGCATCATCTGACGCTGAGCGCCGATGATTATGCGCAGTTGGGCACCCTGATCCAGATGAACCCGCCGGTGCGCGCCACGCGCCATCGCGACGGGGTCTGGCACGGTGTTGCGCAAGGCATCATTGACGTGCTCGGCTCCGACCATGCGCCGCACACGCTGGCCGAGAAGGCAAAGCCTTATCCGGTGTCGCCGTCCGGCATGACCGGGGTGCAGACTTTGGTGCCGATCATGCTGGACCATGTCAACGCCGGCCGGCTGACCTTACAGCGCTTTGTCGACCTGACCAGCCACGGCCCGCAGCGTATTTTCGGCATCGCCAGGAAAGGCCGTATTGCCGCTGGCTATGACGCCGATCTGACCATCGTCGATCTGAAGCGCCGCGAGACCATCGCCAACGCCCAGCAGGGCTCCAAGGCCGGCTGGACGCCTTATGACGGCAGGCAGGTGACCGGCTGGCCGGTCGGCACCATCGTTCGCGGTCGGCGCGTGATGTGGGAAGGCGAGATCGTCGTGCCGGGCCAGGGTAGGGCGGTGGAGTTTTCCGAGGCGTTGGCGGGCTAAGCTCCCCGCCTCGATAACGGCCAGGCTAAACCACTCAATCCCCAGCGACGAAGAACGTCCATTGTCCGGTCGGCGTGATGCCGACTCGGTAGAAAATGTACGCACCGAACTGCTTCATATCGTCATAGTCGCTGGCGGTGACGATCTTGAACAGCTCGACCCGCTGCCTTGCATCGAGCTTGTCCAGCGGCAGGGCGAAAAAATAGGGCCAGACATAGAGATCCTGCGGCGTGCCGGCATCGACATGGACAAAACCGGCATTGAGCACCTCTTCCAGGATGGCGAGGATCTCCTGGCCCTCCGTGTCGCCGGAAAGGCCTTTCAGGAAGGCGATCGGGTCGCCCTCCATGTCGCCCAGCGACAATTGGGTCATCATGTTACCCGTGCCAATCAGCGGCCGCAGTCTTTCGATGTCGCCGCTCTTGCAGGCCTCGACGATCAGATCGTGCATGCGCCTGACCGGTTCCGGCAACTTGGCAAGGTCGTAGACGACTTCGGGCACAGGCGCATCCGGATCGACATGCGGATTGGCCATGCCGCCATCGTCCGCTGGCCCTTTCGGTTCGGTTTGCTCCGGCTCGTCGGACGGAGTCGGCTGGCTGGCTGCAGGTGGCGTCGTGCCGAGCGGGCCGGGCATCGGCACGGTACTTCCAGGCGGCGACATGTCGCCGTCGGGCGGAAGCGTGACCGGCGAGGGCAGGTCTTCGCGCTTGATCTCGCTGAGGGCGTGAGCGGGACTGCTCGCAAGAAGCAATGCAAGGGGAATTGTGGCGCATGAAGCAGTAAGCCAAATGCTGAGGACCAGGCCGCGCGGCTTGCCTGATATCGAAAAATTCACCGCCTGCTACTCCCTGGTTCCAGCCCATCCATGT
This sequence comes from Mesorhizobium sp. M1329, assembly GCF_040318035.1. Lineage (NCBI taxonomy): Bacteria > Pseudomonadati > Pseudomonadota > Alphaproteobacteria > Hyphomicrobiales > Phyllobacteriaceae > Mesorhizobium > Mesorhizobium sp. M1329. The sequence goes on along the minus strand of NZ_JAMYLN010000001.1, from coordinate 60,763 downwards.
GCCCGGACATGATGTCCGGGCGGCGCGCCGTCGTCAAAGAACCGGGGTCAGTGCCGCAGTCTTTCGGGCTCGAAGGCGCCGGCAATCACCTTTTCACGCATGCGATCCAGCAGGGCAAGCGCCGAGGTCTCGCCATTGGTGCGCAGCATTTCGCCGAATGCCGTTTCGAGGGCTGCCTCGGCGATGATTTCCGGCTCGATCCCGGCCGACAATCCTTCTGCCCAGGCTTCGCTGTGGCTTTCCACGGCGGTCAGGCGCTTTTCTTCCCTGACCAGCGCGTCGATGTCGTTGACGCCATGTTCCATTGCGATGTCCACCCTTTCAAGCGGTGATCCGTTGGACAGGGATCAAGCTTGAGTTGTCCCTATTTACACGCAGGCGCAGTAAGTATTTGTAAATGCGACATTTTTTTGGTCGTCTTCTACAAATTCTGTCGCGTCCGGCAAACCTGCGTCCGATCCGTTTCAAACTTAGCCGATTAGGACGGCCAAGGGGACGGAAACCTTCAGTTTGAGTTAATTCCACATCTGCGCGCTAACGTTTCGTTAACATAGTTGCAAAAGTGCAACATCAGGTTTGCACCAAGACCTCACCTGAGGCAAGCGGAGAAGTGTCGAACGCGTCCGCCGCCCACAGCGCCGGCGCTTGATGCCGGTTTGCCGGAACGGCAGCTGCCGCCGTCAGTTTCCGTAGCGAGAGGCTATGTCGCGAGACAGCGTCTCGCCTTCCTTCATGTAGCGGCTGATGGCTTCCGTCGCCGATGCCGTGCATTGCGTATAAGTGCCGCCGAACGACCGGTAGCCGCGGTTGAAGCTGGCGATGAAGCGGGCGCGCCGCTCCGGGTTCGGATTTTCCGATGCGATCAGTTTTTCCATCTCGGCTCGCCACCGGTCTCCCTTCTCGCCACACAGATTACGCAGGAAATGCAGCGAGCCGAGCACTTCCGCCAGCCGCATCAGGCCGGGCTCGAACGGGGCCTCGGCGGCAATCGCCGGGCGCGCACCGACAACCACACTGATGGCGAGGCATGCGGCGAGAAACGAAGACGTGCGGCTCATGAGTCCTTGTGCTGAAACAATTTGTCGCCTGCAAGGCGATTCTCTGGCTCAGGTCTCGCCGTCTTTGTTGGGACCGAGTAGATCGTCCGCAATTTCAAACACCGCATCGGCGAGCGGCATCGCTGTCATTTCGGCCAGCGTATAGAAAGCCGCGGTTTCGGCGTCGTCGCTGGCCACCGCCTCGCCGCCGGCATACTCGGCCCCAAACACCGTCAGCCAGTAGTCGACCGGATGCCCGTCGCCGCTGCCGTCGATGTGGATTTCCCGCAGCGGCCGGTAGCTGCGCGCCAGCAATCCAGTCTCTTCCAGCAATTCGCGCCGTGCTGCCTGTTCCAGCGTCTCGCCGGCTTCGACCTTGCCGCCGGGAAAGGCATGGAGGCCCTGCGAGGGCGGCCTGGCCCGCTTGACCAGCAGCACCGTGTCCTCGCGCACGACGCAGACCGAGACTGCTGGAATGATCTTGCGTGCTTCCATGGGCTCAGGATCGCTCGATTGGCACAGCCCGTTGTGGACGGGCTATCGGCGAACAGCTTTAGCGGTTGCGAAAGGCGGGTTCCATGGCCACTTTCACATGCCACCAATTCGAGAGCTGAATTCATGTGCGGACGCTTTGCTTTGACAGCCACTCCGGACCAGACCGCCGCCTTTCTCGGCCTGGCGGAACTTGAGGAGTTTCCGGCCCGCTACAACATCGCGCCGACGCAGCCGATGCTGGTGGCGCTCGCCGGATTGCCGCAGGCGCCGGGCTCGAACCTGCCCGACCGCCGCTCGATGCTGGTGCGCTGGGGCCTGATCCCGGCCTGGGTCAAGGATACGCGTAACTTCCCGCTGCTGTTCAACGCGCGTTCTGAGGGGGCTTCGGAAAAGGCGTCGTTTCGCGTTGCCATGCGCCATCGCCGCGCCCTGGTGCCGGCTTCGGGATTCTACGAATGGCACCAAACCGGTGGCAGAAGAGGGCAGCCCTATTGGGTGCGGCCACGGCGTGGCGGGCTTGTCGCCTTCGCCGGGCTGATTGAGACCTATGCCGAGCCGGGCGGCTCGGAAATGGACACCGGCGCCATTCTGACCGCCCACGCCAATGCCGATACTGCCCATATCCACGACCGCATGCCGGTGGTGATCCATCCCAAGGATTTCGCGCGCTGGCTGGATTGCCGCACGCTCGAGCCGCGCGATGTGGCCGATCTGCTGAGACCCGCCCAGCCCGATTTCTTCGAAGCGATCTCGGTTTCCGACCCCGTCAACAAGGTCGCCAATACCGGGCCGGAGATTCAGGAGAAGGGCGTCGTCGAGCCTGAGCCCGAGAAGGTCAAGCGCCAGAAGTCCGGCGCGAACGACAGTCAGATGAGTTTATTTTAGCCAAAGCTACTATTACTGGTTCGCCGTGAGCGCCTCAATCTTTTCCCGACGGCATTGTCAGGCAGCGCGCGGCGAAACGATCTTCTGCGCCGGCTTCTTCTTCTTTGCGGTGTGCAGAAGAGCTGCGACGATTGCTGCCGGGCCGATCGCCCGGTAGTGGCTGGCGAGCGCCGGTTGCTTGGCACGGTTGGATTCTTGCTTAGGCATTGTTCTCTTCCCTGGTAACGTCTTCGTGTCTGCGTTTGCTGGCCGAATCCGACCAAATCGTGACGCTTGCTGATCTAGCCGGCGAAAGTTTCATGACAGTGCCGACCTGTTTAATAAAATGTTTCAACGGCTCAATTCCTGTGAGCCAACGATATTTTTGGCGAAGGTAGCGACTTGACGGCAACACCGGGCAAGGCGATAAAGCCGGCCATGAGAACGTCTTTCGCCATTTGTGGCATTTGCATTATCGGCTAGCCTCGCGCTGGTCCTGGACGTTTTCGCCTCATCTCCTCCCAGATTGGACAAACGCCCCGGCCAGCAGGCTGGACCCCGATTTGCGCCTCGGCGTAACCGACTCCATCCAGAGCACGATCCCAAAAGATCATGCCAAAGTACGCACCGGGAACGCACGTATGTCTGACGCATCGAAGAGCCTGCGCCTCTACAACACGCTAACGCGGAGCAAGGAGGATTTCTTCCCGATCGATCCGCGCAACGTGCGCATGTATGTCTGCGGCCCGACGGTCTATGACTTCGCCCATATCGGCAATGCGCGGCCGGTGATCGTCTTCGACGTGCTGTTCCGTTTGCTGCGCCATCTCTACGGGCAAGCGCACGTCACTTACGTCCGCAACATTACGGACGTCGACGACAAGATCAACGCCCGCGCACTGCGCGATTTCGGCGGCGAGATTGCCTCTGGCAAGCTGTCGCTGAACGAAGCGATCAGGCGGGTCACCGAAAAGACCGCCGACCAGTTCCACAAGGACGTTGCGGCGCTCGGTTGCCTGGAACCGACGGTCGAGCCGCGCGCCACCGAGTTCGTCGAGCCCAGGCCCGACGGCAAGGTCGACATGATCTTCTTGATTCAGCGCTTGATCGAACGCGGCCATGCCTATGTCGCGGCTGGAGAAGTCCTGTTCGACACCGCTTCCATGCCGGACTACGGGCAGTTGTCGAAGCGCAATCTCGACGAGCAGCAGGCCGGCGCCCGCGTCGCCGTCGATGCGCATAAGAAAAACCCGCAGGATTTCGTGCTGTGGAAATTGTCTTCGCCCGAGGAACCGGGCTGGGACAGTCCCTGGGGCAGGGGTCGGCCGGGCTGGCACATCGAGTGCTCGGCGATGTCGGCCGCCTATCTCGGCGAAGTGTTCGACATCCATGGCGGTGGTCTCGACCTGATCTTTCCGCACCACGAGAACGAGATCGCGCAGTCGCGTTGCGCCCACGGCACCGAAACGATGGCCAAGGTGTGGATGCACAACGGCTTTCTGCAGGTCGAAGGGCAGAAGATGTCCAAGAGCCTGGGCAATTTCTATTCGATCACCGAATTGCTGGAGACGGATACCTTTGGCGGCCGCAAATGGCCGGGCGAGGTGCTCAGGCTGGCGATGCTGATGACGCACTATCGCGAGCCGATCGACTTTTCCGTGCGCAAGCTGGAAGAGGCGGAGAATACGCTGCGCAAATGGAAGCGGGCGGCCGATCTGGCGCCGCCGACGGCAAAGCCGGTGCCGGCGGATGTGATCGAAGCGCTGTCGGATGACCTTGCCAGCTATGCCGCATTCCAGTTGCTGACGCAGTTGGCTGGCGATGCTGTTGATTTCAACACTGGTAGTGGCAACGCAGCCGCCGAAGGCAACGATGCTGCCGCTTCGCTGAAGGCATCGCTGTTGTTCCTCGGCTTCGATGTCGAAACAGCCAAGGTGGATGAAGAAGCTATTGCCAAGGCGATCGCCAAACGCCTCGCGCTGATCGCCGCCAAGAACTGGGCCGGGGCCGACCGCATCCGCGACGAGTTGCTGGCGCACGGCATCCAGTTGAAGGACGGCAAGGACCCCATCACCGGCGAACGCATCACCACCTGGGAGGTAAAACGATGATCGATCATCTCGGCATCACCGTTTCAGATTTCGACGTGTCGAAGGCTTTTTACGACAGGGCGATGGCGCCGCTCGGTGCCTCGCTGCTTTACATGGTGCCGCAGGAATATACCGGCGGCGCCAAGGTCGGCGGCTACGGCCGCGACCGGCCGGTGTTTTGGCTGCATGCCGGCAAGGACAAGCCGAAGGATCATCAGCATGTCGCTTTCACCGCGCGCAGCCGCGCCGAGGTCGATGCCTTTCACGCCGCGGCGATCGCCGCCGGCGGCAAGGACAATGGCGGGCCGGGCCTGCGACCGCACTACCACCCCAACTATTACGCTGCCTTCGTCTTCGATCCCGACGGCAACAATGTCGAGGCGGTCTGCCATGCTCCGGAGTAATGCGCGATGAGCCTCGACAACAAACCAGTGTATTCAGGCGGCTGCCAGTGCGGCGCGGTGCGCTTCCGCGTCGAAGGCGCGCTCGGCGATGCTTCCGTCTGCCATTGCCGCATGTGCCAGAAGGCGAGCGGCAATTTCTACCTGCCGCTGGTCTCGGTGCGCGGCGCAAGGCTGGACTGGACGCGCGGTGAGCCCAAACGTTTCCGCTCGTCCAACGCGGCTTTGCGCGGTTTCTGCGCCGAATGCGGCACGCCGCTGACGTTCGAAGCGCCCGACGGCGTGGCGCTCGCCATCGCCGCATTCGACCACCCCGAGGAGATCGCGCCGACGATCCAATGGGGTGTCGAAGCCAAGCTCCCCTACGTAGATCACGTCCACGAATTGCCCGGTGAGGAGACAATGGCCGACGTTTCGTCTGCCTCCTATCTCGCCGATCTCGTCTCCTACCAACATCCCGACCACGACACCGAACAATGGCCGCCGGAGGAAAAATCATGACCGAAACCGTTCGTACCGGCGGCTGCCAATGCGGCGCCGTGCGCTTCCGCATCCACGGGGCGCTCGGCCGCCCGTCCATTTGTCATTGCCGCATGTGCCAGAAACAGTTCGGGTCGTTTTTCGGCGCGCTGGTGACAGTGCCGAGCGACGGCGTTGAATGGGTGCGCGAGGAGCCGAGTTACTTTCAGTCGTCGGTCAACATCGATCGCGGCTTCTGCGCCCGCTGCGGCACACCGCTGACCTACCGCCAGCCCGGCGCGCTGGAGATCGCCATCGGCGCCTTCGACGACCGTTCCGATCTGGCGCCGCAGATCCAGGTCAACTACGCCGCGAGGCTGCCTTGGGTCGAGACGATCTTCGACGCGCCGATCCATGACGACCCGGATTTCTACGCGCGGCAGGAATCCATCATCTCCTTCCAGCATCCCGATCACGAGACGGCCAACTGGCCGCAGCAGGGCCTGAAATTATGAGCAGCGAATTCCGTATCCTCTATCCCGAGATCGAGGCTTTCGAGTCCGGCATGCTCGACGTTGGCGATGGCCATCAGGTTTATTGGGAGCGCTCCGGCACCCGCGGTGCCAAGCCGGCTGTATTCCTGCATGGCGGGCCGGGCGGCACCATTTCGCCAAAGCACCGGCGGCTGTTCGATCCGAAGCTGTACGATGTCATCCTGTTCGACCAGCGCGGCTGCGGAAAATCGACGCCCAATGCCTCGCTTGAAGCCAACACCACCTGGCACCTGGTCGCCGACATCGAGCGCCTGCGAAAAATGTGCGGCTTCGATAAATGGCTGGTGTTCGGCGGCTCGTGGGGTTCGACGCTGGCGCTGGCCTATGCCGAGACCCACCCAGAGCGGGTCAGCGAACTGGTCGTGCGCGGCATCTACACGCTGACTCGCGCCGAACTCGAATGGTACTACCAGTTCGGCGTGTCAGAGATGTTCCCCGACAAGTGGGAGCGGTTCATGGCGCCGATCCCGGAGGCTGAGCTCGGCGACATGATGGCCGCCTATCGCAAACGGCTGGTCGGCAGCGATCCTGTGGCGCAGGTCGAGGCCGCTCGCGCCTGGAGCCTGTGGGAGGGCGAGACGATCACGCTGCTGCCGGAACCGGAAACCAGTGGTCCCTTCGGCCAGGATGATTATGCCCTGGCTTTCGCCCGTATCGAGAACCACTATTTCGTCCATGCCGGCTGGCTGGAAGAGGGACAGCTGCTGCGCGATGCATGGAAGCTTAAGGATATCCCGGGTACCATCGTTCACGGCCGCTACGACATGCCTTGCTCGGCGCGCTATGCCTGGGCGCTGCACAAGGCGTGGCCGAAAGCGGATTTCCATCTGATCGAAGGCGCCGGCCACGCCTATTCGGAGCCGGGCATCCTCGACAGGCTGATCCGCGCAACGGACATGTTTGCCGGGAAATGACCATGGATCGCGAGCGCCTTTATCTGTTCGACACCACGCTGCGCGATGGTCAGCAGACGCCGGGTATCGACTTTTCCGTCGAGGACAAGATCGCCATCGCCAAGCTGCTCGACGAGTTCGGCATCGACTACGTCGAGGGCGGCTACCCCGGCGCCAATCCAACCGACACCACCTTCTTTGCCGAGCGTCGCACGGCCGATGCCAAGTTCGTTGCCTTTGGCATGACCAAACGGGCAGGAGTGTCGATCTCGAACGATCCCGGCCTTGCCGCGCTGGTCCAGTCGAAGTCGGACGCCATCTGCTTCGTCGCCAAGAGTTGGGACTACCATGTCCGCGTCGCCCTCGGCTGCACCAATGAGGAGAACCTCGAGGCGATCAAGGCCTCGGTCGAGGCGGCGCTCACTGCCGGCAAGGAGGCGATGGTCGACTGTGAGCATTTCTTCGACGGCTTCAAGGCCAATCCCGATTATGCGCTGGCCTGCGCCAGGACGGCCTACGATGCCGGCGCGCGCTGGGTGGTGCTGTGCGACACCAATGGCGGCACGCAGCCCTCCGAGGTGCGCGCCATCGTCGAAAAGGTGATCGCGGCCGGCATGCCGGGCGACCATCTCGGCATCCACGCCCATGACGACACCGGCCAGGCAGTGGCGAATTCGCTTGCCGCCGTGGAGGCCGGCGTGCGCCAGATCCAGGGCACGCTAAACGGCATCGGCGAGCGCTGCGGCAACGCCAACCTGATCTCAATCGTGCCGACACTGGCGTTGAAGCCGGCCTTTTCGGGGCGCTTTGCTACAGGCATTTCGGCAGAGGCGTTGACCGGTATATCGCGCCTGTCCCGCGCCTTCGACGAGTTGCTGAACCGCGCGCCGGAAGCGCAGGCGCCCTATGTCGGGGCCTCCGCTTTCGCCACCAAGGCCGGCATCCATGCCTCGGCGCTGGCCAAGGAGCCGGCGACCTACGAGCATGTGCCGCCAGAGACAGTCGGCAACCGCCGCCGTGTCATGGTTTCGGACCAGGGTGGCAAGGCCAATTTCCTGGCCGAGCTGAAGCGGCGCGGCATCGACATGCCCCGGGATGACCATCGCCTCGACGCTCTGATCGCTGTAGTCAAGGAACGTGAGGCGGAGGGCTACGCTTACGAAGGCGCCGACGCCAGCTTCGAGCTTCTGGCGCGCAAGATGCTGCACGGCCTGCCGGAATTCTTCCGCGTCACCTCGTTCCGCTGCATGGTCGAGCGCCGCTTCGACGCCAACGGCCAGCTGAAGACGGTCTCGGAGGCGATCGTGAAAGTGCTGGTCGAGGGCGAGGAGAAGATGTCGGTCGCCGAAGGCCATGGCCCGGTCAACGCGCTCGACATTGCGCTGCGCAAGGATCTCGGCAAATTCCAGAGCGAGATCGCCGATCTCGAGCTGGCCGACTTCAAGGTGCGTATCCTCAATGGCGGCACCGAGGCGATCACCCGCGTGCTGATCGAATCGCATGACGGCACCGGTGCGCGCTGGTGGACGGTCGGCGTCTCCGAAAACATCATCGATGCTTCGTTCCAGGCACTGATGGATTCGATCGTCTACAAGCTGATGAAGAACCGCGACATGGCGGGATTGGCAGCGGCGGAGTGAGGAAATGGGCTTCACGATAAGCTGGGTCGCATTCAATGGTCTGCCACTCGCGAAGGCAGCGCTGGCTTTCGGTCTGGCTCAGAGCAGACAATCGGACGAGGTTTTTGATTTTGACTACAATGGCGTGACGGTTGGTCAAAATTGGTCTGTTGTCATTTTTAACGACGTGAACATGGACCTGGTGGACGAGAAGCGCCTGGCTAACCTTTCGACGGGCAGGGACATTGTCGTCGTTCACAATATCGATACGGTCATGCTGCAATGGGCCGAACAGTGGCGCGACGGGCACGAAGTCTGGAGCATACGACACACCAGCGCAGACGGTGCGCGCAACCTGGAAGCGACAGGAAACCTTCCATCCTGTTTCGAGGAGATCCGCCGCGAGCGCTTCGCAGATCAGGATCGCGAGGACGCCGGTGCTGCCACCATAGACTTCATCGCAGATATTCCGCTCGAGGTGGCAGAATGCGTGACGGGCTTTCGTCACGACACCGTTGGAGCGGAATTCATGGAATTGGTGCCTGCGCCCGGCGAAACCAAATGACTGCGGGCTTCGCGCATTTCAATGAACTGGTGAAAACGCCGGGTTCTTGAACCATCAGCGAGACTCCATTGATCCATCAGCAATTTGCGATGGTTTTGGGCAAGCCGCTGGCGCATAGCCTTGGGCCATGACTACCCAAACACTTCAAATCGAGGCCGACACCAAAGCTCGTCGCGGCTTCCTGCTGGCGCTCGGCGCCTACCTGCTTTGGGGGCTGCTGCCCTTCTACATGAAGGCTGTCGCGCATCTGCCGCTGGCCGAAGTCATCGCCCACCGCATCGTCTGGTCGGTGCCGATCGCTGCCGCCGTCCTGGTCTGGGCGGGCCGCACTGCCGATTTCAAAGCGGCAGTTCGTTCGCCGCGCATCATTTCGATGGCGGTGCTGACGGCGGCGCTGATCTCGGTCAACTGGGGCATCTATGTCTGGGCGATCGCGGTCGACCGCACCATCGAGACCGCGCTCGGCTACTACATCAACCCGCTGGTCAGCGTCGTTGTCGGCGCTCTGCTCCTCGGCGAGCGGCTCGACCGCCTGCAGATTGCGGCGGTGGTGCTGGCGGCAATCGCGGTCGCGGTGCTGACCATCGACGCCGGCAAGCTGCCCTGGGTGTCGCTGGTGCTGGCCTTTTCCTTTGCCGCCTATGGCTTCTTCCGCAAGACGCTGCCGATCGGCCCGAGCCAGGGCTTCCTGCTTGAAGTGCTGCTGCTGTCGGTGCCGGCACTCGGCTACATCATCTTCCTGATCGCCACAGGACAGGATCATTTCGTCTCCAGCTCGCTGAACGACACCGCCTTGCTGATCGGCTGCGGCCCGGTCACCGCCGTGCCGCTGCTGTTGTTTGCATTCGGCGCCAGGCTGCTGCGCCTCTCCACCATCGGCATCATGCAGTATATCGCGCCGACAATCGTCTTTTTGATCGCGGTGCTGATTTTCGGCGAACCGTTCGGCAGCGTTCAGGCCATAGCCTTCGGGCTGATCTGGGCGGCGCTGGCGATGTACTCCTGGTCGATGTTTTCTACGGCGCGCAAGACCGTTGCCGCATCCGCTCGAGCCGCCTAACGAAGAAAGGCGGCTGGCCGGTCTTAATGCCGGCAGCCGCGTCTTTCACGAGCGCTCAGCGCTTCGGCCCAAAGCCGGGATATGGCTGCAGCGGCACGACGGCGGCAATATCCATCATGCCGGCCTTGACCACCGGTAAAGTTGCGAGATGGTTGCGCACATCGGCATCGCTGCCGGCTTCGAACATCATGCCGCTGCCGGGAATGTCGCCCCGATTCCACACCTGACGCACGGCGCCTTCGGCATAGAGCGTGCGGCGCTGCTCGGCCTCGCCAGGCAGCAGCGGCGCGAAATCGGCGTCGGTAAACTTTTCGGTGTTGCGCGCAAGAAGGGCAAAGAACTGCATCGGAGTCTCCTGATGTTGGCCGTTGGAATGGCGGAAATATTCACTTCTGCTGGCCAGACAGTCCAAGACTGATTAAGCTAAAGTTGAGACCTCACGGGACTTGAGAATCGAAGCAACAATGTTCGACCTGCGCCAGCTCCGCTATTTCATCACGGTGGCCGAAACCGGCAACGTTGGGCGTGCCGCCGCATTGCTGCACATCTCGCAGTCGCCGCTCAGCCGTCAGATCATGCAGCTGGAGGAGCAGCTGGGCGTCGCACTGTTCGAGAGGGCGAGGCAGCGTGTTCATCTCAATGCTGAGGGCCGCGCTTTTCTTGCCGAGGCGCGTGCGCTGCTGGCCCATGCAAGACGGCTGGAGGAGCTCGGCCGCAATCTCGCCGGCGGTACGGTCGGCCGTCTCGCCATCGGCTATGTCGAAGGTGCGGTCCATGCCGGGCTTGTCGCTCGGATGCTGCGCCAGTTTCGCCGCGACCGGCCCGAATTTCATCTTCAACTGAAGGGCCAGCGTTCCGCCGCGCAGGTCGAAGCGCTGCGCGAACGATCGCTCGATCTGGGCCTCGTCTACACGCCTCCTTCTGCCGACGATCCCGACATCGCCGCCATGCTCATCATGCGCGAGCCGCTGGTTCTGGCGATGCCGGAAAGCGATCCATTGGCCGATATCGCGGAGATACTGCCGCAGCAACTGGACGGACGCACCTGGATCACTGTGGTGCGCCAGCCTGACGACACCAACCGCAGCCAATTTCTCGCCGCCTGTGCGAAGGCCGGCTTCCTGCCCGACATAGCCTATGAGACGACCGATCCGTTGACGTCGTTGGGCTTGGTCAGCGCCGGGCTTGGGCTGGCGACGGTGCAGGCCAGCCTGCGGAGTGCCGCGCCGCCTCAGATCGTGTTTCGCGATCTGCCGTGGTTCGAACGCACCGTCTCGATCCATCTCGCCTGGCGGCGTCAGGACAAGCGCGCGGTCATTGCGGACTTAAGGAAGGCGGTAGGGAAGGAGTGAATAGTGAATAGTCAGTAGTCAGTAGTCAGTAGGCAGGTGCCGATTCGGAAGGTCTTGTACTTCGCTATTCACTAGTCACCATTCACTCTACATCTTATCAATCACCGACTGCACGCCCTCCGTCGGTGCATCGACGGAGGATCCCGCCACCATGATAGCGGCGACGATTGCTTCCGGATCCTCGACCACCAGCGGCTTGACCCGTTGCGCCGTGTGGATGAAGCCCTCCGTTGCCATGTGATCGAGCAACGCCAGCATCGGATCCCAGAACCCTCCGACGTTGCCGAAGACGATCGGCTTGCGGTGATGGCCGAGCTGCGCCCAAGTCATGATTTCGACGATCTCCTCGACGGTGCCGATGCCGCCGGGCAACGCCACAAAGGCGTCGGATTTCTCGAACATCCTGTGTTTGCGCTCGTGCATGTTGTCGGTGATGACGAGCTCGTCGAGCCGGTTAAGCGCGGTTTCGGTCGCCTCCCGGTTGATCAGAAAACGTGGAATTATGCCGGTTACCTTACCGCCGGCCTTTAACGCCCCTTCAGCGACGGCACCCATGATACCTTTAGTGCCGCCGCCATAAATCAGACGCAGGCCGGACTTGGCGATCGAGCGGCCAAGCAGGTGTCCGGCCTTGATATAGGTTTCATCTCGGCCCGGGGAGGAGCCGCAATAGACGCAGACAGATCGAATCGTGTTCATGTTATGATTGGTGATAGGGACTATTGGCATGGTCAAGCCCTGGGGCGGGCTTTTTCTTGTCGGCTTTGGCAAAACAGGCTAGACCGAAATTAGGTGGCTAAGGGGCAGGGAAACATGGCAATTAATCCGTTGAAGGCGTTTTTGTTCGCGGCTGGCGGCTCTGTCGCCGCGGCGGGAACCGCCTATGTATCGGGCGCACTCGACCCGTATCTCAATCTTACCCGGCCTGCGGAGGTCGCGGCGCTGACGCCGCCGGCTTCGAAACCGGCCGCTCCGGCGACCGAGGGCCGGCTGCCGCCTGCGCCCGCCGCGTCCACCGATGCCGCAGCGCCCGCCGCGCCGGCCGCAGCAGGTGCAATAGTGCCGACCTTCGACATCGTGCGCGTCGAAAGCAACGGCTCGATCGTCGTCGCCGGCAATGCGGCGCCCAACGCCACGGTCGAGATTCTCAACGGTTCGGCTGTACTCGGCTCGACGGTCGCCGGTCCCGACGGCGCCTTTGCCATTATTCTCGACGATCAGCTGAAGCCCGGCGACTACACGATCACACTGCGCTCGACTGCTGGCAATGTCGTGACCGCCTCGGCGCAGACCGCCGTCGTTTCGATCCCCCAGAATTCCACCGGCCAGGTGCTGGCAATGGTCGAGGAGCCGGGCAAGCCGTCCGAACTGCTCACTGTTCCGGCCCCTCAGGCGAAATCTGACGCCTCGCCGCCTGTCGGCGAACCGGCGGCCGTTCAGCCACCCGCCACCGACACCGAATTGCCGGCTGCCGTAGCGCCGGCGCCAGCCGCCCCGGCGGCTGATGTTCCAGCAGCGCCTGCTCCTGCCGCGCCGGCCGCTGTTGAAGCCGCGCCGGCGGCTTCGGCAGCACCCGCCACACCGGCAGCGCCCGCTACTCCCGCGGTGGAGCCGAAGATCGTCGTCGAAGCTGTCGAAATCGACGGCAACAAGATTTTCGTTGCCGGGCTCGCCGATCCCGGCCGCAAGGTGCGCGCCTATGCTAACGATATCCTGCTCGGCGACGCGAAGACCTCGCCCGACCGCCACTTCCTGGTCGAAGCGACACGTGACATCCCGGTCGGCACCTACACCATCCACGTCGATGCGCTCGACGCCGACGGCGTGACGGTGGTGGCCCGTGCCGCTGTGCCGTTCGAGCGCGAGCCTGGTGAGGCGGTTGCCGCCGTAGCGCCCGCCGAGCCGAATGCTCCGGCGACCGAAGCCGCACCGGCAACGGCCGCCGAAACGCCCGCAACTGCCCCCACTCCTACAACCGAGGCCCCGGCCGAAATGGCCGCCACAACGCCTTCGGGCGAAACCCCCGAGACCGTGGCTCCAAAGCTCGAACATGCCGATGGCGCAGTCATTATCCGCCGCCATGACACGCTGTGGCGGATTTCGCGGCGGGTCTATGGCCAGGGCATGCGCTACTCGACCATCTATCTCGCCAACCAGGACCAGATCAGCAATCCGAACCGCATCTGGCCGGGGCAGGTGTTCAAGGTGCCGGAGAAATCGAAGGAAGGCGAGCCCGCCGATCTCAAGGCAATGGGCGACCAGATGACGACGGCGCCAGCCAAGGCCGAGTAGCGTTCTGCCCATCGGGATAGCTTGCGGCGGGGCCAGTCATCGTTTATCGCCGATGGACGATGACCGAATCCCCCCTCGTAACGGACCGAAGCCGCGCGGCAGATGAACGCGCGCCGGCCAACTGCATGCCGGCGAACTGTACGCCGGATAGCCGCGCTGTCGCCGTCCGGCTCGCGGCCCTTTCGCATCCCGCGCGGATCGAAATTCTCAAGCACCTTTCCGCCAGCCGTTCCTGCTGCTGCCGCGAGGTCGTCGAGCATCTCGACCTGGCGCAGTCCACTGTTTCCCAGCATTTGAAGATCCTGGTCGAGGCCGGGCTGATCCGCTTCGAGCCTGACCGCCAGCGCTCGCGCTATGAGATCGACCGTGCCGCGCTCGCCGATGTTTCGGCATCGCTGGCCGCGCTGGTCGATTCCTGCTGCTCCGGCCGCTAAAATCATAAAGGTAAACAAGAATGGCCGAGAAAACCGTTTCCGCCGATTCCGGCTCGACCTTTAGAACGTTGCGCAATCTCTGGCCCTATATGTGGCCGGCCGACCGCGCCGACCTGAGGGCGCGGGTGGTGTGGGCCACCGTGCTGCTGGTTGTCGCCAAGCTGACCCTGGTGGCCGGACCCTATTTCTTCAAATGGGCGACCGACGCACTGGCCGGCGATAGCAAATCGCCGCCGCCGCTGCCGGCCTTCCTCCTGGCGCCGGTCATGCTGGTCGTCGCCTACAATGCCGTGCGGCTGGTGCAACTCGGCTTCAACCAGTTGCGCGACGCCCTGTTTGCACGGGTCGGCCAGCATGCGGTGCGCCGGCTCGCCTTCCGTACCTTCGTGCACATGCACGAACTGTCGCTGCGCTTCCACCTCGAACGGCGCACCGGCGGACTGTCGCGCGTCATCGAGCGCGGCACGAAGGGCATCGAGACGATCGTCCGCTTCACCATGCTGGCGACGGCGCCGACAATCGTCGAATTCGCGCTCACCGCCGGCATCTTCGCCGTCACCTATGGCTGGCTATACGTCTTGGTGATCGCGGTCACGGTCTGGCTCTATGTCTGGTTCACCGTCAGGGCGAGCGATTGGCGTATTTCGATCCGCCGCGAGATGAACGACAGCGACAATGAAGCCAGCACGAAGGCGATCGACTCGCTGCTCAACTACGAAACAGTCAAATATTTCAACAACGAAGCCATGGAGGCCGAGCGCTTCGACCGGTCCACGGCGCGCTATGAGGTGGCGGCGACCAGGACCTGGACCTCGCTTGGCTGGCTGAACTTCGGCCAAGGTGTGATCTTCGGCATCGGCATGACCGTCGTCATGGTGATGTCGGCGCTCGAGGTGAAGGCAGGCACACAGAGCGTCGGCGATTTCGTCTTCGTCAACGCCATGCTCATGCAGCTTTCGGTGCCGCTGAATTTCATCGGCATGATCTACCGCGAAATTCGCCAGGGCCTGACCGATATCGAAAACATGTTCGATCTGCTCGACGTCAAACGCGAGATCGTCGATCGGCCGGGCGCCAAGCCGCTGGGCGTCGATGCCGGCAAGGTCGAGTTCCGCGACGTACATTTTTCCTACGACCCCAACCGCAAGATCCTGAAGGGCATCAGCTTCGAGGTGCCAGCCGGCAAGACGGTGGCCATTGTCGGCCCCTCCGGAGCCGGCAAGTCGACCATTTCGCGGCTTCTGTTTCGCTTCTACGACATCCAGCGCGGCAAGATTCTGATCGACGGCCAGGACATTCGCGACGTGACGCAGGAGAGCTTGCGCGCCGCCATCGGCATGGTGCCGCAGGACACGGTGCTGTTTAACGACACCATCGCCTACAACATCCGCTACGGCCGCGTCGGCGCCAGCGAGGAGGATGTGCGCAAGGCGGCAGAACTGGCCCAGATCGGACCGTTCATCGAGCGGCTGCCCGACGGCTATCGCTCAATGGTCGGCGAGCGCGGGCTGAAACTGTCCGGCGGCGAGAAGCAGCGGGTGGCGATTGCCCGCACCATTTTGAAGGCACCGCCGATCCTGATGCTCGACGAGGCGACCTCGGCGCTGGACAGCCACACCGAGCAGGAGATCCAGGCGGCACTCGACCTGGTCAGCCAGGGCCGCACCACCATCGTCATCGCCCACCGGCTGTCGACGGTGATTTCGGCCGACGAGATCATCGTCCTGCAGGATGGCCAGATCGCCGAGCGCGGCACCCATGTCGCCTTGATAGCCAAGCGCGGCCTTTATGCGTCGATGTGGGACCGTCAGCGCGAGGCAAGCGAGGCCGAGGAGCGGCTGCGCATTGCCCGCGAAAGCGACGAGTTCGGCGTCGTCGTCCGCCGCCGCACCTCCGAGGTGAGCTGAAAATTCGTGCTTGACCTCAACTTAAGTTGAGATCGTAGGCCGTTTTGGATCGCAGCAAGATGCGTCGTTCAAAACGGAGACAATCGATATGAATGGGATAAATCAGGCAGTCAGTGGCGGCAGCGTATTCCGGGTGGACAAGTTTGTCGTTCCGGCCAATGCCCGCGAGGAGATTCTTGCCAAGGTCCGGATGACGCATGAATTGCTGCGCCAGCAGCAAGGGTTCGTCCAGGATTTCCTGCTCGAGCAATTCTCGGGGCCGGGCGAGTTCAACCTCGTGACCATTGTCGAATGGGAAGGGCAGGCCGCTGTCGACAAGGTCGTGCCGATCATCAAGGCTGCGCATGAGCGCAGCGGCTTCAATCCTCAGGAGACCATTGCGCGACTTGGCGTCAAGGCCGATATCGCCAACTATCGGCGGATCCCCGGGATGTAAGCTCTCTACGGCCAGCCGGCGCCCGGCGCGATAGCCTCGACGCTGAGCACTTGGCCGGTACGGGCATCGCTGATCATATGTTCGAAGCCGCGCCATTCGGCGGCGACGATGAACAGCGTTTTTCTCTCGCTGCCGCCGAGCATGCAGGCAAAGCAGCCGCGATCGACGTCGACGCTTTCGAGCATCGCGCCGCCCTCGCGCACCCGCACGCAATGCCGGTTCGGAACATCGGCATACCACGCCGCACCTTCGGCATCGAGGCAGATGCCGTCGGGAAAACCGTTGCCGAGATTGGCCCAGACCCTCCGGTTGGAAAGGCCACCATCGGCAGCGATGTCGAAGGCGGTCAGCCGGTTGGCGTGGGACTCGGCAACGATAAGCGTCTTGTTGTCAGGCGTAACCGCCATGCCATTGGCGAAGGCGAGGTTCTCAGCCACCTGCTGAACCGAGCCGTCAGGCGCGACCAGTACGATGGTGCCGGGGCCGAAATGCTGGCCGGGAGCCGGAGCAGGCCCACCGCCATTGACGTATATGTTGCCGCGCCCATCGACCACGATCTCGTTCCACGGGCTCTTCGACAGGTGTCTCAGGTCGGCATGGGTGACCAGCCTCCCGTCTGCCTCCTGCCTGAGGACCAGCCCTTCGCGGCCGGAGACGACAAGCAGGCGCCCGTCCGGAAGCCAGTCAATGGAATAGGGCAGGGTGGCCGGCACGGTGAGCACGATCTCGCTGTTGCCCAGAGCGTCAACGGCAATGATCTGGCCTGTGCCCCAGTTGCAGAACCACAGCCGGCCGTCGTGCCAGCGCGGCGACTCGCCGAAGGCCAAGCCGTTCATGACCACTTGCACTTGCCTAGCTGCTGATTTCTGCATGGGCCGAGAACCTCCGGGTTTGCGCAAATCGTCATGGCTGAAAGGCCGATGAGAGGCGCTGTTTTGCCAAGGACGGGCGAGAGTGCTGCGTTCCGACAATGAGGATGGCGACGGCGTCGTTTATATTTGACCTGAGTAGCCGCACGGAACCGCGCGATGCGCCGTGCGCATCCACGGTCGCTGTCGACCTCTTGCTGCGCAGGGCCGGGTTCGATCCGACCGATGCTGTCGTCTCTGCGAACTCGGTCGTGCCTATGGAAGGTGGCACGGTTGTGAACTGGGTGGTTATGGCCGACGAGCATGTATTCCTCCTCCAGTCGACCCCGAAAGGCGGCGTGCTACGCGGCAGCCACGAAGAGAGCTTGGCGGAGGCCGATCGGCGCGAGCTCGAGGAGTATTTCGACCAAGCGGCGGCAGCGGGTGCCTGAGGGGATTTCGCTTGACCGTTCTGAGACGGCGACGACCGCCACCTCCAAGCGCTCCCATTGTCGCGTTGCGAGCGCGGGGTGTTTCCGCTATTGAGGCCGGACTTGGAACCAAGGTTATCCTCATCCCATGAGCCTCGTCGACACGATCAAGAATGCGTTCGTTCCGATCCATCGCGAGGGTTATCCCTTTATCGCTGCGTTCGGCGCGGCGACGCTCTTTCTTGGCTATTTGTCCTCGACCCTGTTCTGGATCGGTCTCATCCTGACCGCCTGGTGCGCCTATTTCTTCCGCGATCCCGAGCGTGTCACGCCGATCGACGACCGGCTGGTTGTCAGCCCTGCCGACGGCATCGTCTCGGCGGTCGGCCCGGCCGTGCCGCCGCGCGAGCTCGGCCTAGGTGGTGGTGAAATGACCCGCATCTCAGTGTTCATGAACGTCTTTTCCTGCCACGTTAACCGCTCCCCGGTGCGTGGCCGCATTTCCAGGATCGAGCATCGGCCAGGAAAATTCCTCAATGCCGAACTCGACAAGGCAAGCACCGAGAACGAGCGCAACGGGCTGGTCATCGAAAGCCCCAATGGAACAGTCGCCGCGGTGCAGATCGCCGGCCTGGTAGCGCGGCGCATCGTCTGCTGGGCCGAGCCCGGCGGCGCCATCGGCACCGGCGAGCGCTTCGGCCTGATCCGCTTTGGCTCGCGCGTCGATGTATTCCTGCCCTCGACCGCGACGCCGCGCGTCGCGGTCGGCCAGACCGCGGTCGGCGGTGAGACGGTGCTGGCGGAATTCGGCGGCGTTGCCGCAACGCCGCTCGTGCGGATCTCCTGACCGGTGGCGCCGCCGTTCAAGAAATTCGAGGCGCATGGCGGCGGTGGCCCGCGCATTCGCGAAATCCCAATGCGCATGGTGCTGCCCAACCTGGTGACTGTGCTCGCCATTTGCGCCGGCCTGTCCGGTATTCGCTTCGGCTTTGAGGGCCGCTTCGAGCCAGCGGTGGTGATGGTGCTGCTCGCCGCCTTCCTCGATGGTATCGACGGCCGTCTGGCGCGAATGCTGAAGGCGACTTCCAAATTCGGCGCCCAGATGGATTCGCTGGCCGATATCGTCAATTTCGGCGTGGCACCGGCGCTGGTGCTCTATGCCTTTCTGCTCGACAGGGCAGGTTCGCCGGGCTGGATCGCGGCGCTGCTGTTCACCATCGCCTGTGGGATGAGGCTTGCCCGTTTCAACGTGCTCGACGA
This sequence comes from Mesorhizobium sp. M1329, assembly GCF_040318035.1. NCBI lineage: Bacteria > Pseudomonadati > Pseudomonadota > Alphaproteobacteria > Hyphomicrobiales > Phyllobacteriaceae > Mesorhizobium > Mesorhizobium sp. M1329. The sequence goes on along the minus strand of NZ_JAMYLN010000001.1, from coordinate 41,766 downwards.
AGAGCTCGACCGCCCGCAGTGGCAGACCGAATATTTCGTTGGCGTGCCGGCGCCGGCGGGTGCGGTGCTGGTGATGCTGCCGCTCTATCTGTTCTTCCTCAGGCTTGGCCTTGAACCCAGCCGCCTGGCAGCCTTCATTGCCACCGGCTTTACAATATTGGTGGCGTTCCTGCTGGTCAGCAGACTGCCGGTCTATTCCGGCAAGAGCGTCAGGATACCGGGCGACAGGGTGCTGCCGATCATCCTCGCAGTCGTCCTTTACGTCCTGCTTTTGATGACCTATCCCTGGTATACGCTGACGGCCTCGGTTGCCGGCTATCTGGTCTTCTTGCCGTTCAGCGTGCGCGCCTATTCGAGACGCGCCAAGCGCGAAGGCGAGAAGGTGCCGTCCTCGGATATTGGCTGACAGATTTGGTGCCAGTTCGCGTTGCACCTGGCAGTGCATGATTCCGAAAAGGGTCATCCGTTTAGACTTAGGACCGGCTCGCAGAGCGCGCGGCGCCGCGGAATGCACTTCAAAAACCCGTTTTCGGAACTTGCTGGGCGGCTAGACCGTTTGTGCTTGGTAGGTCCGTTTTAAGCGGCAGCTGGTAGTACGCAATCAGCGTCGCGCAAGCTGCCGCATCGGGCGCAGAACCATCGGAAACGAGGAGAAATGGCTGTCATCCTCATCGGCGCGTTACTGACTGTCGCCGGCCTCGTCTATATGGCGGTTGCTGCCATCATGCGCGGGCGGCTTAGTGAGCCGGCCGCTGTCTCCACCGCGCCGGATAGTGCGACGCCCAATCTCGCAACACCAGGTCCAACCCTGGAGCCGCGGCGGCGCGGGCTCCGTTTTCTCGGCCTGTCGCAGAACTGGCCGGGCCTGCTGATGATGGCCGTCGGCGCCATTCTGCTGTTGTCGGTGGTGGTCTTCTGATGCATGTCGCGCAAAAGTGTGCAGCGGTTTTGCGATAACGGCATGCATAAAAGCAAGAATCCAAAGCGCGTCGCACAAGGCAGGTCGAACGCGACGCGCTTTAGAGTTTTCGACAGCAAACCTCACGCGGCTGCGCTCAGTCCCAGCCTCTCGAGTGCCAGCTTTCTAGTCGAGACATAGTCTGTCTTGCCCGAGCCCAGTACAGGGATCTCCGCGACCTTGACGATGTCGTTCGGCACCATCAGTTCGGCCGCCCCGGCTTTTTTGCCGAATTCGCGCAATTCGTTGGGATCGGCATTATCGGCGGTGGTGACCAGGACGAGGCGCTCGCCGCGCCGCTTGTCCGGCACTGCCACCACGGCGTGATGCTCTTCGGGCCACAGCGACTGCACCAGCATCTCGACCGCACCAAGCGATACCATCTCGCCGGCTATCTTGGCGAAGCGCTTGGCGCGGCCGCGAATGGTGATGAAGCCTTCGCGATCGACCGAAACGATATCGCCGGTGTCGTGCCAGCCTTCGAGCGGCTGCAACTCGCCAGGCCGGTCGCCGGTCATGTAGCCCATCATCAGGTTCGGCCCGTCGAGCCATAGCCGGCCGGCGTCGCTGATGCCTTCGACCGGTTCGAGTTTCATGCGCATGGCCGGCAGCAGCCGCCCGACCGTGCCGTCGCGGCCGTGGATGGCGGTGTTGACGGCAACCACCGGTGCGGCCTCGGTCAAGCCAAAACCTTCGATGATCTCGGCCTGGAAGCGTTCCCGGTAAACCCGGCGCGTCTCCGGCTTCACCGCCTCGGCACCGGCGACAACGAAGCGCAGGCTGGAAAAATCGCCGTCCTTGGCGGTGCGGGCATAGTTGGCGAGGAACGTGTCGGTGCCGAACATCACCGTCGGCCGGACCTTGCGCGCCACCTCCGGAATAAGCTTATAGTGGAGCGGTGAGGGGTAGAGGAACAGCTTTACGCCGGTGACCAGCGGCAGGATGGTGCCACCGGTCAGGCCGAACGAGTGGAACACCGGCAGCACGTTGAGCAGGATGTCGACCGGCGAGATGGTGATGCGGGCTTCCGCCTGCATCGCATTGGCAAGAAGGTTCCGGTGCGACAGCACCACGGCCTTGGGCGTGCCTTCCGAGCCGGAGGTGAACAGGATCACCGCCGGCTTGGCTGCATCCTGGCGCTGCAACGGCCAGCGCCACAGCAAGCCGGCTGCGGCCTTGTCCAGCACGGTCACGCTTGCGTGAACATCCTCCAGCCACAGCAGCTTCGCCCCGCCCTTTTCCACCGCCTCGACGATGTCGGCGAGGTTGGCCTTTTCGACAAAGGCGCGTGAGGAGATCACGGTGCGGATCATCGCCGTGCGGACGGCGGCGGTGACGCTGGCCGGGCCGGCGGTATAGTTGATCATTGCTGCCACCCGCGCAGCCGACAAAAGTCCGACGAACGACAGCACGACGCCATTGACGTTGGGCAGGAGCAGCCCGACCGCTTCGCCCGGCGCTGTTATTGCCTCAAAGCGGCGGCCCAAAACCCTGGCGCCGATGAACATTTTCCGGTAGCTCAGCGCACCGCCAATGACGTCCTCGATTATTGGGTGCGAAGCGCCAACACGGTCGGCCGCATCGCGCATGGCGAGGAACAGCCCTCGGTCGAGATCACTGCCGAAAAGCCTGGCCTCGGCGAAGCGATCAAACAGCGCATTGGTGTTGGAGGCCTGATCTGGGTTCCGCGCCACCAGCTCGGCGACGGTCATCGGCTCCAGCGCGCTGATCGACAGCCGCGGAAACCAATGGCGCGGCGCCTTGTCCGCCGGCGTCAGCGAGGCCGGCAGGCCGCGTGCGCCGGCAACGAAGATCGGAACGATGCGGGCGTCGGCCTGCATCGCGATACGGGTGATGGCACGAAACAGCCGAAACGATTTTACGTCGGGCTCGACCGCATCCGGCAGGTAAACGGCGAGCCGGCCCTTGCCCTTCAGCACCCGCACCAATCTGCGGCTGACGAAGACATGCTCGGCGTTGAAGGCGATGGTGCGGCCGAGCTCGCGCCACGGCTCCAACCACGGCGATCTGGCCGAAGCCTGATCGAGGATGTGCAGCGTGTCCTCCGGCAGCAGCGACAGCATCAGCGCCGGCTCGATGCGTGACTGATGCCAGATGACATAGATGACCGGGGCCACCGACCTGCGCGCAATCTTGATGCGCTCGTCGCCGATCCGGTAGGCGAGCTTGAACGGCACGTAGAGCAGCGCCTGGCTCAAACGCAGGCCGAGGCGGAACTTCTCCACCACGCCGATCAGCAGCCAGGCCGCGACAAGACCCGCAAGCAGCGCCAGTGTCAGGATCATCGCCGCATCTCCCAACGATCTCACGTCGCGGCTCTTCAGTGGCCGCTTCGGGTGAGAACCTAGCCGAAGTTGGATCAACGTCAATGCGGCTCCATTTTTCCTTCTCTCTTATGTTTGATTCGGCTCGGCTGCCTATCGCAGCTATGCCGCTTTCATCCTTCCGCTGATGAAGCGGAATTCCTGCGTCTTGCCGCCAAAGCCATAGGCGGCCGCAGGCACTTCATGCACGAGGGCGTAGCTTTCCTCATGCACCTTACCCAGCAGCCGGCCGAATGCCGCGAAAATTGCCTGCAGATACGCCTCCAGTTCGAGCTTGGTGTTGGTGCCGTCGACAACCTTGATGTCGAGCCAGGCCGTGTTGGTGCCATGCTCGGCCAGCGACTTGCCGCCGGCGAACCAGTGCTCGGGGTCGTGATAGGAAATGGCAACAGCTGTGATCGTCGCGTCCTTGCGCAGATGCGTGGCCGCCAGTTCGGTCACTTCCTTGGCAATGGCGGCGGACAAAGCGGCATCAGGCTTGCCGGTAACGCTGACATTGATGATCGGCATATTTCTTCTCCTCGGTTTGGCGGTTCCCTGGCGCGGGCTGCGTCGATCGTCGGCCGCTCGCCGTCCGCAGTGACCGCGCAGATGCAGCGGCTGGAGGACGTTGTCGGCGAACCGCTGCTGGTGCCGCAGGGGCGAGGGCGCGGCCTGACGCTGGCAGGCGAGGATCTGGTCGGCCACGCGCGTCGCATCCTTGCCGCGCATCGCGAGGCGTGGCTGGCCCTCAAAGGGGCGCACGCCGACGGGCGCGTCGCCATCGGCACGACGCAGGATTTCGCCGACAGCGGCTTGCCGCAGCTGCTCAGGGCTTTTGCTGTCAGCCATCCGCGCGTCAGGATCGAACTGCGCGTCGGCCGTTCCGCCGAACTGGCGCAGGCTTTGCAGGCCGGCACCCTTGATCTGGCCATTGCCATGCGGCAGGTGCCGACACGGGACGAAGTCGGTGTGCTCAAGGAACCAATGATCTGGCTTTGCTCACAGAACGGGCTGGCCACCCGCCACGACGAACTGCCATTGGCGCTGCTCGATCCCCATTGCGGGTTTCGCGAAGCGGCGACAAGTGCACTCGATGCGGCCGGCCGTCGCTACCGCATTGCTGCCGGCAGTGCCAGCCTTGCCGGCCTGCGCACGGCGGTGCACGCCGGCATCGCCTTGACGTTGAGGACGGCGCGCTTCGCTCATTCCGGCATCGTCGAGGCGCCGCGCGATCTTGATCTGCCGCCGGTGCCGGTCGCCGCATTCGCCGTCCGCTTGCGTGAGGATGCCGACCGGCCGGCGCAGGATCTGGCCGCGTTGTTGAGCGGCAACCTAGCCTTGGCCAATTGAGCCAGCAAAGAAAAAGCCGACCTTGCGGTCGGCTTCTGAGTAGGACGGGCCGAGGGGTTTGGGGGGACTTGGGGTGGCCCGTCGCAGCCATAATGCCTGAGCCCTATGATGGTTCCATGACTTTTCAAATTAATTTTCAGGACCGGATTTCTCGTGATCGGACCACCAATTCGCGCTCGGACGCGGCGAGGATTGGTCGTGCATCCGCTGCGCGCTGCCTCGCCATCAGCCAGTCGCGGCCAGCGTGAGCGAACACCGCGCAAAGCACGATGGCGCCGCCGACCATGCTGGCTGCCGGCGGAATCTCCGCCAGGAACAGGAAGGCAAACAGGATCGCGAATGGCACTTCTGCCGAGCCCAGCAATCCGGACTCGGCCGCCGAAATAAGCCGGGTGCCCTCCGTCCACAGGATCGAGGCCAGCGCGAACGAGGCGCCGAAGGTGGCAAGAAGCACAGCGTCCCTGGCCGAGACAGCCAGCGGATCGGTGATGAACCAGCCGAGCACGAACAGAAGGAACGCCGACACGGCACCCGCCCACACCACTGGCGTATCACGGAAGGCGCGCACCATGATCATGTAGAGGGCGCTCCCGATCGTCATCAGCAGCGCCAGCCCGTCGCCGAACAGATGGCCTGTGCCGAAGCCGGACCAGACCATGATCGCCACACCGCATAGTGACACGGCGGCGGCGGCAAGCGTCTGCAGCCGGAACGGTTCGCGGACCAACAGGAGGGCCAGCAGCGCGGTGACGAAAGGGGCGGTGGCATAGATGATCGCGACATTGGCGACAAAGGTGAACTTGAACGCCGAGATGAAGGCGATGCTGGCGAGCGCGCCCTCGATCGTCAGCAGCCAGCCGCGCCAGCCGAGCCGCAGGCTGTCGCGACCGCCGGAGCGCTGGCGGCGCCATAGCACATAGAGGCTGATCAGGATCGAGCCGACGAAGCCGCGCCAGCAGGTAATAGTCAGCGGGTCGGCATGGATCGATTTGGTCAGCACGCCTGTGAGGCCGAAGACGGCCGCCGATGCCGAGACCAGGATGATGCCAAGGGTACGTTCGCGGGCGCTTTCCACTGTGCCTGGCATGTCCAGCAATTCCGTCATCTCACCAGCCTACTCTGCCCCGTCCTGACACCATAGTGTCAGCTTGATCGAGGCGTCGAAACAGCAGACCGGCAGCCCCGGTGAACAGGATGCCGGCGAAACCCTTTCGCGGGTTTCGAGGATGGCGATATCGGCCATATGTCCGCCGGCCTTACGAATGTGTTGCGAGAGAGGGTTTGAAGGCGTTGGATGCTCCCGTATCGTCAGGCTATACGGGCAAAACCCTGCCAAGCGCTACGCCAGCCGGGACTTGCGTTTGGGGCAGGCGACACCGCCGTTAAGCAGCGAAGCCGGGCAACTATGGGAGAGAAATGAAATGGACGCGATCGCATTGAAGGCCATGCAAACGCCGCTGAAGGAGGCCTATCGCGACGACGCCTCGCGCGCGCTGATTACCCTTAGGGCCAAGGGATCGATCGACGATCAATCGATCGCCTGCAAGGTTGAAACGGGCAGGGCGATTGCCATTGCCGGGCTGCATCCAGCGACCGGCGGCACCGGGCTCGAACTCTGCTCTGGCGACATGCTGCTGGAGGCGCTGGTGGCTTGCGCCGGCGTCACGCTGAAGGCGGTGGCGACGGCGCTGGAATTCCAGCTTGGGGCCGCCACAGTGGAAGCCGAAGGCGATCTCGACTTTCGCGGCACGCTTGGCGTGGCGAGGGATGCGCCGGTTGGCTTCCGCGCCATCCGCCTGACATTCGGCCTCGACACCGACGAGCCGCAGGAGCGCATCGATGCGCTGCTCAAACTGACCGAGCGCTACTGCGTGGTGTTCCAGACCATCAACCAGAAACCGGAGCTGACGGTAAGCGCGCGACGCTGAGGCTGCTGATCTCCCTCCTTGAGGGGGAGATGCCCGGCAGGGCAGAGGGGGTTGTCGCGCATGAAGCGCTAACCCCTCTTTTCGCAAATGGAAGGTAGCGTCAGGACGCGACGACCCCCTCTGTCGCCTTCGGCGACATCTCCCCCTCAAGGAGGGAGATCAAGTCCTACTGCGCCGACGGCTCCTCGGCGTCGCCCTCGTCGGCGAAGGGAGAGGCGCTCGGCACGCACTGCACCGACCAGCCGGCCGGCGTCGGTTGCTTCTGGTATTCGGTTATGGCGAAGGTGCACTGTTCGCGGGTGTCGAATGTGCTGGGCAACACGACCATGCCGCCTTGCGGGCCGGCGATCACCAGATACCAGACTAACGCTACGCTCGGTGCCGCCATGGGTATTTCCTCGCTCTGCTTGTTTTGGGAGTCGCACGATCCTAGCAACTCTGGCCCAGCGGCGAAAGCTGGGCCAAAGCGCGGCCTTAAGCCACGGCATCACAGCCGCGTGATGTTAGGCCGCTTACTCCGGCTGCCGGTAGGCGACAAAGCGGTTGTGCTTGGCCTGGAAGATCAGCCCCGTTTCCTTGAGCGTGGGGCTGGCAAGCGGCACGATACGCTTGGCGATCTCTGAAGGATGCGGCAGCGTTTCCGGATCCTCGCCGGGTACGGCCTGCGCCCGCATCGCGGTGCGCGTCGCCCCCGGATCGGCGGCGTTGACCCTGAGCGGCAGGTTTTCGGTTTCATGCGCCCAGGAACGCGTCATGGCCTCGACCGCAGCCTTCGACGCCGCATAAGGCGCCCAGAAGGCGCGTGCAGAGTGGGCAAGGCTGGAGCTCAGCACGATAGCGCGGCCGGCATCGGAGAGCCGCAGCAGCGGGTCGACCGAGCGGATCAGCCGCCATGTTGCGGTGACGTTGATGGTCATCACCTTCTCGAAGGTCTTGGCCTCGACATGGCCGATCGGGGCGATGACGCCGAGCACAGCGGCGTTGGCGACCAGTATGTCGAGCTTGCCCCAGCGCTCGTGGATGGCGCCGCCCAGCCGGTCGATCCCCGCCATGTCGGCAAGATCGAGCGGGACGAGCGTCGCTTGTCCGCCGCCTGCCTTGATCTGGTCGTCGAGCTCGTCCAGCCCGCCGACGGTGCGGGCAACCGCAATCACATGTGCACCGGCCGCGGCAAGCTCCCTGGCGATGAAATAGCCGATACCGCGCGAGGCGCCCGTGACGACCGCAACGCGGCCGGAGAGATCGAGGGTCATGCTTGAACTTCCATGAGGTCGGCGTGAGGCACCCCCCTCTGCCCTGCCGGGCAGAGGGGGGTAACCTGGCGAAGACAAATGGCGATCCGGCAACCTTACGACCCGCCGGCCGCTAACAGCGACAGCGTGCGCACATTGTCGGAGCCTTCGAAGTCGGCCAGCCGGGTCGGATACTGGCCGGTGAAGCAGGCGTCGCAGAATTGCGGCTGCTCGTTGTCGCGGCCGGCCTCGCCGACGGCGCGGTAGAGCCCGTCGATCGATAGGAAGCCGAGCGAATCGACGCGGATGAACTCGGCCATCTCCTCCACCGACATGCGCGACGCCAGCAGCTTCGACTTTTCCGGTGTGTCGACGCCGTAAAAGCAGGAGGCGCGCGTCGGCGGCGATGCGATGCGCATATGTACTTCCTTGGCGCCGGCATCGCGCACCATCTGCACAATCTTCTGGCTGGTGGTGCCGCGCACGATGGAATCGTCGACCAGCACCACGCGCTTGCCTTCGATCATGCGGCGGTTGGCGTTGTGCTTGAGCTTGACACCCATGTGGCGGATCGAATCGCCGGGCTGGATGAAGGTGCGCCCGACATAGTGATTGCGGATGATGCCGAGCTCGAACGGAATGCCCGCGGCCTGCGAAAAGCCGATCGCCGCCGGCGTGCCCGAATCCGGCACCGGCACGACGATGTCGGCCTCGACCGGACTTTCCTGCGCCAGCTCGGCGCCGATGCGCTTGCGCACTTCATAGACGTTGCGGCCTTCGACCGACGAATCCGGCCGCGCGAAATAGACATATTCGAAAATGCAGAAGCGGGTCTTCTGCGGCTCGAACGGGAACAGGCTTTCGATGCCCTTACTAGTGACGACGACCATTTCGCCGGGCTTCAGGTCGCGCACGAAACGCGCCCCGATAATATCGAGCGCGCAGGTCTCCGAGGCGAGAATCCAGGCACCGTCGAGATCGCCGAGCACCAGCGGCCGGATGCCGAGCGGGTCGCGGCAGCCGATCATCTTCTTGGACGTCATTGCCACCAGCGAGAAGGCGCCTTCGACCTGGCGCACCGCATCGATGAAGCGCGAATTCAGGTCGCGCTCCTTGCTGGTGGCGACCAGGTGCAACAGCGTCTCGGTGTCGGAGGTGGAAGAAAAGATGGCGCCTTGCTTCTGCAGCGCGCGCTGTACGGTCATGGCGTTGGTGAGATTGCCGTTGTGGGCGACGGCAAAGCCGCCATCGGCAAGTTCGGCGAAGAAAGGCTGGATGTTGCGCAGGCCGGAGCCGCCGGTGGTGGCATAGCGTGTGTGCCCGATGGCACGGTTGCCTTGCAGGCTGTCGATGACACGCTGCTTGGTAAAGGTGTCGCCGATCAGGCCGACATGGCGTTCGACATGGAATTGGGTGCCGTCATAGGAAACGATGCCGGCCGCTTCCTGGCCGCGATGCTGCAACGCATGCAGGCCGAGCGTTACGATGGCTGCGGCGTCCTGCCGGCCGAAAATGCCGAACACGCCGCATTCGTCGTGGAAATGGTCGTCGGCTTCGGCGGAAAGCACGTCGTCTGCGTCTGCCACTGAGGCTGCCATTGGGGGCTCAAGCTCCGCTAAAGTCGCCATATAAGGTCATAACGCATCGAAAGCAACGCACGTCGTGCGGCATTCACATGATCGTCAGTCTTGAGCCTCGCCAAGTCGGCAGATTGGCAAGTCTGCCGAAATCAGTTTGCCGGCGCCGGGTTTGCAGGTGCCGGCGTGGCGGGCGCATTGTCGGCCGGCGGCGCGTCGCTGTCGTCGGGTGCTGGAGCAGTGGCGTCGTCGCCGGCGGCAGGGGCTTCCGCTGCAGGCGCATCGGGGGCCAGAGGCGTCTCGGTGGCCGGCTGATTCGGATTGAGCTTGTTGAGGATGGCGTTTTCCGGATCCTCTGGCAGCAGGCTTTCGAGCTTGGCGCCGATCGATTCGAGCAACGGCTTTGACTTGGCGTTGGCAATCCAGCCTGGAGCCTTGGCGCCGGCCAGCCAATTGAAGAAAAGCAGCGCAACAGCGACGACCAGGACGCCACGCGCCGCGCCGTAGAGGAAGCCAAGTGTACGATCGAGCGCACCGATCCTGGAATCGATGATCCAGTCGGCGAGCTTCATGGTGATGACGGAAACGACGATCAGCGCGACAATGAAGACGATACCAGCGGCCGCCGCCATGGCGGCCTTTTCGTTGTCGATATAGGGCTGAATGTAAGGCAGCACCGGCTTGTAGAAAAAGAAGGCCGCCGCAGCAGCAGCTGCCCAGGAGATGATCGACAGGATCTCGCGCGAAAAGCCGCGAACCATAGCGAGCATCGCCGAGACCAGGGTGAAGCCGACGAGAATTCCGTCAAGCAGCGTAATCGGCATGTTTTTCGCCCCACTCCGATCTCTTTTTCACGGCTCGACGAGCCGCATCACTCTTGCTCGTCGGCGCGGCTGCGCCGAGAGCCGGCTATGCGCGCCACGAGATCGGCCAGCTCGGTGGGCTGGAAAGTGCCGGCTCCGATCCCCCCGACCCCATTACCACCAGCAAGTTCCTCGCTGCCCAAGGGCAGAACCGCGCTTCCGAAACCCAGCTTTTCGGCTTCCTTGAGGCGCTGCTGCGCATGCGCAACCGGCCTCACTGCACCGGAAAGGCTGATTTCGCCGAAATAGACGCAATCGGCGGGAAGGGCAAGACCGGTGAGCGAGGAAACCAGTGCCGCCGCCACGGCCAGGTCGGCCGCCGGCTCTGAAATGCGGTAGCCGCCGGCAACGTTGAGATAGACGTCGTGCGTGCCGAAGCGGACGCCGCAATGGGCTTCCAGAACCGCCAGGATCATCGACAGCCGGGCACCGTCCCAGCCGACGACGGCGCGGCGCGGTGTGCCCAGCGTCGACGGCGCCACCAGCGCCTGGATCTCGACCAGCACCGGCCGTGTGCCTTCCATGCCGGCGAAAACCGCGGCACCCGGCGACTTCGCATGGCGTTCACCGAGGAAAAGCTCGGACGGGTTGGCGACTTCCCGCAAGCCTTTGTCCGACATTTCGAAGACGCCGATCTCGTCGGTTGGCCCGAAGCGGTTCTTGACCGTGCGCAGGATGCGGTAGTGGTGGCCGCCTTCGCCCTCGAAATAGAGCACCGCGTCGACCATGTGCTCGACCACCCGTGGTCCGGCGATCTGGCCCTCCTTGGTGACGTGGCCGACCAGAACGATCGCCGCTCCTGTGGATTTTGCATAGCGGATCATCGCTTGGGCGGCGGCACGCACCTGGGTGACCGTGCCGGGTGCCGAATCGGCCATGTCGGTCCACAGCGTCTGGATCGAATCGAGAATGACCAGATCCGGCCGCTTGCCGTCGGCGATGGTGGCGAGGATGTCCTCGACATTGGTCTCGGCGGCGAGTTCGACCGGGGTGTCGGCGACGCCGAGCCGCTGGGCGCGCAGCCTGATCTGGGCGACCGCTTCTTCACCCGAGACATAGACGATGCGGTGGCCCTTTGCGGCCAGTGCGGCAGCGGCCTGGGTGAGCAGCGTCGATTTGCCGATGCCTGGATCGCCGCCGACCAGCAGCGCCGAGCCGCGCACGAAGCCGCCGCCCGTGGCGCGGTCGAGCTCGCCGATGCCGGAGACGATGCGCGGCGCATCCTCGATGTCGCCGGAGAGGCTGGTCAGCACCACCGCGCGGCCCTTGCGGGCGTTGCGCGTATTCGCCGGGCCGGAACCTATGCCGCCCGACGTGCCTTCCTCGACCAGCGTGTTCCACTCGCCGCAGGCATCGCATTTGCCGGCCCAGCGCTGATGCACCGAACCGCAATTCTGGCAGATGAACTGAATGCGGGATTTGGCCATCAGCGTCGCGTCGCTTGCCAATTGCCGAGGCTCGGCGATCCGGCCCACCCCCCTCTGTCCTGCCGGACATCTCCCTCGCAAAGGGGGAGATTGGCTGTCATCGACGCAGTCGCCAATCTCTGATGTCGCAGGAAGAGAGCCGGCGGCAAAACTGCCGATCTCCCCCCTTGCGGGGGAGATGGCCGGCAGGCCAGAGGGGGGTGTGACGGAGCGCGACGGTTGGTCAAAAGCTACTCGAACCGATCCGGCAAATGATGCTCCTCGGCAAGGTCCGAGAAGCGGGTGAATTCGCCCTGGAAGGCGAGGCTGACCGATCCCGTTGGACCGTGGCGCTGCTTGGCGACGATGACTTCGGCCTTGCCGCGCATTTCGTTCATCTCGTGCTCCCACTTGATGTATTCGTCGGTACCCGGCTTCGGCTCGCGGTTCTTCAGATAATATTCCTCGCGGTAGACGAACAGCACCACGTCGGCGTCCTGCTCGATCGACCCCGATTCGCGGAGATCCGAAAGCTGTGGGCGCTTGTCGTCGCGGCTCTCGACCTGGCGCGACAGCTGCGACAGGGCGATGATCGGGACCGCCAGCTCCTTGGCCAGTGCCTTGAGGCCGGTGGTGATCTCGGTGATTTCCTGGACGCGGTTTTGCGATGATTTCGCGCTCGATCCCTGCATCAGCTGGATATAGTCGATTACGATGACGTCGAGGCCGCGCTGGCGCTTCAGGCGACGCGCGCGGGCCGACAGCTGAGCGATGGAAATGCCGCCGGTCTGGTCGATGAACAGCGGGATTTTCTGCATTGTCTGCGAGCAGGCGACCAGCTTTTCGAAATCCATCTCGCTGATCTCGCCGCGGCGGATTTTCGACGACGGGATTTCCGTCTGTTCGGAAATGATGCGGGTGGCCAGCTGTTCGGATGACATTTCGAGCGAAAAGAAGCCGACGACGCCGCCATTGGCCGCCTTGAACGAGCCGTCCGCCTGCTGCGCCGGGACATACGCCTCGGCGATGTTGAAGGCGATGTTAGTGGCGAGCGAGGTTTTGCCCATGCCGGGGCGGCCGGCAATGATGATCAGGTCGGACGACTGCAGGCCGCCCATGCGGCGGTCGAGGTCGCGCAAGCCGGTGGCGACGCCCGACAAATGCCCGTCACGCATATAGGCGGCATTGGCCATGTCGACGGCGGTCTTGACGGCATCGGTGAAGCTTTCGAAGCCGCCATCGTAGCGGCCGGTTTCGGCCAATTCGAACAGGCGCCGCTCGGCATCCTCGATCTGGTCGGAGGGCGACATGTCGACCGGCGCGTCATAGGCGATGTTGACCATGTCCTCGCCGACAGTGATCAGCGCGCGCCGCGTCGCCAGATCGTAGATGGCGCGGCCATAGTCGGTTGCGTTGACCACCGTGACGGCCTCGACCGCCAACCGCACGACATATTGCGCCACCGTCATGTCGCCGACCTTCTCGTCGGCCGGCAGGAAGGTCTTCAGCGTGATCGGCGTCGCGATCTTGCCCATGCGGATGAGCTCGGCCGCGACCTCGAAGATCTTTCTATGCAGCGGCTCGTAGAAATGGCCGGGCTTTAGGAAGTCGGAGACGCGGTAGAAGGCATCGTTGTTGACCAGTATGGCGCCGAGCAGCGCCTGCTCGGCCTCGATATTGTTCGGCGCCTCGCGATAGAGCGGTGTTTCCGCCACGCCGAATTTTCGTGCTGCCTCTGCCATGATGTCCCCGGTCCTGATCCCCGTCTCTCGATATCAGAACGAGACAAGTCGGTGATGACTTATCTGCATCAGTCCCCAACCAACCAACTTTGATGCCCGCGATTCACAGCCAGGATCTTTCGGTGGAAAGAATCTCGATTGACTCGAATCAAGATGGCGAGCCTAGCCGTTCTCAGGCGAGAACAAAACAGGAAAATAGCTGCCGGTCATTCCGGCAAGGCATCACCCCAGTCCAGTCGCCGCGCGGCCTTGAACGCCTCGCCGTCGCGCTTGGTGAACAGTCGCTCGGCAGCACTCCCATCCTGTTCGCAAAGCTTCAGCAAGACCTTGCCGGAGCCCGACTTCGGCGGCCCGATCACTCGCGCGCGAGGCGGAGCGGCCGGATGGCGGGAGGCCGCGACAAAGATGAATTTCTCGTCCTCCCACGGCACCTCGGCATCCTTGGCCAGACGGTGCAGGCGCGAGCGGGCGACGCGGCGGGCGAAATGGCACCAGTCGGGAGCGACGAGCGGGCAAGGCGCCTCATGCGGGCAGGGCGCAAGCACGTGCGCCCCTGCCTCGATCAGCTGCCGCCGCACGGCAAGGATACGCTGCCAGCCGGCCGGCGTGCCCGGCTCGACGACCAGCAGCGTGTCTGCGGTCAGCTGCCAGAGCCGGTCGACGAGTTTTGCCAGCGATGCCGGCGCGATCTCATCCAGCACATAGGCTGAAGTCACCAGCTCGGCCGGCTCGAGATCGACCAGGTCGATGGTGATGTCGCCAGTCCGCCAGGCGGTCCTGGCCGTGATCGCATCCGCGGCAAGCGCCTCGCCGACCCGCCGCACCGCGGCGCCGGCCTCGAGCAGCACCGCCTGTTCGAGATCGGGCCAGAGATTGATTGTGGCCCAAAGCACCGTGCCAGGGCCGGCGCCGACATCGAGCAGGGTTCTCGGAGCATAATCGGGCTGCGCCTCGCTTACCGCATCGAGGCTGGCGCGAACGGCAGCATAGGTCGCCGGCAGCCGCGTTGCCAGATAGGCCTTCACCGCCATGTCTTCGGCCATGTGCAGGCGGCCGTCGCGCAACTCGGCGCGGTAGCGGTCCGACAGCGTCTTTGCCGCTTGCTTAAGCATCGGCAGCGGCACCTGTTCGAGAAGGCGGTCGACGCCTTGTCTGAGTAGGACGGGCAGTTCCATCGCTCACGCGGTCCGAGGTGCGAGCAGAATGACCGAGGCGCCAATGATGCAGATCGCGGCACCGGCAAGATCCCAACGGTCGGGGTGCACGCCTTCCGCCAGCCACAACCAGGCCAGCGAGGCGGCAATGTAGATGCCGCCATAGGCGGCGTAGGCCCGGCCCGCCGCGCTGGTGTCGACCAGCGCCAGCAGCCAGGCGAATAGTACGAGCGAGACGAGACCGGGCGCCAACCACAGCGGCGATTTTTCCAGCCGCCACCACGCCCAGAACGAAAAGCAGCCGGCGATCTCGGCAAGTGCGGCGGCGACGTAGAGGAGGTAGGTCATGAAAAAAGGTCCCGCGTTGACGGGACCCTTTTCAGCGTGCCAGCCGGCAATGGCAAGCGGCAATGGCGCGATCGCCGATCGTCTACTCCGGATCCGCCACCTTGCGGCGGCGAGCAGGCTTGGCCGCCGGGGCCTTTTCACGACGTCCAAGATCGCGCATCTCCAGCGCCTTCTCGCAACTGGCCATGTAGTCGCGCGTCACCGGCAGCGTGTCGTTCTTCTTGGCAATCTGGATCTGGAAGATCACCAGGTCCTGCCAGCGGAAGGCAGCTTCCGAGGCGGCAAGATAGAACTCCCACATACGGCAGAAGCGCTCGTCATAAATCGCCTTGGCCTTGTCGCGGTTGGCGGCAAAGCGCTCGCCCCAATGCTTCAGTGTCTCGGCATAATGCAGCCGCAGAACCTCGATGTCGGTGACGACGAGCCCCGATTTTTCGATGGCAGGCATCACTTCGGAGAGCGACGGGATGTAGCCGCCCGGGAAGATGTACTTGCGGATGAAGGCGCTGGTTGCCCACGGCACGCCGGAGCGGCCGATCGTGTGCAGCAGCATGACGCCGTCCGGCTTCAGCAGCGTCGCCGACTTGTCGAAGAAGGTGCGGAAATGATTGACCCCGACATGCTCGAACATGCCGACGGAGACGATGCGGTCGAAACGCTCATTGAGTTCGCGATAGTCCTTGATGTCGAAATGCACCCGGTTTTGCAGGCCTTGCGCATGGGCGCGGTCGGTGGCGACGCCGTGCTGCTCGGTCGACAGCGTCACGCCCTGTACGTCGACGTCGAATGCCTTGGCGAGATAGAGACCAAGCCCACCCCAGCCGGAGCCGATATCAAGAACCGTCTGGCCGGCCTTCAGCCTGAGCTTGGCGGCGATATGGCGCTTCTTGGCCGCTTGTGCCTCGTCGAGCGTCATATCCGGCTGCTCGAAATAGGCGCAGGAATATTGCATGTCCTCATCGAGGAAGAGGCGGTAGAGGTCGCCCGACAGATCGTAATGGCGCTGCACGTTGCGGCGCGCCCGCGACGCCGTGTTGATCTGCTGCAGGCGCCGGAAGGCGTGGCGCAGACCTTCGATCGCCTTGGACCAGGTGGCATCGATACCGCCGCTGCCCATGTTCTGGAAGGCAATCCGCATCACCCCCAGCACGCCGCCCTCGAGAATGTCGAGTTCACCGTCCATGTAGGCTTCAGGCACCGCCAGCATCGGGTCGAAGGTTATCGCTCGCTCGGCATGCCTTGTCTTGATGTGCATGTGCACCGGCTCGCCGCTGCCGTCACCGAAAGTCACCATCGAGCCTTGCGGCCCTGTCACCTTGAGATTGCCTGTGCGGACCAGGCGGTCGAGAACGCGTTTCAGCAGAATATTCATGACCAAATGTCCCCTCTCGGTCAGACAGGCTGTCTTATTCTGCATCAAGATATAGGGTTCGAAAAGTTCCATTTGGCATAAAAATGCCCGGGTACGAGGCCCGGGCATTGGTCCAGAATAGCGATTAGCCGGCGAATGCCGGCGAATGACGATCAGCCGTTGTCTTCGCCGCCCTCGAACTCCGCATTCGGATCGAAGAAGTTTTCCGGCCGCGCATTGTCGTTGATGTCCTCGCCGTAGATGGCTTCGGCGGTGGTCAGCGTTTCGCCCTTGGCCTGGCGCTCGGCTTCGTCGGCCGTGCGGGCAATGTTGAGCGTGATGGTGACCTCGACTTCCGGGTGCAGAGCGATCGCCACATTGGTGACGCCGATGGTCTTGATCGGCTGGTTGAGCAGGATCTGGTTGCGGTTGACCGAAAAACCTTCCGCCGTCACCAGCTCGGCGATGTCGCGCGTCGAGACCGAACCATAAAGCTGACCGGTTTCGCCGGCCGAGCGCACGGCGATGAAGCTCTTGCCGTCGAGCTTTTCGGCAATCTGCGCGGCCTCGGACTTGCGCTCCAGGTTGCGAGCTTCGAGCTGGGCCCGCTGTCCCTCGAACTTCTTCTTGTTAGCTTCGTTGGCGCGCAGCGCCTTGCCTTGCGGCAGCAGGAAATTGCGGGCGAACCCATCCTTGACCTTGACGGTGTCACCCATCTGGCCGAGGCGGGAAACGCGTTCGAGAAGAATGACTTCCATGGTTTTGTTCCTTCGCTTGGGCGCTATCCTCAGGATCGGCGCCGAATTGTCTGGGACAGGTCAGGAAGCTTGGGCGTCGCCGCCTGTGTCGCTGTCCTGCCTGTCGCGGCAGTTAGGATCTCTCATCGAAATCCAACCCGGGATTTGGTGTTCGATCCGGCTACGCCCGTCGTGGCCGTGAAAAAAAGCGGGCGGCGAACCGCCCGCGTAGATTTAGCGAACCACGTAAGGCAGCAAGCCGAGGAAGCGGGCGCGCTTGATCGCCTTGGCGAGTTCGCGCTGCTTCTTCTGGCTGACGGCGGTGATGCGCGATGGCACGATCTTGCCGCGCTCCGAAATGTAGCGCTGCAGAAGCCGCACGTCCTTGTAGTCGATCTTCGGCGCATTGGCGCCGGAGAATGGGCAAGTCTTGCGGCGACGATGGAAGGGGCGCCGGGTTGGGATCTGATTGATGTCGACCATTATTCTGCGGCTCCTTCAAAGCCTTCGCGCGGACGGCGCGGGCCACGATCGGCACCGCCATCGCCGAAGCTGCGCGGCGGACGATCACCACGGTCCCCGCGATCGCGGTCACCGAATGAGCGCGGGCCACGATCGCCACGGTCGCGATCGCCGAAGCCGCCGCGTTCCGAGCGCTCTTCGCGCTTCTGCATCATTGCCGACGGACCTTCCTCATGCGCATCGACCTTGATGGTCAGGAAACGCAGTACGTCCTCGGACAGGCCCATCTGGCGCTCCATTTCATTGAGCGCGGCCGGCGGGCAGGTGATGTCCATGAGTGTATAATATGCCTTCCGGTTCTTGTTGACCCGGTAGGTGAGGGACTTCAGTCCCCAGTTCTCGACCCGGCCGACGGACCCGCCATTCGCGGTGATGACGCCCTTGTACTGTTCGACAAGCGCATCGACCTGCTGCTGCGAGAGGTCCTGCCGGGCAAGAAACACATGTTCGTATAGAGCCATAGTGTTCGTGCCTTTCTTCGTTTCTCTCCCGGTTCCCGGCGGCAAAAGCCTCTGCAACTTCTCTGACCCGCAATCCTTGCGAAGGCGGGGAAGAAAGGAGCATGACGAGACGGTCGAGAGCGGAGACACGGGAGGCGGAAGCGCTTCTGGCTTCACGCGAAGGTTTAGAAAAACCTCCGGCCCTCCGTTCAGCCCCCAGCAAGGACCGGCAGATTGCGAGCGTCTATACAGGAATTTGACCGCAAAGCAAGGCCAAACCACGGAGCAAACGGCCCTACCGTCCAGAGCGCCACGGGCCTCGAGGCAAGGTTTTACGGATTTTTTGAAACCGGCCCTTAACCACCATGCGAAGTTCCAGCACCGGCGGGCGTGGCGGCAACCCGTCGTTCATCATGCGGATGCAAAACCAAACGGTCTGCGCGAGGTCGGCAGCAAGGCGGTTTGGGGATAAAAATGCTTTTCGACAAATTCTGCCGTTCGAAGAGCGGCAACCTGTTCAAGCAATTGGGCGTCGAATGGAGAGGCTGCGTCGAAGCGCGGCCCGGAACCAACAATGTTTCCGACATTTCGCCCGACCAAAACAAACCGGACACCCTGTTTGTACCCTATTTCGCGCCGGACGATCCAGGTAACGCTAAAAATCCAAACAGCTCCTACGGCAATTCAGCGACCGGCTACAACAATTCCTATCTCGACGATACCGTTATCTCCCTGCTTCCCGGCCTCACCGGCGACATGGCGAAGTACAGTTTTTCGACGATGAAACTGATCAACGACAAGAGAGGCCCGCTGACTATCGGCCCAAACCGGGCCTGCCCGACGCCGATAGTGCCGCTGACCGACGATTTCGACAAGTTGCGTAAGGCCGTCGGTGAGATGATCGAATGGAACGGTTCGGGGACCAATGTTTCGGAAGGCTTGTCATGGGGGATGCGGGTGCTCTCGCCGGAACCGCCTTACAGCGACGGCGCGCCTTTCAGGGCGTCAGGCACGACCAAAACGGTGCTGCTGCTCACAGACGGCGAGAATGTTGTCTATGGCGCGAAGGATACGCCACAGAAGTCGGACTATGGCTCTTACGGATTCCTGGCCTCGGGTCGGTTTGGATCCAGCGACCAGACCGCGGCTGCGCGCAATGTCGACGATTGGACAACCAATGTATGCAACACGTTGAAGAAGCAGGACGTGCAGATCTTCACAGTGCTGCTGCAGGCCGACACCGCAGCCAACCGCAAGCTCTACGAGGCCTGCGCATCGTCGCCGTCGGACTATTACCCGACCAACGACGTCAGTCAGCTCGAAAGCGTCTTCTTGAAGATCGGAAGCTCGATTTCGCAACTGCACTTGACGAACTGAACGACGTCGGCCGCTCTCCCGCCGCCACTGCTCAACTCGTGTGTGCAGCCACTTTGCCTGTTGTTTCAGGGAAAAAATCGGGCGCCGCATGGCGCTTGCCGAACATCATGTCGTATTGCAGCAGACGGAAGTCGCGGATCGCCGGATCGATCTCTTTCTGACGCGACCAATCGGGGGTGGCGTCGCCCCCCGGTGCCAAAAGCAAATTGCGATCGATAACGCGGTAGCGATCCCGCAACTGGCCGAGGAAGCCGGTGTAATAGGGATGACTGATGCCGGCCGTCTTGAGGATATGGTAGGGCAGAAAGGCCGGGCTGACGGCGCCTAGATCCTCGGCCGGGCCGCCGCGGTTCGACCAGACGATCAACGGCGTCTGGTGGTGCAGCAGCATCTGGTCGGCCGCCTCCTTGCGCGGCGCGACATTGTCCTTCAGGAAGCCGGTCTCGACGTAGACCGGCCCAAGCGGCGGCAGATGGTCGCCGAAGAAGGCAATGACGGTCGGCCGCTCGCGTTTCTTCGCCCATTCGATCAGCCGCTCGAGGCCGCGGTCCGCGTCGGAAGAGCCTTCGGCATAGCTCAACAGCGATTCACGCGCCCATTGGCTGATCGGCGCCTGCACCTTGTGGGTCGGATTGTTATAGCGATACGGCTCATATGGTCCGTGGTTCTGCAGGCTGACGGCGAAAAAGAAGACCGGCTCGGCGCTGGTATCGGCCTCGTGGATGATCTCGTCCGTCATAGCTGCGTCCGACGCGAGCGGTCCGCGTTTTTGCATGGGCGGCAACGTTTCCTCGGACTTGAAGTCGTTGAAGCCGAAATCGGCATAGACGGCTCCCCGGTTCCAGAACCAGTTGGTTCCGGGATGGATGGCACGCGCGCGGTAGCCCTGACTTTTCAGGAAGGTCGCCAGCGAGGGGGTCGGTGTCCGCACATATTGCTGGTAGGGAATGCTGCCCGCCGGCAGGAAGGCGTTGGAAAAGCCGGTCAGGGCCTCGAACTCGATGTTGGCCGTCATGCCGCCGAATTCGGGCGAGAACATGTAGCCCGTGCGCAGTGCCCGCACATTGGGGATAGGGTCGGGTGTGATGGTGACGCCGGGCAGCTTGGTCGGATCCCAAAAGGATTCGCTCATGACGACGATGATGTCGGGCTTCTCGGCGGGTACCGAGGCCGTTACCTGCGGTTTGCCTATCGCTTCGATCGCCTTGTCGGAATAGCCGGGCGGCGCCGAGACGTGGGCCATCGGGACGTTCAACGCGAAGGCGAGCGCAAAACCGTTTGAGGCATAGTTTTCCTTCTGGTCCCACATGATCGGGATGATCTGCAGCCGGTCGCGCGTCCACGAGAAAGTGGCATAGTCCATGATGGAGACGAAGAAGGCGATCAGCGGCACCGTCAGCGTCAGCCGGGCAAGGCGGCCCTTGTGGCTGAGTGCCGGGACCCGGCGGCGCCATAGCCGCCAGCCATAGACGAGCAGCGACAGCCCGCCGACGATGCCGATCGCCAGGGCAATGGCGGTTCCCGGGCGATCGCGTACCAGGAGCGGCATCAGTGCCACGATCTGCCGGGAATAGAGGAAATCGGTCGGATAGAGCGGATCGCCGAGATAGAGCGACTTCTGGTGGCCGACGAACGCCAGCGACAATGTCAGCGGCGCGACGATCATCAGGCTCTGATGGCTGCGGCCGAGCACGGCGTCGAGGCCGATGAGGATCAGAGCAAAAATGATGATCGTGGTCCAGCCGGGTTTGAAAGGCTGGAGAAAGAAATCAACGGTGCCGGCAAAGTTGCCGCGCACGATCAGTTCGATGGCAAACACCAGGATGGCCGCAGCCAGCAAGCTGATAAGCCCATAGCGGATGACAGGCCATTTGCGCGCCGGCAGATAGCCGGTCGACGGATCGCCTTCAAGAAACTGGGGCGCCGCCTCGGCTGCGCTCTGCTTGGTCTTTGCCACTTCAATAGTTCCCCGGCCCGCAACAAAAGCGTCACTCGATTGTCATCGAACTGTCACGCAAAGCTTAGCGCCTGCGGCGGAAATAAGAAGAGCCAGCAAACAAATCGTGAGCGGTTTTCATCATGAGTGATCGCCAAAAAGCCTGCCGAAACAGGCACTCGGCCGACATTGCGCGGTCAAGGTTGGGCTTGACTTGGCCGCACGCCTTGCGTCACAGGCAACGAGAACCAGCAGCTGGGAGCCGACTATGGCCATCGCATTCACCTTTCCGGGGCAGGGCAGCCAGGCTGTCGGCATGGGCAAGGACCTCGCCGATACTTTTGTGGAATCACGGCGGATCTTCGAGGAAGTCGACGACGCGCTCGGCGAAAAACTATCGCAGCTGATCTGGGAAGGCCCGGAAGAGATGCTGACGCTGACCGCCAATGCCCAGCCGGCGCTGATGGCGGTGTCACTTGCCGCAGTCCGGGCGCTGGAGGCGCGTGGCTTCTCGCTGAACGGCGAGGTCACCTATGTCGCCGGCCACTCGCTCGGTGAATATTCGGCACTTGCGGCCGCTGGTTTCGTTTCGGTCGCCGACGCCGCCCGGCTGTTGCGTATCCGCGGCAATGCCATGCAGGCGGCTGTACCGGCCGGCGAGGGCGCCATGGCGGCGATCATCGGGCTCGAACAGGCCGACGTCGAGGCCGCTTGCGCAGAGGCCGCCCAAGGCGCCGCCAAAGATCCCGCGCAAGCCTTGGTTTGCCAGATCGCCAATGACAATGGCGGCGGCCAGCTGGTGATCTCCGGTGCCAGGCCGGCGGTCGAACTGGCGGCGAAGCTATGCACGGAGAAGGGCGCCAAGCGGGCGCTGATGCTGCAGGTCTCGGCGCCCTTCCATTCGGCATTGATGAAGCCTGCGGCCGAGATCATGCGGGAGGCGCTGGCCGCCGTGACGAAGAGTGCGCCGGTCGTGCCGCTGGTCTCCAATGTTACGGTGACCCCGACGAGCGATCCCGACGAGATTGCCCGCCGCCTCGTCGAACAGGTGGTCGGGCGCGTGCGCTGGCGCGAAACGGTGGAGTGGTTCGGCAGCAACGGCGTCGGCACACTTTACGAAGTGGGCGCCGGCAAGGTGTTGTCGGGGCTGGCGCGCCGCATCAACCGCGATATTGCCACCGCTGCCATCGGATCCGCGGCGGATGTCGAGGCGGCGCTGGCGAAACTTGCATAATCAACTGGCGATTTGACACCGCTCCATGCGAAGGGTGTTCGCTCAGATCAGGAGGCAAGAATGTTCGAATTGACCGGCCGCAAGGCGCTCGTCACCGGCGCATCGGGGGGCATCGGCGAGGCGATCGCCCGCGTGCTGCATGCCCAGGGCGCCATAGTCGGCCTGCACGGCACACGTATCGAGAAACTGGAAGCGCTGGCCGCCGAACTGGGCGACCGGGTCAAGCTTTTCCCGGCCGATCTTTCCAATCGCGACGACGTCAAGGCGCTCGGCCAGAAGGCGGAGGCCGATCTCGAAGGCGTCGACATCCTCGTCAACAATGCCGGCATCACCAAGGACGGGTTGTTCGTACGCATGTCTGATGCCGACTGGGATAGCGTGCTCGAGGTCAACCTGACCGCCGTGTTCCGGCTGACCCGCGAGCTTACCCATCCGATGATGCGACGCCGCCATGGCCGCATCATCAACATCACCTCAGTGGTTGGCGTCACCGGCAATCCCGGCCAGACCAATTACTGCGCCTCCAAAGCCGGTATGATCGGCTTTTCCAAGTCGCTGGCGCAGGAGATCGCCACCCGCAATATCACCGTCAACTGCGTCGCCCCGGGCTTCATCGAATCGGCGATGACCGCCAAGCTCAACGACAAGCAGAAAGAGGCGATCATGGCGGCGATCCCGACCCGGCGCATGGGCACGGGCGCCGAAGTCGCCTCTGCCGTCGCCTACCTCGCTTCCAATGAGGCAGCCTACGTCACCGGCCAGACCATTCATGTCAATGGCGGCATGGCCATGATCTAACACTTGGGAAAACGCTTCATTCCATCTTGGATGCACGGGATTTTTCGTGTAATGCCGCCCGCAACCCGGCGGTTCGGGCAAAAACCGGTCCTGTTCCGCTGCGTTTCCGGAAGGACCATCTTTCAGCTTGATTAGCGGCATTCTGCCCGCTAACGAAGACAGACAACCAAAAGACGAGGATGCCCAAATGAGTGACACCGCAGAGCGCGTCAAGAAGATCGTCATCGAGCACCTTGGCGTCGATGCCGACAAGGTGACGGAGCAGGCGAGCTTCATCGATGATCTGGGCGCGGACAGCCTCGACACGGTCGAACTTGTCATGGCGTTCGAAGAAGAGTTCGGTGTCGAAATCCCGGACGACGCCGCCGAGACCATCCTGACTGTTGGCGATGCGGTGAAATACATCGACAAGGCCTCCGCCTGACGCTATTTGCAGTCATCACCGGGGAGGACCTGCGATGAGGCGTGTCGTCGTCACGGGCCTTGGGCTGCTTTCGCCGTTCGGCATGGGCTTCGAGCACAGCTGGAAGGAGCTTCTGACCGGCCGCAGCGCAGCCAAGCGCATCACCGAATTCGAGGTGGAAGACCTTGCCTGCAAGGTCGCCCACGTCATTCCGCGCGGTGACGGCTCCAATGCCACTTTCAATCCTGAAGCCGTTCTCGAGCCGAAGGAACTGCGCAAGATCGGCGACTTCATCCTGTACGGGATCGCGGCCGCCGACGAGGCACTCAAGGATTCCGGCTGGCAGCCGAAGACGCATGAGGAACAGTGCGCCACTGGCGTGCTGATCGGTTCGGGCATCGGCGGCATCGAAGGCATCGCCGAGAATGCGATGATCCTCAAGGAACGCGGTCCGCGCCGCATCAGCCCGTTCTTCATTCCCGGCCAGATCATCAACCTCGTCTCCGGTCAGGTCTCGATCCGGCATGGGCTGAAAGGCCCCAACCATGCCGTCGTCACCGCTTGCTCGACCGGTGCGCATGCCATCGGCGATGCCGCCCGGCTGATCATCTGGGGCGATGCCGACGTTATGGTCGCGGGCGGCGCCGAAGCGCCGGTGACGAGGCTCTCGATCGCCGGATTCGCCGCTTGCCGCGCGCTCTCCACCGAGCGCAACGACGCGCCGCAAACGGCCTCACGCCCCTATGATCGCGATCGCGACGGCTTCGTCATGGGAGAGGGCGCCGGTGTTGTCGTGCTCGAGGAACTCGAACACGCCAAGGCCCGCGGCGCCAAGATCTATGCCGAGGTCACCGGCTACGGTCTGACCGGTGACGCCTATCACATCACCGCGCCTGCCGAGGATGGCGACGGCGCTTTCCGTTGCATGACCGCGGCGCTGAACCGGGCGAAGCTGACGCCGGCCGATGTCGACTACATCAACGCGCACGGCACCTCGACCATGGCCGATACGATCGAACTCGGCGCCGTCGAGCGGCTGGTCGGCAACGCCGCCTCGAAGATATCGATGTCGTCGACCAAATCGTCGATTGGCCACCTGCTGGGCGCGGCTGGTGCTGCCGAGGCGATCTTTTCGATCCTCGCCATTCGCGACAACATCGCGCCGGCGACCATCAATCTCGACAATCCGGAGCGCGAAACGGCGATCGACCTGGTGCCGCACAAGCCGCGAGCCCGGCAGATCGACGTGGCGCTGTCCAACTCCTTCGGCTTCGGTGGCACCAACGCCTCGCTCGTCTTCCAGCGCTACAATGGCTGACCGCTCTGCCGGTTTCCGTCTGCCGTCAATTTTGCCATATTCGCCCCTACTCTGCCCGAGGGGATTCGTCGCAAGATCAATTGGTAGGGCGCTATGAACACTAATCCGGCCGATAACGGGGAATTCGGGCAACGGGCGGCAACGCCCGGCCCGATCGTGCCGAAGACGGCCAGCGAGGCGTTGCGGCCCGAGGCCGGCACGCCGCCGCCGAAGCGCTCGCGTGCCTCGCGCAGCCAGTTCGTCGTGTTCATGAACTTCGTCATCTCTTCGGTGATGCTGATGGTCCTGGCGGCAGGCGTTGCGCTGTATTTCGGCAAGCAGGAGTTCAACGAGCCTGGCCCGTCGGCCAATGGCGACACTTTCCTGGTCAAGCCGAATAGCGGCGTCCAGGAGATCGCCGACCAGCTTGAGCGGCGAGGGCTGATCAGCGACGCCCGTATTTTCCGCCTTGGCGTACGCGCCTTCGGCAATGATTCCGCCCTGAAGGCCGGCGAATACGAGATCAAGCCGCAGGCGTCGATGCACGATATCATGGAACTGCTGAAGAGCGGCAAGTCGGTGATGTATTCGCTGACTATCCCCGAGGGGCTGACGGTCGCGCAGGCGCTGCAACGAATCGCGGAGCAGGACGCGCTGACCGGCGATATGCCGTCGACCACTCCACCTGAGGGCAGCCTCGCCACCGACACGTTGCGTTTCACCCGCGGCGCAACACGCCAGCAGATGGTCGACAAGCTTCTGGCCGACCAGAAGAAGCTGGTCGACGAAGTCTGGCAGCGCCGAGCACCGGATCTGCCGATCGCCAACATTGAGGATTTTGTCACACTGGCCTCGATCGTCGAGAAGGAGACCGGCAAGGGCGATGAACGCTCGCGCGTAGCCGCCGTCTTCCTCAACCGGCTGGCCAAGGGTATGCGGCTGCAGTCGGATCCAACCATCATCTACGGCCTGTTCGGCGGCAAGGGCAAACCCATCGACCGCCCGATCTATCAGTCGGACATCCAGAAGCCGACGCCCTACAACACCTATCTGATCAACGGCTTACCGCCGACGCCGATCGCCAATCCCGGCCGTGCGGCGCTGGAGGCCGTCGCCAATCCGTCGAAGACCAGCGATCTCTACTTCGTCGCAGATGGCAGCGGCGGGCACGTCTTTGCCTCGACGCTCGATGAGCATAACGAGAATGTCGCTCGCTACCGAGCACTGCTGAAAAAGCAGGCGCAAGACGCCGCCAAGGCCGGGGCAACCAACACCGGGGCCGACACGCCGGCGGGAGCCATCGTTGACGATGCGGGCGCCACCGCCGCCCAGTAGGGCCGGACGCCATCAGGTTGGCCCTGTGCATGTCCGGGTGGATGTGCAAGGGCTGCTATGGCATTGAAATTCACGTGATCCTGTCCGGAGAAATCGCTCCGGCTTGAAGGGCATTCGGCAAAGGGACGCACGGCTACATGAACTTGCAGAGCATGACCGGTTTTGCGCGCAGTGTCGCCGAACACGACGGCACTTCGATTGCCTGGGAAGCCAAGTCCGTCAACGGCAAAAGCGTCGAGGTCAGGCTGCGGCTGCCGCAAGGTTTCGACCGGCTGGAGCCGGCCGTCCGGCAGACGGTACAAAAGCGTTTTGCGCGCGGCAATTTCCAGATGACGCTGACCATTGGCCGCGCCGCCGGCGCGCAAGTGCAACCCGTGGTCAACGAGGCTTTCTTGAAGGATCTGGCGGGGTTGGCCAAGCGGCTGCAGGAGCAGTTTGGAGTAGCCCCTCCGGGGGCCGACGGGCTGCTTGCGCTGCGCGGCGTCCTCGACATTCCCGAAACCATCGAAACCGAAGAGGCGCGCAGTGCGCTTGATACCGCGATACTGTCGGCGCTGGAAGCTGCATTGAGCGGGCTGCAGCAGGCGCGCCAGGGCGAAGGTGCCGCGCTTCGTTCCCTGCTGTCCGGCCATATCGATGCCATCGAGGCGCTGACGCTGCGGGCCGAGGCCGATCCATCACGCGAGCCGGCCACGATCCGCGAAAGGCTCGCCGAGCAGATCCGCCTGTTGATGGACGCGTCTGCCAACCTGGATGCCAGCCGGCTGCATATGGAAGCGGCGTTCCTGGCCACCAAGGCCGACATACGCGAGGAAATCGACCGGCTGAAGACGCACGTGGTGTCGGGGCGGGCGCTGCTCGCCGGCGGTGGCGCCATCGGCCGCAAGCTCGATTTCCTGGCACAGGAATTCAACCGCGAATCGAATACGCTGTGTTCCAAGTCGAATGCCGCTGCGGTCACCGCCATCGGGCTGGAACTGAAGGCGGTCGTCGACCAGTTTCGCGAACAGGTCCAGAATCTGGAATGATCCCGATGCCAAGCCACATGACTGCCAAGCCCCATGACCACTAGGGATGTGGGTTCCCGCATTCGGCGCCGCGGGCTGATGCTGGTCTTGTCGTCGCCGTCAGGCGCTGGCAAGTCGACGATTGCGCGCAACCTGCTGGAGAGCGATTCCAGCCTCGAATTGTCGGTCTCGGTCACCACGCGGCCACGCCGCGGCAGTGAGATCGAGGGCGTCCATTATCACTTCCGCACCATGCGCGAGTTCGAGCGGCTGCGCGATTCGGACGCGCTGCTCGAATGGGCCGAGGTGCACGGCAATTGCTACGCGACGCCGCGCGAGCCGGCTGAACAGGCGCTGGCCGAAGGCCGCGACATGCTGTTCGACATCGACTGGCAAGGCGCCCAGCAGCTCAAGGAGAAGATGCGCGCCGATATCGTCTCGATCTTCATCCTGCCGCCATCGATGAAGGAATTGAAGGCGCGGCTGAAGCGTCGCGCCGAGGACCAGGAAGCGGTGATCGAGACGCGGCTCAAGAACGCCCGCAACGAGATCGAGCACTGGAAGGAATATGATTTCGTCATCGTCAACGACGATCTCGACCGCGCTTTCGCCGAGGTGCGCGGCATCGTCACGGCCGAACGGCTCAGACGCGATCGCCGGCCGGGCCTGTTCGATTTCGTCTCGGGGCTGCTCGACGAAAAGACGGATTGATCAAGGCGCTGTCCCCGCGACCAGGATCAGATTGCGGCTGAGCGCGGCGTCGCGCAGTTCCAGTGCCGCGGCATATTCTGGGGAGCGGTACCAACGCCGCGCCGTGTCCATGTCGGGGAATTCCACGATGATCAGCGGCCCGGGAGACCAGTCGCCTTCCAACATTTCCACCTCGCCGCCGCGTACCAGATAGCGCCCGCCATGCTGGGCGATGGAGGCAGCCGCGCGGGCGCGATAGGCTTCGATAGCCTCTGCGTCACGGATTGTGACGTCGGAAATGACATAGGCGGCCACTGTTTGTCTCCGGGCAGGGTCTGTCCGGCTATCTATGCCATGAGTGCGGAAATTCCACGCGGACGCTTCCCGGCATCACACCGCATTCGTCAGCCGCACGAATTCCTCGACGCTGAGCGTCTCCGCACGCCTGGTCGGATCGATGCCGGCGCGGGTGAGCAGCGCCTCGCCGCCGAGGCTTTTCACGCTCTGCCGCAGCATTTTCCGGCGCTGGCCGAATGCCGCTTCGGTGACGCGGCTGAGCCGTTTCACCTCTGCCGGCAAGGGGTTGGCGCGCGGCACCAGATGCACCACCGAGGACGTCACCTTGGGTGGCGGCGTGAACGCCTGCGGCGGTACGTCGAAGGCAATCCTCGCCTCCGTCCGCCAGCTTGCCAGCACGCCGAGCCGGCCATAGGCCTCGCTGCCGGGGCTGGCTGCAATGCGTTCGGCAACCTCGCGCTGGAACATCAGCGTCATCGATGCGTAGAAAGGCGGCCACTCGGTGACGGTCAGCCAGCGGATCAGCAATTCGGTACCGATATTGTAAGGCAGGTTGGCAACGATTTTCGCCGACCCGCCGCTTCCCGGCACTCCTTTGGCAAGCGCTGCAAAATCAGTTTTCAGCGCATCGCCGGCTACGATCTCGAGCCGACCCGGATAGTGGTTCGCGATCTCGGCCAAAGCCGCCAGGCAACGCTCGTCGCGCTCGATCGCGACGACTCGCCGGGCGCCGTTGAGGAGCAGGGCTCGAGTCAGCCCGCCCGGGCCGGGACCGACCTCGATAACCGTAACATGGGAAAGGTCACCGGCGGCTCGCGCAATCTTGCTTGTCAGGTTAAGGTCGAGCAGAAAATTCTGGCCGAGCGCCTTTTTCGCCTGCAGCCCGTGGCGCTCGATCACCTCGCGCAGTGGCGGCAGGCCGTCTATGGTCATCGGACTGGGCTCATCGGGCTGGGCTCATCGGGTTAAGGCCATCGAATTGGGCTCATTGGGCTCAGGGGCCTACGGCCTTTTCCCGGCATCGGCAAGCAGGCGAGCGAGTTTCAGCGCCGCAATCAGGCTGTCGGCACGGGCGATGCCCTTGCCGGCAATGTCGAAGGCGGTGCCGTGGTCGGGCGAGGTGCGGACGAAGGGCAGGCCGAGCGTGACGTTGACTGCCTCGTCAAACGCCAGCGTCTTGGCCGGGATCAGCGCCTGGTCGTGATACATGCAGAGCGCCACGTCGTAGCCGGCGCGGGCGCGAGCGTGAAACAGCGTGTCGGCCGGCAATGGCCCGAAGGCGTCGATCCCTTCCTGCCTCAGCCGATCGATCGCCGGGCGCACGATCCGCTCGTCTTCGGTGCCCATCGCGCCGCCTTCGCCGGCATGCGGGTTGAGGCCAGCAATGGCGAGCCGCGGCTTGGCAATTCCGAACCGGTTTGCAAGGTCGGCGGCGGTGATGCGGCCGGTGGCGACGATCAGGTCGGTCGTCAGCGCCTTCGGCACCTCGGCCAGTGCGATGTGGATGGTGACCGGCACGGTGCGCAAGTCCGGACCGGCAAGCAGCATCACAGGCGTCGCTTCGGTGCCGGTGTGAAGCGATGCCAGATGCGCCAGATATTCGGTGTGGCCGGGAAAGCGAAAGCCGGCATCGTAGAGCGGCTTTTTGGCAATGGGGCAGGTGACGACCGCGGCAGCCCGGCCGGCCAGGCAGTCGGCAACGGCGCGGTCGATCGCCTCGATGATGCCCGCAGCGTTGGCTGGATCCGGGCGGCCGGGACTGTCGACGAAACGGGCAGCAAGCGCCACCACCGGCAGCGCGCGCGAAAACACCCCCGGCGCTTGCGCCGGCGTCGTCTCGACAATCGCGATATCGGTGCCGCGCCTGTGCGCCCGCGCGGCAATCAGTGCCGGATCGGCAAGGAGATAAAAAGACGGAACGCCAGCGCTATCGCGGGCCCGCCAAGCAGCGATGGCGATTTCCGGCCCTACGCCGGACGGATCGCCGACGCTCAACGCCAGCGGAAGCTCTGCATCAGGCACGGCGATCGCGACTTCAGCGCTCGATTATGCGGGCTTTCTTCCGCAACTCCTCGACATATTTCTTCGAGAGCTCGTCGGCGTTCTTGTCGCTCGAATCTTCACTCTGGAACACCATCTGCGCGGCTTTGTCGTCTGACACTTCGCGCGACGAGCAGATGCCGATGAATTCGACACCGCGGTCGGTTTCGCGGGTCGTGGTGGCGCCGCCGACCTTTGTAGCCTTTATCTGCTCGGCCCAGTCCGCCGGCAATTGCGGCGCCAACACCCGGCCGAGATCGCGAACAGTGACATCGATCAGGCCCTTGGCGAATTCGCGCGTGGTGTTGCAGCCGTTGAAGCGGGCGCGCATGGCGTCGGCTTCGCGTTTGCGCTTGGCCAGCGTAGCGCTTCGCTCGGCGGCCGGCACCACGAAGATGACCTGCTGCAACATGTACTCTGTGGCGCTCGGTTTGCTACCGCCTTTTTCGAGCATGCGCTTGACGAGGTCCTGCTCGCCCATTGCGCCGCCGCCGTCGCTAGAACGGTGACGCGCGGTCAGCGCCTGGTTCCAGGCCATCTGCGCCCGGATAAAGTCCTTGAAATGCTCCTTGGTGACGCCGGATTGCGCCATCGCGCCGTCAAGCTGCTTGAGCGGCATCTTGTTGCTGGTAGCGAAACGCTGATAAGCGGCATCGACCTGCGCGTCGCTGATGCGGATGCCGAGCCGCCGGGCTTCGGCCAGACGCAGCGTCTGATCGATCATTTCCTGGCCGGCATCGCCCTTTCTGTGCTGCAGGCGCAGGAAAGCGGCCCGATGCTGGATGTCGCCGGTGGTGATCGGTATGTTGTTGACGACGTATTTGATCTCGGTGGCGAAAACTGGCTGCGTCACTGCGGTGGTCGAGAACGCCACCAGCAGCGCGAACCCTGCTGAAAAGAGGTATTTCCTCATCGAAAGCATCCCAATTCCATCCCGATTCGGCCCAACCTATCCCAGTTCAGGCCGTCAAAATTCGTGCCTGCTCTATGCGGCGAAACAATGTCGTCCGCCAGCCGCCCCGTTGCCGACCGCTGCCCGTTATTGGATGGTGTCGATGGAGCGTTGCGACGAGCCGAAATCGCCAAGCGTACGGAACGACAGGTTGAAGCCGACGTTCTGCGATACTTCCTTGGTGTTCAGGTCACGTCTTTCCGAAAACGTCATCAAATAGGTAAAGCATGAATCACTATAGGCAAAGCCGACCCCGTCCTTGACCAGAACGCTCTGCTCCAGATCATATGTGCCGGTGCCAAAGACGCGCCAATTCTCAGCAAGATGTGTCGAGGCGCCGAGCGTAACCTCATGGCGATCGGTCGAGAAGCCATAGAGCGGCTGCGCCTGGATGAAGGCGTATTTGGCGCTCAGCGATACCGGCAGGCCTGAAAAGGCGGCCTTTACCTCAGCGCGGCGGATCTCGAAGCTTTGCTCGTCGAAACGGCCGCTGACCGAGCCGGAAAACCCGCTGGGGCTGTTGAAGCCGACAAGGCCGACATAGTCGGAGGTTGCAGTTTCAAGACCCGAATAGGCGCCGACATTGACCAGGTCCGGCGTGCCGAACGAGTTCTGGCCGCCGAGCTGGTAGGATTGGCCGAACACCGCATTGGTGCCCCAGCCATTGTCATATGCGCCGGAATAGCGCAGCCCGACATTGGCGCGTGTGCCGCCTTCCATGCGGTCATAGCCCGAGAACTTGTCGCGCTCGAACAGCGTCGTGGCGTCGAAGACGAAGCTCTGGGCGTCCTCGTTGGGGACCGCCAGCCCGCCGACATATTGCTCGTTCGGACGCATGAATACTTGCGCCATCGGTTCGAAGACATGGCTGGAACTGGTCATCGAGAACAGCACCGGCCAGCGCATCTCAAGCCCGGCCGTCGCCATGTAGCGGGCAAGCGATGAACGCATATCGTCCTCGACGCCGAGATTGGTCGCCATCTGGTTGATGGCGTCGAGCGAGGCCGAGGAGGCGTTGACGTAGCCGGCGTCGCCGCGCAGCGCCAGGAGCGGTGTCAGCAGCAGCCCGCCATCGGTGGTGAAGGTGCGCTTCCATTCCGCTTCCGCGGTAAGGCGGCCGGATTGACCGTCGATGCCGCGGACGTTGTTGACGGACGAAGGGATGCCCGAATTTGCAAGAGCCGTATCGAGCCTGTCGCGGTCAATGCCCCGCGCGTTGACGTCGAACGACAGCTGCCCGCCGGCCACCGGCATGTCGGGGATATAGGCGTAGTCGAGCGAGGGCAGCACCCAGGGCTGCTTGGCGGCGCGTGCGGTCGGATCATTGGCGAGCGTGTCTTCCTGAACGTCGAAGTGCATGGCGCGCACATCGAAGTAATTGCGATCGTTGAGCCCCGTCAGGTACACCTCGGAGCGGTGCACGCTATCGTTGAAGCCATCGATGTCGTAGGTGCGCGCGAAATTCTTGTCGCTCTGCAGCAGGATGTCCCAGCCGAAGTCCCAGCGCGGGTTGATGGCGAACTGGCCCTGGGTGCCCATCATGCCGCGGAACCTGTTCGGGTCGCCTGCTGTACCCGAATTCACGTTGTGGCCATTGTCGTCGATGAAGGCGTCGGGATTCTCCTGCCGGATACCCGCAATCTTCAGGCTGTACTGACCGTTGTTGAAGCGCTGCCGCCACTCGGCCTCACCGAGGAAACCTTGCTTGGTATAGCCGCTGCCGGTGACAGTGAGATCGTAGGTCGGCGAGAGCGCGAAATAATAGGGGACTTTAACACCGACGCCGAGATCGCTCTTGTAGGCGACGCCGGGGATCAGGAAGCCGCTCTTGCGCTTGACCGTTGGGTCGGCGATCTCGAAAGCCGGCAGATAGGCCAGCGGAAAGCCGAAGAACTCGAAATTCGAGTTCTCGAAGCGAACCGTCTTCTTCTCGCCGTTCCAGATGATCTTCCTGGCCTTGATACGCCAGGTCGGCGCTTTGTCGGGCTTGTCCTCGCACGGCTCGCAGGCGGTGTAGACGCCATTGTGGAACGTCGTCAGCACGCCGCCCATGCGCTCCGCGCTTTCGGCGGCGAAATACGCCTTGTCTATGGTCTCGACACGCAACGCGTTGACGAAGCCGTCCGCGAAATCGTCGGTGATGTCGGCATGCTGCGAATAGATTTTGGTGCCGTCGCTATTGACGAGTTCGACATTGCCGCTGGCGACGAGACGTTTGGTGTTGCGGTTGTATTCGACCCGCTGGGCGACCAGACGGTTGCCGCCATAGTCGATCTGGACGCCGCCGACGGCCGTCACAGTCTGCTTGTCGTTGTCGTAGACCAGCGTATCGGCTGCCAGCAGCATCTGCGTGCCGCTCGGAACCTTCGTTGCCAGCTCACTGACGTCCTGGGCAAAAGCCGGAGCAATCGGGGCGACGCTGGCAAGCAGGCATGCCAAGGCGCTCGCCGCAGAGAGGCGTGCCAAACCGGCGTGCCTATGGCTGCGCAAAACCGCCTCCCTCACTAGCCGTCTTCCTTGTATAGCAGGAATGTCACCCCGAAGAACATAGCCACGACAACCGGGACCCAAGCCGCTACGGCAGTGGGTACGAATCCCGCTACGCCGAATGCCTTGACCAGCACCGAAACGACATAAAGCAGAAAGCCGGCCACGATGCCACCCAGAATCATCGTTGCCGACTGCCCCATCCTCGCAAATCGCATTGATACCGTTGCCGCAATCAGCGTCATCGCGACAAGCAGGAAAGGCAGCGCAATCAGGGAATTGAACTGCATGGCGAAGGCATTTGCTTTGAGGCCGAAGGAGCGGGCCACTTCGATCTTGCCGGGCAGATCGTAGAAGGGAATGGTCTCAGGGCGCGCCAACCGCTCTTGCACGAATTCCGGCTTGAGATTGGTCGGCAGCCGATCGCTGGGCAACGACTGGATGGTGCCGTCCCGGAACACCTTGACGTCCTGCAATTCCCAGTAGCCGTCCCGCAAAAAGGCGCGCGCCGCATCCTTGCGCTCGATGATGTCGCCTTGCGGGCTGAAACTGAAGAAGACAGCGTCGGCCATCTCCAGGCCTTGATTGAGAATGGCGCGCGCGCCGATGATGGTGTCGCCGGCGTTGGTTTTCTGCCTGATCCAGGGCGCGGCATCGGCCGAGACGCTGTTCGACTTGCCCGAACGGAGCTGGGTCTCGATCTCCTCCGACCAGGAATAGGCGTGCGCGGCTACCGGATTGATGACGCCGACCGACAAGGCTCCAAACAGCAGCGCCCCGATGCAGCATGGCAGCAGGAACTGCCATGCGGAAACCCCGGCGGAACGGGCGATGACCAATTCATACTTGCGATTGAGCGACACCAGGGTCGCCATCGCCGAGAACAGGCCGACGAACGGCACCGTCTGCAGCATGATCATGGGCATCCTGAGCCCCGAAATGGCGAACGCAGTTGCGTAGGTGAAGCCCGGCACGCCGGTCGTGCGGCCGGAAAGCTCGGTGAAATCGATCAGGAACACCAGCGCCAAGAGGCCGATGAAGAACCAGATGGTGATCGTCACATAGCGAAAGAAGAAGTACCGACCCAGAGTCCAGCCCATCAGCCGGCTCCCTGTCCGGATGCGCCATGCCTGGCAAAACGGAGCTTGATAGCGCCCCAGCCGTCACTGAAGCGGCCGGCAAGATTGGTTATCCAATCGGCCCAGGCAACCGGCAGTTCCATGGTCCGGTTGGAAACAATGAACCAGATGGCGATCGCAGATGCCATGATCGGGACGCCGTAGACCATATAGGCATATTGCGGCACCTTGTCGGCCTTGCCGGCGGCAAAGAACCCGAGCCAGCGTACGAACAGCGCGATCGCGATTGCCGTGATCAGCGGGTGCACACGCGCCTCGCGATGCGAGCGCGCATCTCCGGCGACGGCGAGCGCGATCAGCGCGAAGACGAGCGAATAGGACCACTCGGAAAAACGCTGGTTGAGCTCGGCCAGGTACCTGTTCGGCTTTTGCTGGTACATCTTGTCGTTCGGACTGGGGTTGAGCAGATACTGGGTCGTCCGGTCCTTCGGCAAAAGCAGGATGTCAGATGATGCCGACATGAAAGCGGACAAGTCGAAGGCATAGGAGGTGAACCGGATCACCGAGAGGTCGCCGGTCATGGTTTTGCGATGGATGACGCCGTCATTCATCATCAGCACCTTCTCGTCGCCGCGTTCGATGATGCTGCCGGTCTTGGCGTAGTAGATGAGATTGACGCCTTCTTCGCGCGAATCGGCGACGAAGATGCCGCCGAGGCGATTGTCGGGAAGCCGTTCGCCGACCTGCAGGAACAGGCCGTCATCAATCTTGCGGAAGGTGCCTTCCTGGATGATCAACGACAACAGATCGGCACGCGACGACGCAATCAACTCGCGATTCTTCTGGCGTGCGTATGGGTCGACGCCATTGTCGACGGCGAAGGAAAAAACGCTGGCTGCGAGTGCCAGAAGCATGATCGGCCTGACGATAGTCCAGCGTGATGCGCCGGCGGCATTGATGACGGCCAGCTCCGAATCCGAATTCATCACGCTGAGGATCTGGGCGACCGCGACCACCAGGGCGAACGGCACGACGATCGGAACGATCGTCGGGATGATCAGCGCTGCGACTTCGAAGAAGGTGAGGGCCGACTGACCGCTATCGGTGACGAGGTCGATGCGGGCGAGCACCTGAGTCGTCCACACGATCGCCAGCGTCCAGACGAGCGCCAGCGCGAATACCGCGAAAGCACGGCGCATGATGTAACGTTCAACGACCTTCATGAAGGCTTTTCTCGGCGATTTCGAACGGCATCATGCCTTGGAACAAGGTAGTCGTCCGGCGCCGGCTGCACAACTGGCTCAGTTTGGCGGTTCGATCTGGGTTCTGTTCCGGATCGCAAAGTCCGCTGGGCCGGAGTGTCGGCGGCAATGGATAAGAAAGGGCGAACATTGTTGGTTAACAACAGGTTGCGGCGGGAAGCGGGGCCGTGCCGCGACGAATCGTGGATGGTTCGATATCGCATATGGGAGCGATTTCGGCCAAAGTCTTGTCAAATGCGGCAAAACGACCAAATGTCGCGCCGGTCGCGACCGCCGCGGCGTGATAAGACGGGTCAGGATCTGTTGAGCCCCAGCATGGAAGCGGAAAAATTGCGCAGTCAAACCGGTCGGGAAACCGTCTTTGACGGCGCGATCGTGGTCGGCGCCGGCGCGGCCGGCCTTGCCGCCGCCCACGCCTTGATGAAGGCCGGCGTACCGACGCTCGTCCTGGAAAGGGAGAGCCGGCTTGCCGAACCCTGGCATCGGCGGCACCAGCGGCTGCACCTCAATACGCATCGCGATCTCTCGACGCTGCCCGGCGTCGGCTATCCCGCAGGCACCCCGGCTTTTCCGCATAAATCGGCCGTCATTCGCCATCTGAACGATTTCAGCAAGGCGCATGGTCTGCCGGTTGCATTCGGCGTTGCCGTTGAAGAGATCACGTTCGATGGCGATCACTGGACCGTGCGGACGAACGCCGGATTCCGTCCGGCGCGCCATGTCGTCGTCGCAACCGGGCGCGACCGGCAGCCGTTTATCCCCGCGTGGAAAGGCATGAACGATTTTGCAGGCCGGATTATCCATTCAGCCGATTTTGGCGCGGCGAAGGACTACGCCGGCAAAAAGGTGCTGGTGGTCGGAGCCGGCAATTCGGGGTTCGACGTACTTAATCATCTTGCAAATGCAGACGCCCAAAGCATCTGGCTGTCGGCCCGCAACGGCCCCTCACTGCTGCCGAAACGCATTGGCAAGGTCGCCGTCCACAGGCTTTCACCGTTAATGGCGAGCTTGCCGGTGCGACTGGCCGACGCGGTGATGGCGACAACCCAGCGCCTGGTTTTCGGCGACCTGACGAAATTTGGGCTTCCGCCGGCCGCCATAGGCGGTGCGAGCCGTCTGAGCGCCGACTACACCGCGATCGCAGCCGATGACGGCGCGGTTCGCGCCATCAAGGCAGGCACGATCGTGGTGGTGCCACCATTGCGGGAATTTACCCAGGACGGCATCGTATTGAATGACGGCAGGTTGATCACGCCCGATATCGTCATTGCGGCGACCGGCTATCGCACCGGTCTGGAACAGATGGTCGGCAAGCTCGGCGTTCTCGACGGCAAGGGCGTTCCGCTTTTCAATGGCGGCGACGCCGATCCGAAATTGCCCGGTCTGTGGTTTACCGGCATGCGGCCGAGCATTCGCGGTTGTTTCGCCAACGCCCGCATTCAGGCCAGGGCGATAGCGGCGCGGATTGTCAAGCAGCGATAGTGAGCCGGACTATGCCGACTGTTCCGCCCGCAATAGACACGCCTTGTTGAAACGTGCTCGAACCGAAAGGTCAATGATCATGACGCCAGTCAGCATTCGCTACATGGTCGATGATGTCGCCGCCTCGATCGACTTCTACTGTGGACATCTGGGCTTCGCTGTTGAACAGGACGCGCGACCGGCTTTTGCTTCCGTCACACGCGGCGCGCTACGGCTCCTTCTAAGCGGACCCGGCAGTTCGGGTGCACGGGCGATGCCGGATGGCCGGCAGCCGGTGCCGGGAGGCTGGAATCGCATCCTGTTGGTGGTGCCGGACCTGAAAGAAGAGGTTGCGCGCCTCAAGAGTGCTGGACTTGTCTTTCGCAACGATATCATAACGGGCGTCGGCGGTTCCCAGACCCTGCTCGAAGACCCATCGGGCAATGTCATCGAGCTGTTTCAACCCGCCGCTCACTGACGCAACAACACGGCACCTTCGGTCCGATCTGCCCAATCGAACGCCTCCCGCGATAAATCCAACGCACTTCCCCGAAAGCAGGACATGATGAATTCAAGACCCTCGATCGCCTTTGCCAAATTCGCCGCGCCCAAAAAAGGCAGCGTTTTCGTTCTGTCGGCCGACGAGGGCGGCCTCGGCGATGCCGCCAGGGCTTGCGATCCGGCAAAGACCCTCGATCGGGCTTTTCCTGTCGCCGACTTCACCGGCAAATTCGCCAGCATAGTCGAAGTGCTGGCACCGGAAGGGACATCGCTCGAGCGGCTGGTGGCGGTCGGCACCGGCAAGGGCTCCAACCTCGATGACTACGCCTGGCTGAAACTCGGCGGCACGATTGCCGCGTCCTTTCGCAAGGCAACCGAAGTGGCCGTCGTGCTCGATCTTCCCGGTGCGGCCGTCAGCGGCAGGCAAGCCGTTCAGCTTGCAGCGGGCATCCTGCTGCGCAGCTATTCCTTCGACAAGTACAAGACCAAAAAGAACAATGGTGACAACAAGCGCGAGCCAAAAAAGCCGGTCAAGGTGACTATTCACACCGCCGATCCGGCTGCTGCAAAGAAGGCCTTCGCCGATGAAGCGGCAATAATCGACGGTGTCTTGCTGGCCCGCGATTTGGTCAATGAACCGGCCAATGTTTTGGGACCGGTGGAATTCGCCGCCCGCATCGCCGAACTGGAGGCGCTCGGCGTCACGGTCGAGATCCTGGCCGAGAAGGAGATGAAGAAGCTCGGCATGGGTTCGCTGCTGGGCGTCGCGCAGGGCTCGCCGCGTGGCGCCCGCATCGCTGTCATGCGGTGGGACGGCGGCAAGGCCAAGGAAAGCCCGGTCGCCTTCGTCGGCAAGGGCGTCACCTTCGACACTGGCGGCAATTCGATCAAGCCGGCGTCGGGCATGGAGGACATGAAGGGCGACATGGGCGGCGCTGCTGCCGTCACCGGGTTGATGCACGCGCTGGCCGCGCGCAAGGCGAAGGTCAATGTCGTCGGCATCGTCGGGCTGGTTGAAAACGCCGTCGACGGCCACGCTCAGCGACCGGGCGACATCGTCACCTCGATGTCGGGCCAGACCATCGAAGTGCTCAATACCGACGCCGAGGGCCGCCTGGTGCTGGCCGATGCGCTCTGGTACTGTAACGACCGCTTCCAGCCGAAATTCATGATCAATCTGGCGACGCTGACCGGCGCCATCATGGTCGCGCTCGGCCAGCATTATGCCGGCTTGTTCTCCAATAATGACGAGTTGGCGGACCGGCTGACGGCTGCCGGACAGGCGACGCAGGAGCGGGTTTGGCGCATGCCGCTCGGCGCCGAATACGACAAGCTGATCGATTCCAAGAATGCCGACATGAAGAACATCGGCGGCCGCCATGGCGGCGCCATCATCGCCGCGCAGTTCCTGCAGCGCTTCGTCAAGGACACGCCCTGGGCGCATCTCGATATTGCCGGCACCGCGATGGGCGCGCCCTCCAACGAGATCAACCAGTCATGGGCTTCCGGCTTCGGCGTCAGGCTGCTCGACCGGCTGCTGCGCGATCATTACGAGCAATGAGCGGCTGGGGCGGGACTCCGACAATGTAGACTAAACGCATGGCTGAGATTCTGTTTTATCACCTGACCGAATCGACGCTGGAGGATGCGCTGCCCGGCCTCCTGGAGCGCAGTATCGATCGTGGCTGGCGCGCCGTGGTGCAGACCGGCACCAAGGAACGACGCGACGCGCTGGACCAGCATCTGTGGACTTTCCGGGACGATTCGTTCCTGGCCCACGCAACGGACCGTGAAGCCCATCCCGCCGAGCAGCCGGTGCTTCTGACCGTCGGCCCCGACAATCCGAACCAGGCGCAGATACGGTTCCTGGTCGATGGGGCGGTGCCGCCGGAGCTTGGCGGCTACCAGCGCGCCGTGTTCCTGTTCGACGGCCACGATGCGGCTCAGGTCGAGGCGGCACGCACGTACTGGAAGACAATGAAGGAGGCCGGCCACACCGTGACCTACTGGCAGCAAACGCCCGACCGGCGCTGGGAACGCAAAGCTTAGAGCATTTGCAGCCAAGTGAACTCACTGGCGCCGCAAGAATGCGAAAAACAAAAAGATGGACCGCCAGCTATCCAGAAGATCTGAGCAAGCCCGATGCCGCCCAATAAACGAACACCAGGCATGTCGATAGATGCCGCACTTGTTCGCCGGCTGATTGCGGCGCAGCTCCCCAAATGGGCGGACCTGCCGGTAGAGCCGGTCGAGCCTGGCGGCTGGGACAACCGCACCTTCCGGCTGGGCGACAGCATGTCGGTGCGGCTGCCGAGCGCTGCCGCCTATGTCGCCCAGGTCGAGAAGGAGCATCGCTGGCTGCCCCGCCTGGCGCCTCACCTGCCTCTGCCTATACCCGTGCCGCTGGCCAAAGGCGCGCCAGGGGAAGGCTATCCATGGCCTTGGTCTGTCTATCGCTGGCTTGGCGGCAGACCGGCGGCTAGTGAACTGATTGCCGATCTCACTGAGTTCGCCCGTTCGCTGGCCGGCTTTCTGGTTGCGCTCTACCGGATCGACGCCGCAGGTGGGCCACCGGCAGGGCAGCATAATTTCCACCGCGGTGGCCGGCTTTCGGTCTACGACGCCGAGACCCGAGGTGCGCTCTCGGCGCTCGGCGGCCGCATCGACAAGGCCGCAGCCGAGGCCGTGTGGGCGACTGCGCTTGCCTCGCGATGGCAGGGGCCGCCGGTCTGGGTCCATGGCGACGTCGCCTCGGGCAATCTGCTCGTCGAAGATGGCAAGCTCTGCGCGGTCGTCGATTTCGGCAGTTCGGCTATCGGCGATCCTGCCTGTGACCTGGTGATCGCGTGGACGGAATTTTACGGCGAGAGCCGCCAGGCGTTCCGCGACGCCATTGCCCTTGATGAGCACAGCTGGGCGCGCGCACGGGGCTGGGCGTTGTGGAAGGCGCTGATCGTCGCTTCGGGACATGACGGCAACCAGCGCGAGGCGGAAAAATCGTGGCGGGTTATCAATGAGGTGCTGGCGGATCATACAGAACAGTCAGAGCGGGATGGCTAATTCAGTCTGAACGCAGCCCGCTCTGATAACGAAGGCATTACTGCCCGCCCATCTCCTTCTTGAATGTGTCGAAATCGACCTGCATGCCGCTGAAGATGGTGCTCCAATGGCGGGTCAGCGCTGAAACGGCGACCGCCTCCTGGATCTCCTCGTCGGTGGCGCCGGCGCGCCTGGCATCCTGCGTGTCCGACCAGATACAGTAGTTGCACGGGATTTGCGCTGCCACCGCCAGCGAGATCAGCGACTTGACCTTCGGCGGCAGCGCCGTCTTGTCGCTGAGCTGGATGGCCTTGACCTCGGCCCATGCACCGGGCAGACCGGCTTTCGGGAACTGCTTTACGAAACTCGGTACGCCGCCCATGGTCGACTGGATGTCCTTGACGGTTGCGTCATACTCGTCTTGACCTTGCCCCTCTGATCTAATCCGGTTTGAAGTTCGTTCTGGCCATCGAGAGGACCAGGACATGAAACGTAGCCGCTTCTCTGAAGAGCAGATCATCGGAATTTTGAAGGAACATGAGGCCGGGGTGTCGGTTGCCGATCTGTGCCGCAAGCACGGGGTCAGCGACGCCTCGATCTACAACTGGAAGGCCCGCTTCGGCGGGATGGATATCT